>CAIPPE010000242.1 GCA_903866825.1 uncultured Methylococcaceae bacterium
CTTTAGCAGATTCTTCAAGTTCTTTTTGTTGAGCGGCTTCCATCTTCGCCCTTGCAACTTCAGCTTCTTCTAAACGCTCAATTTCTTCTTGTTTACGGCGTTCTATAGCCTCATGACGAATTTCCTCGAACTGAGTCTTTTGCTGAGCCAGTTTCTGTGCCCAAATACTGTCATCACTGTATTGGCTTGAACAAATTTCACTCAATAAAGGCAAATCTAATGATGCGCCATTACTTTCAACTTCAACTAAAACCCACCCAAAGGGTAATAAATCGGTGCGTTGCTCTTTATGCTGTGAGGCTAGCCAAAGCGTTTTAGTCTCATCATCAAAAGTATACTTTTGTTTTTTTGTAACAGGATCTTTACCTTCCAGAATTTTTATATTTCTTACACCATCACCATTTAAAGTGACCGACTCCGCCCCTGAATGACGACCTATGCGCAAGAGAAATACATTGCCACTCCTGACTTGATCAGCAATTGAGGCTATTAATGTTTGAATGCTCTTATCCCACACCTTATCAACAAACTCACGATCACGCATTAATCGAACTTCTGCTTTCAATTTAGGGAGATAAAATGAACTACAGATTTTCGCAATATCTATCATAGAATAACAAAACTTACTTTCAGGTAGTTTTGAAGAAGGTAAATCTGCTCTTATAGAATTAATGTTCTGTAAAGTCAATTGACCAGAAAATGCGCGATAACGCCAAGCAGGTACGCATTCAAGTAATTTATTCAAACTTTGATTACCTTCGGATTGACTGGGTCGTTCGGTTCCATTCTCATCCACTACTTTATGTTTTTTACGGTTAACCGTCATACATATTTTTGACTTAGGCAAATCATCCTGGTTAACCCAATTTGCATCACCCACCGATACTAAGCGTAATGGATCAAGGTGAAATTTACCCGCTTCATATTTGAGTAAGCGTTGTTGTAGTTCCTTATTATCTTCAGTACGTAGTTTTCCAGTTCTCCGATCTGTAGTTTTTTGCAAAGCTTGATTCTTATTATGATGATTTAGCAATGCGGTACGTATTGCACCTTTTACCGAAGATCCAAATAACAAAGGCTGACGATTAACCGGATTATAGGCACATCGATTAATTTCTAAATTATTGATAACCTCGCCACCACCACCTTCATGATTGACTACTTTTCCAACTCGACCATTATAAAAGTTAGCCACACCCTCTAATACCGGAATGGTATTAATAGCCCACGGTTTTAAAGCATCACGTTTATCATAAAAAAACTTCTGAACTGACTTAATCATTTGAGCATTAGGTTTACTCACTATTTTGTCCAACTCAGATCGATCTTTAGCAGTTAAAGCATTGATTGCTCCCTCAATATCAAACTCGTATAAAGTGTTGTCATCAATGATATAGTTGGTAGGCTCGTAACTCTCATCAGTCCCTATATGCACAGGTGACAACGGCGTGTATCTTAGCGTGTAGTGGTCTAAAAAATGTGTCATGAGTTTACACTCTCATTAAAATTGATTGCCAACACCGGTGCATAACCTTGATGAATGGTCGCTTTAAGCGTTTTTGATAACTCACCCTGACCACCCACGCCTTGACCAATAAACCCGGACTGAGGCGGTAAGGTTTTAAACACTGCCCCTGTTTGAGCTAATAACACCGGATTCTTAAAGGGCTTTCCTTCTTGATGCACCGCAATATCACCGTGCCGACCAAAGCGGGTAAACAGTTGATAATAACTGTGCTGACTATCAAAACCTTTGCCTTGAGGCGCACATGGTGCCAAGGTTAAACAGGCATTTGCTGAGGCTTGTGCGGGTAAAGCGTATTCTTGAAAAGCGTCAATACTAAACTTACCCAAGCCGATACTGGCATCTTTACCAAAACCAAAGGCGCCAATATCATCAAGACATTGCTGACAGTCTTCTACACTTAATCGAGCGGTATCTAACAATAAATAGATTGACCATCGTAAACCGGGCACAAACCATTCCTGTTCCACACTGTAAGGCGCAAAGCCACCCTCACCAGTCGTATTCGTTTGGCGATTGATAGTGTTATGAGCGTGTGGATGTTTCTCACTTAATTGAGTGGCGTGTTTGCTCTCTGTTACTGTTACTAACGCTTTTGCGTTAACCGCCTGCTTCAACCATTGATTAATCGGTTGTTGAAGCGTGGCTTCTGGCAACCAGATTCTTTTCTTAATGGCTTTACGATCCTGACCTTCGGGTAACTGATAAAAGCAACTCGGTAACTTAGGTAACGGGAAATAATATTCAGGAAAGGCATCCGAAACCACGGCAAACGGTTGGCTGTTGGTATAACCTGCTAAACAATCAGTTAAAGCATCTTCACCCAAGCGATTACGAATAGCCCAACACAATTGACCAAACAAGGTATCACCCTTTAATGGTGTAGCAAAGGCTGATTGCAGGGTTAAAGTAAGTTTATAAGATTTCATAAGTCTTCTTTATAAATTTGGCATAAGGTAGCATTAGCTTGCCTCTTGGATTTTGACTTGATCAAGTTTTGCTTGAAAGTCTTCCCCATCTAACGTTAAATCCCTAAAGACTATTTTTCCGTATCCGCGTGAACCTGATCCACCTAAGCCGGTTAACTCTAATAACTTAAGCCCCAACAAAATAGTACTGCTTAAGTCTTCATGATCATGAACACGAATGGTTAAGTTAAAATCAAACTTAGCGGTTGCCGGTACGCGCTCGGTATTGCGTGGATGTTCTGCTGTGCCTTTGATTCGATCAATGGTGTTTTCCATTTTAACTTCGGTGAGCAGTAAGTTTTTATCATCCATTTCTTTTACCCACTTTGGATCAAGCGCACAATCCCAAAAGGCTAAGCGACTGGGACCAATCTCAGCTAATAAAGCTTGATCAATATCACCATCAGGGGCACCACCAAATAATTTGATCAGTGCTTTAGCTTTATCTCGGACTTTAGGATCTATCTTACTAATATGCTTAAACGTCAACGGGTGTCCGTCTGTTTGACTGACTACCCCTAAATGCCATTCCAGCAAACTGCGTATTTTTCCTTTGATACTAGAACCCGGAATATACGGTTGTTGTGTGATTGGATTAGTAATCACTGGGTTATCCGTACCGCCAATATGAATTTCTGTGTTACCACTACCAATATGTAAGCCACTGAGTAACTCAATTTGACCGGTCAGTTTTTGTATATGAGTGAGTTGCATAAATCTACTTCCTGTTAGTTAGGGCGTTCTTGTTTGTAAAAGCCCATGAATGCTTCCATGAACAATTTAAAAGTGTGTAATGTGTCTGAATCAGTGACTTGTTGTAAGCCACTATTAAGCAATCCAACATATTTGTCATGGACCAATTTACGACCCTTTGCATAAGCCGCTTTTGCATTCAGCATTCGAATAAAAGGTAAATAATCATCAAACTTTTCTGGATGCATTAATACCTTGTTATCCCATAACACTAATTCATCATAAAACTTGCGTAATTGAGTCGGTTTGTTATCCGTTTTTCTTGGATCATTACCCGCAATCTCTTTAGCCCATTCTTGGGCAACCGTATTAAATAATTCTGGGTCAAGCTTGTTATTGGTCTTAGTCAGTTTTATATCCATGTTGATCTCTTTGTTTGATGATGTTGAGTAAACGACGACTATTCAATTTAAATTAATTACGCTGTTGATATAAATGACAAAACAAGGCGACCCTGTAATTACCACTGTGTCTAATAATGCCTGCATTAGCGATCTCTTCAGCCAACTCTGCTTGCCAACGTTTCCTCTGATCTTTATCAAGTCCCTTATTACGCTCCAACATTCGCACAGTACGATAAGCAAAGTAACTGTGCCAGATGGCATTCTCTGGTCTTTCGTTGACCTTTTCAGCCATGTTGATCAAGGTTAATAATCCATACACATAACCGGTACTTAAGTTCATTTCTTGATGTAATTGTTGCAAGCGACCTCGACGCAATTCCAAGGCACTAAACTCATCCCAAAACATGGATTGATTAAAACAGGTCACTGCGTTCTTAGGCGCTGGCGTTTTATCTTCAGGATTGTAGCCTTTAGCTGTTTCAAGTGCTGTTTCTGCCATCTCACCTAATTGACCAATCGGTAAGCCAGGTTTTGTGGTACTAATCCCTGCCGAGAAGTGTACTTCTTTATTGTTGGCAACATAACGTTGAAAAGCTTGTCGCATTTCACTGGCTAGTTTAATTTGCGATAACCACGGGCCTATTAAAAAGAAATCATCGCCACCCGCAAATACGGTATAGGTGTTAGGGTACTTTGTTTCGCATAACCAAGGTAAATACACTGTAAAGAAGGCATTGATTTGCCGAGATAAGGCCGCTGTTTTACTAAAGCTGACATCTTCACCCAAACCGGATTGAAAGATCATGCCTAGATTATCGACATCACCTTTCAGTGTTGATAAGGCGCTAATACCTAACCATTGATGATTGGTTTGTAATTGCTGATCTTCACAAGCAATATGGTTTAAGGTTTTTGCATCGCCTAACTCTAATGATTCTTCACCTTTGTATTTTCCTAGACTAGATTCATCTTGTGATTTTTGGTCAAATAAGGGCACATAAGCATTAATACTGCGTCTTGCATAACCTTTCCATAAAGCGCCATCAGACGATTCGGGTAAAGAAAAGTCCCATGCTCTTAAGAGATTACCATTTTTAGCTTGCTCTCCAAATTTACCTTGAATCTCTTCATTCTCAACAAAACTAATGTGATAACCAAACATAGGGATTTTCAAGGTACTCCTCATCTCCAAGCTATTTCGAGTAATTAAAATACGCTCACGCTTGGTTAACCAAGTCCCTGTTTCAATTTGATCATACGCTAAGCGACCAATATAGGTCTCTATATCAAGTTGTTCGCTGGCCGGTGATTTGCCATCCACCTTACACACACCTTTATTGTTATCAAAACTATCTAGAAACTCCTTAAAGATAATCGGTGTTGAACCCGCACATAGATTCAAGCGTTGATTCTTAATCACTTCCAACTGCTCAAAGAGTTTCTTTATCAACGCCTTATAAGGACTGGACTTACCCCCCTTACCTCGTCTAAAATCATTACAAGAAGCTTCTGTCCAAGCTAAGCCCACGCCCGCTTGTCCCCAACTATGCGTTAAAAACAACTGATCCAGTTCTTGTTGAACATCCAATAACTTCTTAACCGTTGCTTGGGTATTAGGCGCCACAATCATAAATTTACCCGCCGCATTAATCACTTGGCTGGTAGAAGGTAAATCCAGAACATCTAAAACCTTTAATGCTGCACACTCACTCAGCAAAGACACATAAAATGACCGGCCCCGTAGAAGTTTAGCGGCACGCTTATTGGTCTCTCCACCACTGGCAAAGATAAAATCCTGAATACCAAAGAAGTCACCTTGTACCAGTAAAAACTTTTTATCTTCCCAGCTCTTTTCTTGGGCTTTAAGTTCTTTAGCCGTTACCTCATCGGTTTCATTATGCTCATAGTGATAACGCCACAAGGCGGTTGCCATCGCTGCTGCAACACGAGAATGGTCATAGAGTGATACATCAGGCCGAATATTAAACGCCGTCGCCGAAGGAATGGCTTGAGTATAAACACCCCATAGAGTTTCAAAGTGATCTAACCATAAAGACCAATTATTACGGTGCGACTTAGGCATTAGCTTTAAGGCATCAACAAAACCCTGCCAGAGCTTTAGGTATTCGTCTTGCGCGGCTTTATCGTCATTCCCTTCGCACTGGTTAGCGATCACAGGAAATATACTGTTCGGTGATAAAGGCTTAAGCGGATAACGATAGGTATAGTCCTGCTGGTCTTTGCTGTCTAAGCGAATTTGCTCAAACAAGGGTAATTGTCGAGCGGTATAGTGATTCTTACCGGTAGAAGTACCTTCTTCTGCTTCGTTATATTTTTCAAACTCTTCACGATCAAAACCAGAGGCAACACGATCAGCTGTCGCAATCACCCATTGCAGAAAAGTATCTGGTCTATGATGCATGGCAGCGGCATTGATAAATGAATCATCCGCTTCTTTAGTTTTCCATGAACCAAAAGGCGCAAAATCTGCACCCGTTAAATCTGGTAGGTAATCTTCTATCAGATCCATTGCCAAGCCGGTATAAGCCGCATGAACATGACTAAACCAACCCTTATCATCGGTAAATTTCTTATGATGAGGGCAATACAGTTGCTTATTGGCATCCAGAACGTCTTGCTTAACAGGTATCTTTGCCCGTTCAGCAAACTTCCCTAAATCATGTAAGAAAGCAGCTAAGGCAATACGACTGGATTGTTCGAGTAACGGGGTAATAGCCATGCGTTTTTTCCTATAAATATTCAATCTGATCAGTTGCCAATAGTATTTGATACCGGGTATTCGGGCGTTTACCCACCGGACTGATCAAATAAGCAGAGGCGGCCTGTGCTAAGGTTTGTTGCAATAGTTTGTTAATACGGGATTTACGCTGTTCAAAAAAGGTTTTACTCATACCTTGTTCTAACGTATTCAGGGTTCTATCTGTACCCCCTAACTCACCGGTGATTAAGCGGTATTCCTGAAGATATTGCTCTGCATAGTCCAGCTCTGGCGCTCCTTCACTCGGACATTTGGGCGAGGGTTGCTCTGCCAACTGGCGTTTAAGTAACCAGCTATAAAACGCTAAATCAGCCGGTATCAGTTTAATCAGTGTGTCGTGCGCTTTAATCCTATGTGCCTTTAAGTCAATACGCAAATAAGCCGCACCTAAGGCTTGTTGAGCCTTGTTAACCGATTGACTAAAGCTACTTTTACCTTGCAGTAAGGCAGTATCCAGACCATGACGTAAGCGTACAAAGGCAATATCAGCAATCATCACGCTTGCGTTTTGAGTATCAAGGGGCTTGCGGGTCGGATCATTACCATAGATAACCTGTGAATAAGGCGTCGGATAATAAAACTGTGGATGTGCTTCATAATCAGCCGATACCAGCACATGACTCAAACGGTCTTGGGTACGCCCATATAAAGAGAGTGCGTATCCGGCATAAAAGCCCATTGTTTTGCGACCTCCCGCAATGGATACATGCAAAGCCGTAGAGGGATCAGCTGTTAAGACTCTAATCCACTCGGTAATACCATCGGCCATGGCTTGATTATCTGCCTGGGTACGAATATCGGCTAAAGGCTCGCCATTCTCTTGTTGCAAGATATGTATATTGCTTTCATTAAAGTTAGGTTTGGTTATTTGATAATCATCGTAAAAACGTTGTAACCAGCCATCATTAATCAAAGTTAAACGCGCCCGTTGATAACCTTCGGCAGTCGTGAGTATATGGATTTGTTCTGGCATTGCCTGACCTTGTTGATGCAAAGCATATAAGGTTTCCGTGATCACTTGTGGAGTCAGTCCGGTCACTGCCAGTAAAATTGTTTTTATACTCATTAGCTTTGCATAGATCCGTGATGATTAAGTCGGTAGAAAGTATATCTGCATTCAATCAGTCTTAGGTATTTGACAAGCTTGTCATCTCAATCTGGTAAGCCCCCATGCCCATGCTGGTTCCTTTACCCAGATGTGTCCATTGCCCTAGCCACAAGTAAGGCCAAAAGTCTTCCAGGTCTTGCATACTTAATTCTACAAACCCCATCACGCCGCCCATGATAATTTCAGTTTGTTGCCGTGAGGAATAGCGCGTCCAATCGTACCAGTCGAGTTGTTGTGAACTAAACTGAACCGTTCTTGCTTTAGCGGTCAAGGCGGCAAAATCGGTCTCTAAGGGTGAATCCGTATAGAAGTAACTAATCATAGAGATCCGCCTGAGTAAGATATTGAAGAAGGTGCCAAAGTTAAAGCCTGGAGCGCCGAGATTCTTGTTATCCTGTTTAAGACGTAACTGCGTATGAAAGGTTATTTTGATTTGTTGAGGCATCAGGGGAATCACTATCTTTTCAGGAGGCTTTAGGGGGTTAAGCGCTCCGTCTTCAAAGATTGTTTCAGCTTCGCCCCGTTGATTAATCTCGTCAACTCTTTCCAGATTAAACACTTGCTGGCGCCCTCCAATCCCGTGTTGACCGGCTAGTTTAAAAGCATGAACAATATAAGGGAAGTAGCGTTGACCGTGTCCAAACAAGATCACATCTAAACTGTAACTTGTACTGGCTTGACCCGCGATAACGGGAAATTGTAAAACAAAGGGATGAGGTGCCGCCGTATACTTGCGCATTTTTTCGGTATTAGTCGGTGGCGGTGTCTCAAAGACAATACTGTAAGCACAAGCATTTTTTAGCATGCATTGATTACAGGCTTGATTACGCACCACGCACACAGTCTTCTTAAGTGCATGACCAAAGGCACCGCGCCAGGCAGAACCCGGGAAATCAGGCAAACGAGGCCGGCTATCGGTTTTAAAACAAAACCGGTAGATGTTAATGGGGATATTGGGTTGTGAAATAGTTGTCATGAAAAAACCTCCTTGTCGTTAGTTTCCTCACTTTAACGATAAAAGTCAGTGTTGACAAGCTTTTCAAGTTACCGTCATTTGAACTCAACAGTTGCTAAGATCAACCTCTGAAGTGTCATTGATCTCAACGACACTTCTGAATAACATACCCAACCCTTCAGGGTTAACTCATTAGTGGTTTTTATCTTGATCCTGAGAATTGATGCACAGCTTACCGCCTAGCGTACCCACTTCAACGCTTCCTGACTGTTGCTGTACTGATCTTAACTTGATTGTCCCTTTTGCGCCTTCAAAAAGCTTAGAGCCTCCGATGATGACATCATCCTCACTCCCTGCAGTTGCTAGATTTTCGCCAAGGTTGATGGTGTCACGGGTATAAATTATCCCCAGATCTTTGCCCTCGCTATCAGAAATAGCCCACTGAGTGGCAACTGTTCCAATATATCCGACCCCATAAAGTGATGGCGGTGTTGTGGGTGGAAAGATAACAGGTACACCAAAGGTACTGGAACTATCTGTCCAGGCGGAGGCTGTTTTTACGGTAAGCTCTTTGGTTCCCCATAAAACATTTATCGCTCCTCTTGATACATAACACAAACCCAGATAACTGACATCAGGAAACTGGTTACTGTTGACTAATTGTTTAATGGATGGATCGGTATTGCAAACGACGGGGTCTATAAAACCCACGATGTTACTACCAGCCGCATTAGTAAGCTCCTTACAAACAGATGCAGTTGCGGCATTGACTGTTGCTAACATTGGCAGGGCCAGGACAGTAGCGATTATTGTTGTTCTTATATTGTTCATAATTGCCCTATAGTTGATTTGTGGTTTACAAAGAAGTTTGGTTATCTTAAAGATTATACCCCGCTATGAATTTAACACATTTCTACATTTACATCGATTTTCTTGTGGATATCTGACTACATAAACAGATATCAAGTTTATTCAGTCATTATCAAACCCGGTAACCATGGAGTTAGTTCAGGACCTGTATTTTTTATTTGATTAATAAAATTCTACTTTATAATCTTCGGTCTTTTTTATATTTAACTGCTTCCATCCAAGAATTAACTTAGCTCATTGTTATGGGCTTTAAAAACCCTATTAACTTATTGCTTAAATTTTTATGATCCAATTATTGACTCACTTTATTCTTCTCATTCGAATCCGTATTGGAGAATCTTTAGGCTATCGATCAAAAGATGGAATGCTGGTCTTAGCTGCTATAGTCGGTGTATTAGGGGGCGCGGCTTCGGCTTTATTTCGAGAAGCCAATATCGGCTTGAAATGGCTTTTAACCGGAAGTACTGATGATATCGTTGCTATTGCAGAAAATCTCTCCCCTGAAATGAGATTGCTAATTCCGACCCTGGGAGGAGTGTTAGGAGGCATAACGCTTGTATTAGGAAGCCGCCTGTTTAAAGGTATGCGCTCACAGGAGTATCTGGAGGTCATTCGCTTGGGTGATGGGATTATTTCAATCAGGCCCACCTTGGCTCGCTTACTTTCATCGCTGTTTGCCATCAGTTCTGGGGCATCAATTGGTCGAGAAGGGGGTATGGTGCAATTAGTTGCGCTCGTCTCATCCAGTGTAGGTCGTTTCTTTAATTTATCCAGACCCAAGTTACGTTTGTTAGTCGCTTGTGGTGGAGCTGCGGGGATGGCTTCAGCATATAATACGCCTCTAGCAGGTGCACTTTTCATCGCTGAGGTGGTGCTTCAATCACTTGCGATTGAGGCTTTTGGTCCTTTACTGGTAGCATCAGTGATGGCTACCTTAACCATTCGGCATTGGATAGGAATTAATCCAATCTTTACCCTACCCTCATTTACTGCGCCCTTAGAATTTGAATTTTTTCCTGTGTTAGGGCTCGGCATTCTGTCTGGGTTTATTTCTCCTTTGTTTCTTAAAATCCTGGATCTTACTAAACAGGCATTTCAGTATTTACGCTTGCCGTTACCTGTCAGCTTGGGGCTGGGTGGATTTATAGTGGGAGTTATCTCGGTCTATAAACCGGAAGTTTGGGGAAACGGTCATGCTTTAGTAGAACTGTTACTGAGTGAACACCCAGAAACAGGCTTTGTTCTCAGCCTGTTATTGTTAAAAATTGTTGCCACTTCTGCGGCGGTTGGCAGTGGTGCAGTCGGCGGGGTTTTTACACCTACCTTATTGATAGGCGCGGCGGTTGGCTGGCTTTATAGTAATCAGTTAGAGGTATTACTTCCGTTAGATACGGTAACTTATACCGCGTTAGGTATGGGAGCTATACTCTCTGGCACATCACATGCTCCTCTCATGGCTATTTTAATGATCTTTGAAATGACCCTGGATGCAAATCTTCTTTTTCCGCTGATTGTTGTCACGATCACGGCCCGTTATATTTCTGCTGCCATTCGTCCACAATCAATCTATGCCCGTGCACTAGGAGAAATCAACTCAAAGCTCCCTTATTTAATGCTGGTTTCTGAGCTTCAGGTGCCCACTAAGGCCGTAGTGAATGAAGATGTTACAGCGGAGACCGTCAGTGAAATGTTTTGTCTTTCACCCATTCAAAATATATGGGTAGTTGATAAGTCTGGATGTTACCAAGGCTGTATTTCATTGCAAAACATGAAGAGTTTTTTGGGTGATGATACTCTGCAGCATCTAAGTGCGTCACTGGTGTTTATGGAAGATGATGTTCCAACCGTTAACTCAGATGCTGCGCTAACTGATGTATTGGTCGCGTTTGCTAAGACATCAGCCGATCGCTTGCCCGTTGTTGATAGTAATCGCATGTTAACGGGTGAGATTAGCAAGACCGATATTCTACTCACGCTCTCTTGATAACGTCAGCGAATTAACTGCTCAACAAACGAAGAACCGGTATTTGAACATTCGAAGGTATGTAAGCCCAACTCGTCCGAGAGTGATTTGATAGCAATCACCCCTTGGACCGAGTTGCCTTTTTCATCCAGCCTTGGTGCAAACGACCCTATACCCAACTGACGGTTTACCACGCCAATCACGCCACCACCCACACCACTTTTTGCTGGTATCCCGGTATCACAAATCCAGCTTCCAGAAAAATCATACATACCACAGGAGTACATTACCGCCAAGGTATCCCGAATGGCTTTTAACTCAAAAACTTCTTCACCTGTAACCGGGTTTTCACCCATATTTGCAAAGGTTGCTGCCATAATTGCAAGATCAGTGGCGGTTACCCGAATAGAGCAAAGGCGAAAATACAGGTCTACGGCTTCATCTACAGGTTCTGCTAATACACCCGAGGCGCATAGTAGATGAGAAATAGCTCTGTTCCTATGACCCGTTGCCTTTTCTGACAGATACACACTTTCATCCAGTTCAAGCTGACGAGAGGCGGCTTTAGAAAAGCGCTCAAGTACCTTTTCAAAAGCGTCTTGCTGATAGACATCACGCAGAATCCCGGCCACCGTAATTGCACCTGCATTAACCATTGGATTAAACGGACAACGGGTGACTGGATCAAATTCGATAGCATTGAAAGCATCACCGCTGGGTTCTACACCCACTCTTGCTCGCACTTTCTCTGCTCCCACTAATTCGAGAGCAAGACAATAAGAAAAGGCTTTGGAAATGGATTGAATAGTAAACGGTTCATTAACATCACCGACAGTATAAAGCCGTCCTTTTGCAGTCATGACAGCCAAGCCCAATCGATCAGGGTTCATTAGCGCCAACTCTGGAATATAGTCAGCCAGATGTCCTTCTGTATGACTTAATGCTTGTTTATAGGCTAAATCAAGTGCCATTTGTATCGCATCCTTGCTATGAGTAGGGGACAAATTTATATTGCTTGCAACATCAACCATAATTTTAGCTTCCAAATTGATTTTCAATTAATTCGGAATAAAAGCACATTATATGCCATAGATTGATGTTAAACAGAAACAGTGAGTTAAACAATATGACTATCAAGTATTAATAATCACGCACCACTTAAAAGCAAAGTGCAGCACCAGAATGGTGCCGCACAGAGGGATAAAAGACTGACTGATTAGGCTTTGATTAAGGCTTGTGCTTCGGCTTGATCGTTTACAACTTCGAGTATCTTCAGAAACCCGCTGATTTCAAATACTTCTTTGACATGTGGCTGTAAGCCGAACAAAACTAAACGTCCTTTTGCCTGCTTGGCCCGCTTTGCAACCATCAATATAACTCGGAGACCCGCACTGGAAATATAATCCAGGCCCGAGAAATTCATCGTAACCAGACTACCTTGATTTTCAAAAAGTTTTTGTAAAGAACTCTCAAATACATTTGAAGTTGCACTATCCAGACGTCCCGATAAATTA
>CAIPPE010000243.1 GCA_903866825.1 uncultured Methylococcaceae bacterium
CGATAACGGTGACAGCGGATGTAAAAGCCCAGCCATTTAACTCGGCACGGCCAATGATAAAGCTCAGCGGTGATGATCTAACCATGAAACTGGGTAATACCATCGGTGATGCGCTGAAGCAGGAACTGGGAATTACCAGCCAGTCCTTTGGTCCCGGTGTCGGCACACCTGTAATTCGAGGACAGAGCGGCCCCAGGGTACGTGTATTGCAAAACGGCATCGGCAGCAATGATCTCTCTCAATTAAGCCCTGATCATGCCACCAGCATTGACCCGTCCTTAGCGGAGAGTATAGAAGTTCTTCGAGGCCCTGCTACATTGCTGTACAGCAGTGGCGCAATCGGTGGCGTGGTCAATGTCATTGATAACCGCATCCCTACGCACTTATCTGCCAAACCCGTTAATCTCGTGTTTGATCAGCGCTATGATTCAGCGTATAGCGAATCCAGTACAGCATTAAAAGCAGAAGGTAGCCATAATCATCTGGCTTATCACCTGGACGGTGTGTTTCGGGATATGGGCAATATGTCCATCGGTGGCTCGGCTATTGATGCATCCGCTGCAGAATCTCTTGACCCCACACTCAAGGTTGTTCAAAACAGTCATGGTGTCATTCCAAATACGTCTGGAGAAAACATGAACGGCTCAGTGGGTGGCTCTTACGTGGGCGATAAGGGTTTTGTTGGTTTGGCCTTTAATCAGTTGCATAATAATTATGGTATCGCGCCTGATGGCGGGGCTTTTACTTCAAACGGCTTGACCTACTCAGATCCCAATACCCGCATCGATCAACGACAAAAAAAATATGACTTCAAGAGTGAGTTGAATACCCCCTTCCGTTTTGCTGACAAACTCAGCATGCGCTTGGGTTATACCGATTATTCTCATACTGAACTGAACGGCGGTGTTCCAGGCATACCTTACAGCCCAGGTACCTCGTTTAGTAATAAGACTTACGAGGGACGAATCGAACTGGCTCACAAAGCCATCGGCCCTTTAAATGGAACAGTGGGTTTTCAGGCCGTTTCCAGCCAATTTGCCGCCTTTGATTTTCCGACTGGCGGCGTGCCAACCGTTGATATTCCCACAACGCCCTCTACAGTAACCAATATAGTCCCGGCCACACAGAGCAACAGCTTTGGGGTGTTCGGATTAGAATCACTGGAGTTTGGCTCAGTCAAGTATCAAACAGGATTAAGGATAGACGATACCACGCTCACGCCCAATGCCAGTAATAGTTATACAGCACCCTATAGATTTAACAGCAGCAAAGCCACTAACTATGCGCTTGGCTCATCCTATAACTATACGCCAATCAGTGCTTCTGCCTCGGCGTTATGGAAACTGGATAAGATTAACAGTCTGAACCTGGCAATGACCCGTTCCCAGCGTGCACCTCAGGTGCAAGAATTGTTCTCCAATGGCTATCATGACGCAACCCGAACTTATGAACTGGGTGATCTGTTGTTACAAATGGAAACCAGCTATAACCTGGATCTTGGCTATAAATTCAAAACAAAATGGATGCGGGCAGAACTGGACTTATTTAATAATTGGTCGAATAATTATATTTACCAGCAACGGACAGGTGAGTTTGTGCCTCAAGGTTTTATACCAACCTTAGGTAATGCTTTAAATACTGCAAACGCTGCCTGTCAAATAGGCTCAAGTTCCGGTGCGTGTACCCCTGTGACTGCCAGTATGCAGGGTAACGCTATTTTTAGAGGTTATGAAAGCAAACTGGTCTTTCCAGTAGCAGAGCCTTGGCAGGGGGCATTGGATTTAACCTTGTTCAGTGATTATACCCATGGAACCTTTGTTGCCACAGGCGCCGCCGTGCCTCGTATGCCACCCTTACGCTTTGGATTTCAACTGGATTATATCCAGAATAAATGGTCAGGTAATCTCCGCTTTACCCGTGCTCAGGCACAAGATCGACCCGGCGTAAACGATACAGCCACAGCAGGGTATTACCTGTTAGGTATCGGAGGAGAATACCAAATGAGTACCTTTCACGACAGTAAAGTCATGGTGTATTTAAAAGGCAATAACCTGCTCAATGAAAATATTCGTAACTCGGTGTCTTATTTACGCAACTTTGCACCGGAACCTGGTCGTGGCGTCTCCATTGGCATTCGGATCAGCTATTAAAGTCGTTGCAACTTGGATATGCTAGAGCATGGTTGAACTAAAATCCAACCCCAAGACTTGAAGCGAAGCATGGCTTGATGTGACAAGGTTCCCAAAATCACCAGTGCACCTATGCCGAATATTGCCATGATCACTGCAGCAGAGCCAAGATTCTCACCCTGACTGGCCAGGATAATTGTGGCGCCCAGAGTTGGTCCGACACAGGACTCCATACCACACACCTAAGACCAGTCCTAGCAACATGCGAAGAACAGGCCGACGACCGTAAATGACAGAGCCAGACCAAATGCCAGTGCAAGTGGCCCCATCCTGTGAGCGGTAAGCGCGGTGCCAACCAGAATCTATGGATGCCTGTCTGAAAGCACAAATCTTATTGGTTAATGGGTTAAAGCTGAGAATTTTGAAAACTGATCTCGACTTGGCCAGGAACTGAAAGGCAAAATTGTGCCAATTGCTGACCGACGGTTACTCCCAGCCAACATCAGCGTTATACGCAAGTGCTGTCGTTCAAACCACCCTCAATGAAGGTATCTCAAGATATTTAAAAGTGTTAATCCAAGGTGTGTTATTAAATGGGTCTTGAACCTTGATCAAACAAATTGCTTATGCATGCACAAGAAAAACATGCTCAATGATATTCTCCGGTAGGCTAATACGATCAAATGCAGTTTCAGGGTAAAGATAGTCTTCACCAGATTCATCGATAACTCTAATTTGACCGTGCTTTTCTGCATCTGCATCAGTAACTATCTCATAGAGTTTACGCATTTCCAATGATACTTCGTAGCCAAGGTT
Organism: uncultured Methylococcaceae bacterium; assembly: GCA_903866825.1. Taxonomy (GTDB): domain Bacteria; phylum Pseudomonadota; class Gammaproteobacteria; order Methylococcales; family Methylomonadaceae; genus Methylobacter_C. The sequence goes on from CAIPPE010000243.1 coordinate 2,946, forward strand.
ATCAACACAGACAACAACTTCGTGTGTATTCATAATTATATATCCAAATAACGCTTAATTTTAAAC
>CAIPPE010000244.1 GCA_903866825.1 uncultured Methylococcaceae bacterium
AGACAGTTGGACTTGTTAATTTGAAAATCCCCCCTCGACATCCCTATTTCAATGGGTGGATTCGGTGTAATTATTCACCCCCCCACCCACTATCGTTCCCACGCTCTGCGTCACTGCCATTAAGTTAAGCAAAAAAGTTGAAAAACAGCGACAATACACAAATTAATTTACCAGCATGGATAAAAAAACAGAGGCCGTAAACATAAGTCGTGATCTTATTGAGGATGAAAACTTTAAAAAACGAAACAGGAAGACAGAAAAAATGTTTACTCGCCTTCGTAGTCTGCCGTTTGGGTTAGTCTTAATAATGGTGTTACGGAAAAGCGTCAAATCGTTGCAGTGCATCGTCAATGAGACGATGAGTGGCTTAGGCTTTGAAGAGGTATCTGCGAGTGCGTATTCACAAGCCCGTTACAAGTTAAAGCATACCGCGTTTATTGAGCTAAACCAGAAGGCAATAGTTGACGTACTTTATCAGGATGAGGATTTTAAGAAGTTTTGGGGTAGGCGAGTTCTAGCTATTGACGGCTCAAAAATCCGTCTGCCCAATACACCGGAAGTTTATGATACCTTTGGCACCCTTGCCTATTCACAAGGTAAGGATTCGGACGTGCAAGGTGAACATCCTTATGCTCTGGGTTCGGTGTTATTCGATGTATTAAACCGAGTCAGCATTGATGCAACCCTGGCGCAAGCGAATGCTTATGAAGTAGATTTAGCTATTACTCACTTGGCGCATACTCTGAGTGACGATTTGCTAGTTATGGATCGGAATTACCCGTCATATCGAATGCTGGCAACCTGTGTGCAAAGAGAGCGTGATTTTGCCATTCGTTGCTCAGCGGCCTCGTTTGGCGTTGCAAGACGGATGCTTAAAGGTGAAGGTGCAGACAGTCAGAGCGTTGTGCTAAAGCCCTGCGCGAAACAAATGCCGATGATACGTGCTTCCGGCTTGCCTGAAAGCATCAGGGTTCGTTTTGTCCGTGTGTTATTGAGTACAGGAGAGTTTGAAGTAATAGTTACATCTTTGTTGGATGAAACGTGTTATCCCACGCATGACTTTTTAGCGTTATATAGACTCCGCTGGGACATCGAAACGTTTTACGGCCTGATAAAAACGCGCCTAACCCTGGAGAATTTTACAGGTTTGGGTGTTGAAGCGGTTAAACAAGATTTTTATGCAACGATTTATCTATCGGGTCTGGAATCCTTATTAACAGATCAAGCGCAAGCGTTATTGGACGCAAAAGATACCCAGTATCCGCAAAAGGTGAACCGTGCTGTTTCGTTCAATGCCATCAAAACACAAGCGTTCTCCCTATTAATGAGCGGACTGGCTGCCGATGTTATTTTTCAGCAACTGACAGCAATGTTTTTAAAAAATCCTTGCCTGGAGCGAAAAGACAGGAATCCACCCCGTAAAAATTCATCGGCTACCATTTTATTGAATTACCATAAGCGGTTGAAAAAACAGTGCTTTTAAAATTGGAAATTCTTAACTTAATGGCAGTGCGTTGCAAGACGGATGCTTAAAGGTGAAGGTGCAGACAGTCAGAGCGTTGTGCTAAAG
>CAIPPE010000245.1 GCA_903866825.1 uncultured Methylococcaceae bacterium
ACTATACCGGCAAAGATATACACGGCTAATAGTGGCGGAACTGCCGTAAATAGCATTGTAAGCGATTCGGTAAATGGTACTTTTGTCTTTTACGTTGATGACGGGGACTACGCCGATACGCAAGGATTTGATATAGTGTTTTCAAAGGCTAATTTTGCGACCAAGACAATCTCTAATTTTACAATAATGTCGTTGCCAACATGGAATACACAGACCATTACTTTTTACAATACCCAAACAGTTACCACGGTATCTACTGTATTAAAGCAATCTCTGACAGGTAATCTAAATCTAACTTATCCGGGTGGAATTAAATTAATTTTACTCCTTACACCCAATGGGGCGCAAAGAAACATATCCTTTATACAAACACCAACTCCATTCCCCACTGGGTTTGAGGTATTTTGTTATAATTATGGAGGGTACGATCTTGTACTGGATTCTGCCGGTATATCAGTAGTAGTTCATGCCTATACGGGTAAAAGTATATTTTTCGATGGAACAAATTGGCTCGATCCTAATTGGGCTTCGGGTAATTAAAAGGAGGATATAAAATGTTTAATTATGTATGGAATTACGATGGTGATAGCAAATATACTCTGCAATACGGTGGAAGTTCTTTAAACACGGCTACAAGTTTTGATAACTGGCTTATGCAAGGCAGACAACAGTATCCATGTTATATTCACTTTAATCAAGCGGCAAGTGCTAGTTTGGTTGACGGTGTTACATTAACAGGTGCGACCTCTGGTGCTAAAATTAAAGTTGGTCACGTTGTGATTACGCAAGGAACGGCGGCAAGTGCCGGAATGGGAGTTTTGTTTTATACCCCACTTTCCGATACAAGAGTTGTCACTGGTGAAAATATGCAGGTCGGGGCATCGACCTATTGTGTAGCGGCTTCAAATCAGGCCGATACCCCACTAACTCCGGTTAAATCTGTTTATATTACCGTTGAATCCAATACAATCAGGTATTGTATTGGAGGTGATACACCCACTAATTCGGCGGGTACTCCGGCTAGTTTCGGTATTCCTTTAACAGCAGGACAGAACATTGTTTTGTCAAGCGGATATAATCTGTCCACGTTCTCGATGATTAACGCTGTAAGTGCTTCTCTTGCCACAGTTGACGTAACATTTAATTATTAAGGAGATAATATGAAAAAGTTAATTATCATTTTATCCTTTCTGGTTTTTATTCCATATGCGATTGCCGAACATCCCGGTGCTTATAGTGATGGGTGTGGCACTGCTGGTTGTAATATATCTTCGGCAAACTGGATAACCTTTTTGGGACTTGGAACGATATACTCTCAAAACTCAAACAATGTCTCGATCACTGGCGGGACAGTCACAGGAACAACTCTCACTGTTTCCGATTACCAGTGGATTCCGATTGATGCAGGAATGGACAGCATTTTGGGCGCACCGTCCGCCGAGGCACGTTTCCAGGGAGCGGTCGGCAGTACCATAGCCCCTACTCCCGCGAATGTGTCTTACGGCACTTTTACGACTTCGGGTGTTAACATCACAAATGCTGTTTGGGGATCGGGCACACAAACCGGCAAGTTGACTATTGCCGGTCTTACGGTTGGGAAACTTTACCGATTACAATTCACGCCTACTTCGACAGGGCAGGTCCCAACTTTCACAGTCACTTCCGGAGTAGATTACTCTACCATTCCAACGATAGTCACCGCCGTTGTGGAAAATATCTATTTCAGGGCATCGGCAACCACAGCCGTTTTTACAGCTACCAATACAGCCACAGCCACATGGTCAACGGCTTCCACGACCTGTTTTGAGTATACTAGGGCGGAACAGGCTAGAGAGTTTTCAAATTCCACGCCGCAACTTTTGGTATTTGACTGGAAATCCCCTGCCGACTGGGATGGCGGAACGATCACTATTCTACCGAAACTTCTGGTAACCAATGCAACAGCTCCGGCCAATACGGAAACGGTTATTTTCAGTTTCAGCGGGGTTTGTTTAACAGCATCCGATAGTATGAGTCTGGCAACGGGAACCGCAATTTCAAGTACGTTCACAGCGGACGCAACCTATGCACAGTATGATTATATCAATATGCCGACCACTGCCGCAATTACATTGGCGGGAGCAGGTAATGGAAGATTATGCAAGATAACTGTGGCGGGTACAGCAACAGGCACTTACGCGCATCCGATAGGTATGCTAGGTTTTTCTGTCAAG
>CAIPPE010000246.1 GCA_903866825.1 uncultured Methylococcaceae bacterium
ATGGCGTCCCCAAGGGGGTTCGAACCCCTGTTACCGCCGTGAAAGGGCAGTGTCCTAGGCCGCTAGACGATGGGGACTAGCGATTTTTATTCTTTTCTTTTGGTGGAGCCAAGCGGAATCGAACCGCTGACCTCAACACTGCCAGTGTTGCGCTCTACCAATTGAGCTATGGCCCCAAGTAAAGAACGGGTATTTTACAGCATTTTCCCGTAATGTCCAATACTATTTTTGATTTCTTATATGGTTTATCGCTTTTTCTAATCTGGCCAATGTTTTCTCTCTTCCAATTAGCGTTAATGTAATATCAATAGCCGGAGATACTGCTGATCCACACACAGCTACACGCAAAGGCTGGGCCACTTTTCCAAGATTAAGCCCCAGCATCTCGGCAAGATCAACAATCACTTGATGAAGTGACTCTCCACTCCAGTTAGTCACGAGCAGAAATTTAACATGCAGCGCCGCTAAAACATCATCTGAACCCACAGTAAAGTTCTTTTTAGCGGCTTTCTCATCGTAAGAATCAAATTCCTTATAAAAATAAACACTAGCCACCGCCATTTCAACCAGGGTTTTACTTCTTTCTCTTTGCGCCTTAACCACATCAACCAAATCTGGGCCATCCGCCGCTGGATCAATACCCAACTGCCCCATATGCCAACTCAAATGACGCGCGACATGAGCCGGATCACTGTTCATAATATACTGATGATTCAACCATAATAACTTCTCCATATTAAATGTTGAAGCTGAGACGTTAACATCATCTAAATCGAAGTACTCCACCATCTCGTCAAGCGTGAAGATTTCCTGATCTCCATGAGACCATCCCAAACGCACGAGATAATTAAGTAAAGCCTCTGGCAAATAACCATCATCACGAAACTGCATCACACTGACTGCACCATGACGTTTAGATAATCGAGCGCCATCTGAACCCAGAATCATAGGTAAATGCGCATATTTCGGTAATTCTGCACCCAATGCCTTAAGAATATTCATCTGCCTTGGGGTGTTGTTAATATGATCATCACCACGAATAACATGCGTAACTTTCATATCCATATCATCGACGACGACCGTCAAATTATAAGTAGGTGATCCATCTCCTCTGGCAATAATCAAATCATCCAGTTCTTTATTAGCTACGACGATATCTCCCTTAACCAGATCATCGATAGTAACAACACCGTCTACCGGATTTTTAAACCGGACAACCGCTTCCCTACCCTCATCCAGACCCGTTAATTCCCGACACTTACCGTTATAGCGCGGCTTTTCCTTATTAGCCATTTGCTCGGTCCGCAACTGTTCTAATTCGTCCTTACTGCAATAGCAATAGTAAGCATCACCTTGAACTATCAACTGCTGAATTATTTCTTTGTAACGATCGAAATGATGTGTTTGATAATAAGGTCCTTCATCATAATCCAGCCCTAACCAGGACATCCCTTCGAGAATAGCATTTACAGATTCTTGAGTTGACCGCTCAAGATCGGTATCTTCAATCCGTAATATAAATTTCCCGCCGTGTTTACGGGCATAAAGCCAGGAAAACAAAGCAGTTCTAGCACCGCCGACGTGTAAATAACCCGTTGGACTCGGGGCAAAACGTGTAGTTATACTCATGATATTATTTAGTCAGTAAAATTCTTTTGGCGTATTCAGTGGGGAGTTGCTTGGCAGCGCTTAAACGCATCGCTTGATAACTAAAAGCCACACCGCCTTTAGCAACATCATTTTTACCCGTTAAAGCCATAGCCGTTGTGTTACCTTGAGCCGCCGCTTTTTCATACCATTGGGTCGCAGCCTTAACATCGTTTTTAACACCCAAGCCTCGATCATACATGGCTGCAACAATCATTTCAGCATCAACACTCCCTTGTTGAGCGGATTTTAGAAACCAGTCAAAAGCCTGCTGCTCATCTTTCTCAATACCACTTCCCAACAAATACATAGCACCCAGCTTTGCCTGAGCTTTACTATCACCCTGCTCCGCTGATTTATGGAGATTGACAGGTAAGCCATCTTCATCGGCATTAGCATTGAGAACACTCGCTAATAAACAGCCAATGAAAACCCATTTCAGTAATTTATGCATCAGTAAGTCCTGTAGAAATAACATTTAACCCGCCCATATAGGGTAACAAAGCCTCAGGAATATGAATACGTCCCTGAACGTCCTGATAATTTTCCATCACTGCAATCAACGTCCTACCCGCAGCTAATCCAGACCCATTTAGCGTATGAACTAACTCTGGCTTGCCCGTTTCAGGATTACGCCAACGCGCCTGCAATCGTCGGGCCTGAAAATCTTTAAAATTACTACAAGAAGAAATCTCACGATAAGCTCCCTGCCCTGGCAACCACACTTCAAGATCGTAAGTTTTAGCTGATGAAAATCCGGTATCACCCGCACATAACAGCACTTTACGATAAGGTAGATTAAGTTTCTTCAGAATGTTTTCAGCATGTTGTGTCAGTTCTTCATGCGCTTGAGCAGAGTCTTCTGGCTTGACAATTTGTACCAACTCAACCTTCTCAAATTGATGCTGACGAATCATTCCACGGACATCACGACCATAAGCGCCAGCTTCACTTCTAAAACAGGGACTATGACAGACGTACTTTAATGGCAAATCTTTTGCCTCAATAATTTCGTCCCGCACCCGATTAGTAACAGGCACTTCAGCGGTTGGAATCAAATATAAAGCCGGATCATCACTGGCTTTAAACAAATCAGCTTCAAACTTAGGCAATTGACCTGTACCCCGCAAACTGGCTGCATTGGCTAAGAAAGGCACATATGTTTCATCATAGCCATGCTCGGCCACATGCGTATCCAACATCAACTGAATAATAGCACGTTGTAATCTTGCCAAAGGCCCGGTTAAAACCACAAACCGGCTACTCGCTATTTTAACGCCCAACTCAAAATCAATGCCTTTTAACTTAGCGCCTAAATCAACGTGATCTTTAGGTTCAAAATCAAAAGCGGGAATATTACCCCAACGAGACAACTCAACGTTGGACTCTTCAGATTTACCCGCTGGCACAGTGATATCCAGAATGTTTGGAATACCTTCCATCAACGTTTCCATTTCACTTTGAATCTCAGTCAATTCAGTTTCAGCCGCCTTAAGCGCATCGCCCAAATGCTGAACCTCATCCAACAAAGGTTGTACGTCCTCACCTTTGGCTTTAGCCTGACCAATCGCTTTTGAACGACTGTTGCGTTCATTTTGTAATTCTTGCGTTTTGATCTGTACAGACTTGCGTCTTAATTCCAACTCAGTATAAGACTCAGGATTAAAGTTAAACGAACGCCGACTTAATTGCTCAGTGACGAAATCAAGTTCAGTTCTAAATAAACGAGGGTCTAGCATGACAGTTTTATACCTATATCTACTTAATTTATCCCCTAAGGGAGTGTTAATTTAGCAATTCAGTCTTTATAACAGCACTCTTTCAATGCCGCCTTTTGACGCCTGCTTAATGTAATCTTTCATCCAATGCTTACCCAACACATGACGGGCAATTTCCACCACAATATAATCCACCTCTAATTGCTCCTTACCCTCTTCAAAGCGCTGCAAACCTTGCACACAAGAAGGACAGGAGGTTAGCATTTTAATAGGTCCATCAAAACCATCATCGCGCAACTGAGCTGTATTTTTCTGTAGCTCTGTGGCTTTACTAAAACGCACTTGTGTCGAGATATCAGGACGTCCAACGGCCAACGTTCCTGACTCGCCACAACAACGCTCAGATTTGAGAACCGATGAGCCCATCAAACTATTAACTGTTTTCATTGCGTCCTGCTGTTTTAAAGGGCTATGACAAGGATCGTGATACATATAACGGCTGCCATTCAACCCCTCTAGCTTGACACCTTTTTCTAACAGATATTCATGTATATCTATCATCCGGCAGCCAGGAAAAATCTTTTCAAACTCATAATCCAATAACTGATCCAGGCAAGTCCCACAACTTACTACGACCGTTTTTATATCCAGGTAATTTAAGGTATTAGCCACGCGATGAAATAGCACCCGATTATCGGTAGTAATCTTCTGAGCCTTGTCAAATTGACCCGCTGCACGTTGTGGATAACCGCAACATAAATAACCGGGCGGCAATACGGTCTGCACACCAATCTCATACAACATAGCCTGTGTCGCTAAACCGACCTGAGAAAATAATCGCTCCGATCCACAACCAGGAAAATAAAACACCGCCTCAGAATCAACGCGGGTTTTGGCTCGGTCACGAATAATAGGCACAATCTGATCACTTTCCACATCCAGTAAAGCCCGTGCCGTCTTAGAAGGTACATTATCCGGCATTTTTCGATTAGTAAAATGAATCACATACTCACGCATTGCAGGCTTACCCGTTGAGGACGGTGGAGCCAACAACTGAGACTTACCCCAAGGCCTAAGAAAAAAGTGACCTATGCGCTGTGCTTTATAAGACCACTCAATCAGCACCTTTCGCATCAACTTTATGCTATTGGGACGACCGGTTGATAAAAAGGCGATAGCGGCCGCCTTGACCGGGTTAAAACTTTGCTTGCCCATCTTACGTAACAGATTACGCATATTCATGGAGACATCGCCAAAATCGATATCCACCGGACAAGGGTTAAAGCATTTATGACACACCGTACAATGGTCGGACACATCTTCAAACTCTTTCCAATGCGTAATCGAAATACCCCGACGGGTTTGTTCTTCGTAAAGAAAAGCCTCGATCAATAATGAAGTCGCCAAAATCTTGTTACGCGGTGAATACAATAAATTAGCTCGCGGCACATGCGTGGCGCACACGGGCTTACATTTACCACAACGCAAACAATCCTTAATTGAATCAGAAATCGCACCAATATCGCTTTGCTGCATAATTAGAGATTCATACCCCATCAAGCTAAAAGACGTAGTGTAGGCCGCATTCATATCCGACCCAGGCATTAGCTTACCGCGATTAAAATGCCCTTCGGGATCAACCTGATGCTTATAAGCATGAAAATTTGCCAACTCTTCAGTGGTCAAAAACTCATATTTAGTAATACCAATACCATGCTCACCTGATATCACGCCATCTAAAGAACGTGCAAGGGCCATAATACGTTCTACTGCCTTATTGGCTTCCTGCAACATTTCATAGTTATCAGAATTAACCGGTAGATTCGTATGCACATTGCCATCGCCAGCATGCATATGCAACGCAATAAAAACCCGCCCACGCAGCACTTCTTTATGAACCGCAACAATACGCTCTATGACCGGCTTAAAATTGTCTCCAACAAAAATGGCCTGTAATCGCGGTAAAAGTTCTTGCTTCCAGGACACTCTTAAAGAGTGATCTTGTAAACGATGGAACAAAGTGGGCTGATCTGCTCGGTTTGTTAATTCGCTGACACTAATACCATAATCATTAAAAAACCCTTCTGCCTCTTGCAAAGGCAAATCAAGATTATTATAAAGCCACTCCCAACGCTCACGAATCTGTGCGACTAAGGATAGTGCCTGTTCTCGTCTATCACCAATCAAATCAACAGCATCAACACTATTTTCGTAAAAACGTAAGGGTAAGTCACCTTTTAAGAAATCAGTTAGCGACTGACAGAGTCGCAGTTTATTGCGTAAGGATAATTCAATATTAATCCGCTCAATACCATCGCAATAATCACCCATGCGTGGCAATGGTATTACCACATCTTCATTAATTTTGAAGGCGTTGGTATGTTTAGCAATAGCGGCTGTACGGGCCCGGTCTAACCAAAAGGTTTTACGGGTTTCAGGGCTAACGGCTATAAAACCCTCTGCCCCCCGCTCATTACATAAACGGACCACCTCCGAAGCTGCAAGTGCGACCTGTTTATCATCGTCACCCACAATATCGCCAATCAAGACCATTTTCGGGCGACCATGATTCTTGGCCTTACTGGCATAGCCCACCGCTTTTACATAGCGCTCATCCAAATGCTCCAGACCAGCCAGCATTACCCGCGCTTCACCACTTTTAGGCAAGGCCGCCAAGTAATCACGAATCTCGACAATAGCAGGGACTGCCTCACGAACCTGACCATAAAACTCTAGGCAAAAGGTCCGAGTATACGGCGGCATTTTATGCAGAATCCAACGGGCAGAGGTAATAATACCGTCACAGCCTTCTTTTTGAATTCCGGGTAAGCCACCTAAAAACTTATCCGTCACATCTTTACCCAACTCACCCTTACGAAAATGAGAGCCTGGGATAATTAATTCTTCTTCGGAAATCGGCTTATGTTTTTTAGCATCAAACCGTCTCAAGATAAAGTGAACCTGCTCCTGATCATGAATCTTACCCAGATTATGATTGTAGCGTTCAACTTCTAACCAATTCCCATCCGGTGTCACCATTCGCCAGGACAATAAATTATCCAAAGCCGTGCCCCACAGCACCGCCTTTTTACCACCCGCGTTCATCGCGACATTACCACCGATACAGGAAGCATCTGCAGACGTCGGATCACAGGCAAATACAAGACCCACCGTATCGGCAACATCCATAACTCGCCGGGTTACCACACCGGCTCCGGTATGAATGGTTGCGTAAGTTTGCTCAACACCCGGTAAATGAGCAGCATGATCTACACGGCCAATATCGATCAGTTTTTCAGTATTTATAACCGCCGAATGTGCGGTCAGAGGTATAGCACCACCGGTATAACCCGTACCGCCGCCACGTGGGATAATGGTCAAACCTAATTTGATGCAATCCCGTACCATGTGCCCGACCTCTTCTTCAGAGTTTGGGTACAACACTACAAAAGGATATTCAACCCGCCAATCTGTTGCATCCGTGACATGAGAAACCCGTGCAAACCCATCAAAGCAAATATTATCTTTGTGGGTATGCTTCGATAAAAGAGATAAGGATTTTTTTCTAAGCTCACGCGTACGCTCAAAATGCGCTTCAAAAGCATTAACCGCTACCTGAGCCGCATCAATTAAGAGCTTTACTCGCCGGGAACGATCGGGATGTTCGGTCTCATCATCCTTGTTTCTCTTATTCAATTGGCGAAGTCGATGACGCAAAGCCTCTAATAAAGCTTTACGACGTTTGCGATTATTGAGTAAATCATCCTCAAGGTAAGGATTGCGCTGCACAGCCCAAATATCACCCAATACTTCAAAAAGCATCTTTGCAGAACGACCCGTTACCCGCTCATCACGTAACGACTCTAAAATTTGCCAACTTTCTTCACCTAGTAGACGGATAACAATTTCACGATCAGAAAAAGAAGTGTAGTTATAAGGAATTTCGCGTAACCGGGTTGGTGACGCATCGGGGAATAAGGGAGTAAAAGTAGGATCCACTGATAATCTGCTTGGTGACAAAATTGATTAGGCTTATTGTAACACTCGATAACAAGGGTATAAATATCAAAACCGGCCTAAGTACAGTGATGAGCGCCCCTATAAAACTAAATCTTCTAAAACTTCATATATAAAAAAATTATCCTTTAATCAGCGAGGTCTAAATAGGCCATCGCCGACCAACTCACAATATGCTTAAGGTTAAGTCTGGATTGTAAAACCTGAATTGCTTTTGTTACTTTTTCAGGCTCATCATAAAACTCAATGATTAAGGGCAATTCTAACGACAAACTGAGTAAAGAAGACGTATGAACTTCACCATCTTCGCCAAAACCAGCAATCCCTCTTATTACAGTCACTCCAACTATTTTTTGTTCATCATGCAAAATATCCAAAGCCTGATTTAACTGATCATGACCTTCCAGACTATATACTCTGACCACAGTCACTGCTTGCATATTCATATTTGCTTACCCACTAATAACCCTATCCAAATAATTAATAGACAACTCAAACCATTCCCTACAAAAGTACCCAGCATCAAATTAACATTAGACTCAAAGGTGTACTCTCGCTCAAGCAAAAACAGAACCAGATACAAACCCGATAAAGTCAAATAAGTGCCTACCATAATAATCATGATAGTGGCTCGGTATTCCATAGAAAGCGCCACCTTCTGCATCAGCACTGTAACAATAATACCGATTAAAAAGGCACCGATCCCATTAACAATCATCAAGGCATAAGGAATAACACCTCCACTCCAATGAAATATACCACCCGAGTAAAGAAACAAACTGCGCCCTAACAATAAGCCAATCCACACAGCCAGCAAACAGCCCAGCACACTGACCAGAATATTTAAACCGGCCTTACCCAAACTTCCCTGTTCCAGTAAATAAATCGTTTCTAAAGAAAAGGTAGAAAACGTAGTAAAGGCCCCTATAAACCCGACCAGTATAGCAGCCCTGTATTCCAAACCAATCGCAATACGTTGCAAGATTAATGTTTCAGTCAATAAACCAATTAAAAATGACCCTACCACATTAACAGCTAATGTACCGTAAGGAAATCCACGCCCTAACCATTGATAAAATCCAGATGCCATCAAAAACCGCACAACCGCCCCACAGGCGCCGCCTAAGGCAATGGATATCAACTGATTCATGATTAAAACCTGATAAAGTGTTCTCTGTAATAACGCAACTCTTCGATAGACTCAATAATATCATCGAGCGCCTGGTGACTGGATTCTTTCTTAAAACCGTCTTTTACTTGCGGAGCCCATCGGGCTGCAAGCTCTTTAAGGGTTGAGACATCAATATTACGGTAATGGAAATAAGCTTCCAGCTTTGGCATATAACGATATAAAAAACGCCTGTCCTGACCAATACTATTACCACAAATCGGCGAGGTATTTTCTGGCACCCAGTCCTTCAAAAACTCAATAGTCAATCGTTCAGCTTCTGCATCATTAATCGTAGACGCTTTAACCCGATCAATTAAGCCAGACTGACCATGATGCTTTTGATTCCAGTCATCCATTGCCGCCAGGGCATCATCCGTTTGATTTACGGCTATAACGGGACCTTGTGCAAGAATATTTAAGTCTTTATCAGTCACAACCGTCGCAATTTCGATGATTAAATCGCTGTCTGGATTAAGCCCTGTCATTTCAAGATCTATCCAGATAAGGTTCTGAGAGTCCTGCGCCATTGATTGATTCCATTGTGTTGTAGGTAGCGGTTAGTGTAGCATTGGCAGAACTGTACGTCTAACTCTTAAACTTAATGTACCTGAACTATGAATACCTTTACGACTATCTTCTTAATCACCCTGTTTTTTTCGTCCTTTGTACAATTTTGGCTCTCTAAACGACAAGCTGATCATGTCGCACATCACCGCTCAGCGGTTCCTTCAGCCTTTAAAGCAAAAGTGACTTTAGCTGCTCACCAAAAAGCCGCCGACTACACCCTGGATAAAGTTAAACTTTCAAACATTGATGGTGTTATCAGTCTTATCGTTTTATTGGTTTTCACACTGGGCGGCATCATCAACCAGGTGTTTAGCTACTGGTCAACCGTCATATCGTCTCCCTTACTGTCTGGTGTTGTTGCTACTGCAAGTGTTTTTCTACTGATGACTTTGATAGAAATCCCTACCAGCCTCTATCAAACTTTTGTCATTGAAGAAAAGTTTGGCTTTAATAAAAGTTCAGTTGCGCAATTTATCAAAGATCAATTATTACATCTGAGCCTGGGCGCAGTCATCGGCTTACCTTTACTGGCCTTAATCTTGTGGATTATGGACAATGTGGGTTCAACCTGGTGGCTTTGGGCGTGGGCCATTATTATGAGCTTCTCGTTACTGATGAGCTGGCTTTACCCAACCGTGATTGCACCTTTATTTAACAAATTTACCCCCATGGCGGATGGCTCATTAAAAGAGCGTATTCAAGGGCTTTTGGTCCGTTGCGGCTTTAACAGTCAAGGTATCTTTATCATGGACGGTTCTAAACGTTCGGGTCATGGCAATGCTTACTTTACCGGCCTGGGTAATAATAAACGCATCGTTTTCTTTGATAACCTGGTTGACTCTCTTGAAGAAGAAGAACTGGAAGCGGTACTTGCGCATGAACTGGGTCATTTTAAATGTAAACATGTCATCAAAATGCTGATTGCTACTTCTATTATGAGTTTAATTAGCCTGGGCATCTTAGGTTGGTTAATTGATCAGGACTGGTTTTATACGGGCCTAGGCGTTGCTTTAGAACAAAAATCACATGCCACTGCCCTACTCTTATTCATGTTAGTTTCTGGCACGTTTACCTTTTTCATGCAACCCATCAGTGCTTACTTTCAACGCAAATTTGAGTTTGAAGCTGACGATTTTGCTGCCAGTAACGCTAAAGCCAGTAAAATGATCAGTGGCTTAGTGAAGCTTTATGAAGAAAATGCGAATACCTTAACGCCTGACCCACTGTATTCGTCTTTTCATTACAGCCATCCGCCTGCCGCCATTAGAATTGCCCATTTAGAAACAAAACTCTCATGAGTGAGTTACAGGAAGGTCTTGTCATTGCCCACTTAGGCCAAGGTATTGCAGTTGAATATAATGATAATATCATTCTATGCCAAACCCTACGACGACTGGAAACAGTCGCCGTAGGTGACCATGTGTTATGGACACTCTCTTCTCCAGACCAAGGCCGAATAGAAGAAATCCTGCCCAGGCGCTCCTTGTTATCAAGGCCTTCACGAAATGGAAAAACCAGACCGGTGGCCGCTAATCTAGATACTGTCTTTGTTGTTTTTGCTGTTGAACCCCATTGTGACTTTTTATTGCTGGATCAATATCTGGCAGTTTGTGAGAATCACAATATTAATGCCGCTTTAATTCTTAATAAAACCGACCTGACCCAATCAGATGTTATAGAAGCAGAGTTGCTCACTTATAAAAACCTGGGGTACGCATTATATCGGGTGAGCGCCTGGTCAAACTCCGGACTGGATGAGTTAAAAGGTGTGTTAAAAGATCAGGTCAGTATGCTGGCGGGACAATCAGGAGTGGGCAAATCCTCTTTAACCAATGCCATCATTCCAGATAAAGATCTTAAAACCAATACGATCTCTGCAACTACAAAACACGGACGACATACCACCACTGCAGCAACGCTGTATCATTTAAATGGCGGTGGAGATTTAATCGATAGTCCTGGGGTTGCCATATTTGGACTGGCTGGGTTGTCTGAGTATAAACTAGCTTATGGGTATAGAGAGTTTCAGGCGCATATTGAACACTGCCAATTTAACGATTGTCGGCATTTAAAAGACAAGGGCTGTGCAGTTCGGCTTGCAGTAGAGACTGGTGAGATATCTAATGCCCGCTATCAACGATTCTTAAAGCTTAGAGAGAAAATGCCTACTGAATATGTTGGCTCTATGTGAATCGGGTAAGGGACTCACTAACATCCTTCCCTTCTTGCATTTCGGCTATAGCGTCGGCAATATCATGCACCAGATTAAAGACGAACTGCTCCTCCGATAAAACACTTCAGCCTCTGTGATACCCATCACTTGTGACTTGCCAAAATCCGACCCGAATAAATATAGCGCCACACCCTTTGCCCATTGATGCAATTCCATCAAAAAAGGATGCTGTATTTTATCGAGTCGATTGACGGCGGCCAGCACGGTTAAAGGAAGTTGAAAATCCAAGAACCGCCCTTCTTTTTCATAACGAATTTTTCCAGCTCCATTTTCACCTCGGACCAGTTTTTCTTCACCATCAATGGTGAGTTGTTCGCTTATTACAGAACCCTCTTTAAGCACCAATTGATAAATAAACACCTGTGCATTTAATTGAAGTTCTATCAGAAATGAACTAGGCTCAAAAGGAAGTTGTTGCTGCTGTCCAGATAATAAGCGAGTCAAGGTAGCAAAAACTGACATGAGTCTGGATTTACCTGAGGCGTTTTTACCGACGATTAAATTTATGTCAGAGAAGGTAGCTTGATCTATTTCCCAATGCCGTGTGGTACCTTCAAATTCTGTGTAACTTAATTTAACTAACGACATGATCGGTTCTCATTTCAACTTTTGGACTATCTACTTATACAGTAATCGTAACATCATCTGAAATTCCAATGCATATTTCCTTGAAAAATATCATTCCCAGTTGCAAGTATCAAAAAACAATCAATATTAGATTATTAGAAAGTAAGTTATTTCCTAATCAATAAAACACCTTAAAAAAGCCCTGCCTCTAAACTGCTTATAAAACTCTTCAACTACCAAACAATAAATACCTATACAGTCCAGTTTAAAAGCCTATAATCCAGCTCATGAAAAAACCCCATGATAGTAGTTATAAGTTTCTGTTTTCTAATCCAGAAT
This sequence comes from uncultured Methylococcaceae bacterium, assembly GCA_903866825.1. Classification (GTDB taxonomy): domain Bacteria; phylum Pseudomonadota; class Gammaproteobacteria; order Methylococcales; family Methylomonadaceae; genus Methylobacter_C. The sequence continues at coordinate 12,260 of CAIPPE010000246.1, forward strand.
TGGTACGTGACCTCATCATGGGCTTTATCCCTGATGAATGGTTACAATCGCTGGATTATTCTACCCTCGAAAAAATGCCCTGCTCTTACATCACAGAAGATCTAAGAGAACGCGCGGATGATATTGTCTGGCGGGTTAAAGTTCAAGGGGATTGGGTATACTTGTACATCTTGATAGAGTTTCAAAGCCGTGTTGATAAATATATGGCACTTCGTATGATGGTTTATGTTGGCTTGTTGTATCAAGATTTAATCAAGCAAGGTCATGTGAAAGGGTTACTGCCGCCGATTCTACCGATTGTTTTATATAATGGTAATCGAACGTGGACGGCTAAAACAGACATTGCGGATTTAATACCTGTATTACCTGGTTTTCTGGCCAGCTTTGCGCCACATTTAAAGTATCATCTCATTGCAGAGAATGCTTATTCTGATACAGAACTGGCGTCACTTAAGAACTTAGTAGCCGCCGTATTCCGCTTTGAACAGTTCAGTGAACCGACTAGTATCATTGAGTTAATCGGCTTATTAAACGACTGGTTAGAAGATAGACCTGATTTAAAGCGTGTGTTTGCAATCTGGATCAGGGCAACATTGAAAAGAAAGAAAAACTACGCTATCGTACTTCCCGAAGTGGATGATTTACAGGAGATTAAAGTTATGTTTGGTGATCGATTAGAGCTATGGGCCGAAGGTATTAAGGCTGAAGCAAAAGTTGAGGGTAAGCAAGAAGGCAAAATAGAGGGTAAGCAAGAAGGTAAAATAGAGGGAAGGCAAGAAGGTAAAATAGAGGGAAGGCAAGAAGGTGAAATGCTCATGCTACAACGCTTACTCGCTAAACGCTTTGGCGCTATTCCTGCCGACACAGTTAGTTTAATCTCCAATGCCTCCGTTGAAGATATTGAACGCTGGGCTGACCGGGTATTCGATGCCAAGCAACTCTCTGATATTTTTAATGATTAATCAGTAACCTAATTGGCTAGGTTTAACTGATTTTACTATCAAGCTGTTCATATTGACTTTTCCAGTTCTGGCTCTTCACCCCAAACACGGGCGAGAGTTGCTTGAATCTTTTTCTCAAAGCGTGTGATGAGTTCACGGTTAGCGGCGACCAGTGCTTGCTCGGCTTCGATTTCAGCTACTATCGACTTCTGGATTTCAATCGGTGGTAAAGGTATCGAGTACTCCTTTAAAACTTGGGCACTTAGGTTACTTTGATTACCGCCTCGGGCATCGCTAACCTTTCTAAGATCTTCGTAACGAGACTGTAGTATTCTGAATAAGAACCCTGTTATAAGTAATTCATTTTTTATCAGAAAAGCAGCACACGCTTGATTTATTGCCGCATCAATACCCAAAATAGCAACTCTACCCCTAGTCACACCTTGTCCGTACATTGCCATTAATAATGTACCTTTAGGTACTACCCAGGTTGATGAACTATTAAGCCCTTCTTTTGTTATAAGTTCATTAGCAGAGCTAATAACTTCATAGTTAATTAGAGTTGTAGTTACCCATGGTATATCTCCAGCCCAATACGCTTCATTAGCCCTATCGGGTGTGCCACCTGATTTAATTACACAAACATCTCCTAGAGCAACCATTGGCCAATCAGGGTGAGTTGATATATGTGGGCGATAGTTATCAAGGACTGTACGGGCACCGTTGATGACTTTCTGATAACCCTCTATTTCTGCCACGATTTCTTTCTGTACTTCAATTGGTGGTAGGGGGATTTTAATATTGCGTAAGTCAGATGTCTTAACACTAGCTTGATTAACTGCTTTTTGTGCAAAAGACTTCACCATTTCAATAAAGCTTTTAGTTTTAAAAATACTTATAGCGTAATAAGGGTCAATTAGCGAAATATCCGCTATGAAGCGAATTAAATTTATACCATGAACAACATCAATATTTTTTTCAATAAAAATAGCGGATTTACCAAGATGATCAAAGCTATTTATATGACTGAGTAGAATATCTCCTGGTTGTATTAAAGACTCAGATTTCACTTCATCATTTGTAAACTTAGTCTTTTCAAGATTCACCGAGCCATCTGCAATAGTTTGAATACGTGAAACACGGTATTTTCCATTTTCATCGTTCTGATTAACATTTACTCCGTTACATATCTTTGTAAATACTTCTTCAAGCCGTACAAATGGAAAAGTTGAAATATGAACCACTCCCTCCCGATACCGCTCCCCACTCAGATTATATTCCCCATTCTCCGCAATCTTCTCCTTCTGCACAATCAACCCTAGCTCAGGCTTTCCACCCTCACTAACTTCTCCACTACCAATAGTCTTTAAGAACTCCGCTAATTCCAGTTTAACCTGACTCAACTGCTCCCCCGACACTGCCCGACGTTGAGCACCCAACCCAAAGCCATCATTCTCAATCTTAAAAAAGGCCACACTGTCACTGTGCTTAGCCAAAGTCTTATCCAGAATTAATATCGAAGTCTTTACCCCAGAATACGGTTGAAACACTCCAGCCGGTAATGAAATAACTGCGACCAATGCCGTATCCACCAGCATTTTCCGTAATGCTTTATAAGCAGTCTGACTCTGAAAGATAATCCCTTCGGGCACAATAATCCCAGCCCGTCCAGTGGGCGTTAAATGTTCGGCGATGTAATCGACAAACAGCACTTCACTGCGTTTAGCCTGAATAGAAAAGCGCTTGTGCGGTTTGATACCGCCTTTAGGTGACATAAACGGCGGATTAGCAAAGATAACGTCAAAATATTCATCCCAACGCGCTTCACTGGTCAGCGTGTCATACTCAACTATGTGTGGATCATTAAAGCCATGTAGATA
>CAIPPE010000247.1 GCA_903866825.1 uncultured Methylococcaceae bacterium
GAACCACCGCTAATTAAAATCCTTAGATTGTCGGGGTTACCTGATAAAGGTGATGTAATCGATTGGTTGCAATCTTTGTATGATGGTTGGGACGGCTATTCACTTATTCCTGAAATATCACACAAGGGATTTAAGGAGGAATTAAAAGAAGAATTGAAAAATGCCGAAGCAATACCGGAAAGTTGGGGTTTAGACAGTTTAAGCAGTTTAGACAGTGAGGGGTTATGGCAAAAACCAAACAAAATTGAATCAGAAATACCACCCGTTAAAGTCTTGGATGATAAGTTAATCCCTGAACCCTTCAAGCTTTGGTTAACAGATGAAAGTTACCGGATGCAGGCTCCTAAAGATTTTAGTGTTGCAACGGCCATTGTTATTATTGGTTCATTGATTGGCTCAGGTTGTTCCATTAGGCCCAAACGCTTTGATGATTGGGAAGTCATACCGAATGTGTGGGGCGCGTGTATTGGAACGCCTACCACAATGAAATCGCCCAGTATGAATGTAGCAAAGAGTCCACTAGAGCGCTTACAGGCTGAATATGGGAAGAAGTACGAAGTAGATAAGGCGGGGGCTGAATTTGATAGCTTGACTAATAAAGCCATGCTGGATGATTTAAAAACACAGTTAACCAAAGCGGCAAAAGGTAATGGGAAAGACGGAGTTGTTCAAGGTGATGAGATACAGAAGTTAAAAGCTGATTATATGGAGTTATCAGAAAACACCGAACCCGAGGCAACCCGTAGACTTTTCAAAACCAATGAAACGAGCGTTCAATCAATGACTTTATTACAAGTCCAGAATGAACGCGGTATTTTAGTCTTTAGGGATGAGTTAATGGGCTTATTGGCTAAATGGGACACTGAACAAGGCAGTGATGAACGGGCTTATTTTCTCGAAGGCTGGAACGGTGATGGTTCTTATACTGATGTAAAGATAGGTAGAGGCTTAACCGAAGCGCCTAATATTTGCATTAGTCTGATTGGAGGCATCCAACCCGATAAGCTGGCAAGGTATCAATATCAAGCCAACAAAGGGAACAATGACGGCCTTGTACAACGCTTACAGCTTGCAGTGTGGCCCGACGAGATGAAAGACTGGCAGTTAGTCGACACGAAGCCAAACAAGGCAGAGAAACAGCGTGCTTTCGATATTATGAAGGCATTGGCTGAATTAGACTTCACTCAATATGGGGCAATCAAAGGTGAACATGATAAGCGCCCATTCTTTCGGTTCGATGAGGCAGGACAAGCAATCTTTAATGATTGGGTAACTGAATTACAAAAAGTCAAAATTAAGGAAGAAGAAAACCCGTTGATGTGTGAACACTTTGGAAAATACCGTTCTTTGATGCCTTCGTTAGCTTTAATATTCCATTGTATTGATATTGCAGACGGTAATATTAAAGGCAGTGTTACAGCCAAGTCCGCACAGTTGGCCGTTGATTGGTGCAAGTACTTAGAAAGCCATGCACGGCGAATTTATGCCATGACTGCAAGTCCAGAACATGAAGCGGCGGTTAGATTGTCAGAGAAGATAAAAACCAAGTGTTTACCCAGTCCATTTACAACCAGGGATATTGAGCGCAAAGGTTGGCACGGTTTGAAGGATAAGGCAGATATTGAAGCGGCCTGTAATATCCTGATTGAAGAAAATTGGTTAATGATGCAAAGAAGGCCGAAACCAATAACCGGACGGCCACCCTTACCAGAGTATTCAATCAATCCTTTTTTTCTATAAAACATGCTTACCCTGAACCGACAAAACCGACAAAACCACCTTTAGTCAGTTTAGTCGGTTTAGTCAGTAGGGGGTAATAACAATTTAAAATATTCTGAAATAAGCAGAAGGCAAACAAGATGCCCACAATAAAATTTAAGAAAGGCGTTTCAGGCAATCCCAAAGGACGGCCCAAAAACAAAACACCCGCCACTCTACTTCGAAAATCAATAATTGATGATATGCCGGAAATTATCTTAACCCTGATTAAACAGGCTAAAGACGGTGATACAGCGGCGGCAAAAATATTGCTTGATAGATGTTGTCCAGCACTCAAACCACAAGCCATGACTATTAATATACCTGTAAATGGAACACTGGCCGAACAGGGCAATGAAATAATAAGGGCCACTCTATCAGGGCTTATACCGCCGGACATTGGAGCGCAATTAATAACAGCTCTAGCGGCACAGTCAAAGATTATTGAAGTTGATGAGCTAACACAAAGAATTGAAGCCCTTGAGGGTAAGAAATGAGTATTAAGACTAGACTGGAAAAATTAGAGAGTAAGATTGATTTAAACCCGCTGGCTAGCATGACACCCGAGCAAATGAAAATAAGGCTTAAGGAGCTAACGGAAAAAAGCAAAGCGTTTGGGTGTCCAGATTGCCAAGATTGTATTAATCCTGAATTATGTAAAAGAATTGAAAAATTAGAAGGTACGTTATGAGTAATATAAAACAGCGTTTAATAAAACTAGAGTCATTTATTAATATCGAAGCCAAACCGTTAAAGCTTGCGCCCACGCTTACACCTAAACAATGGGGGAACGCCTTTGGTGGGTTAAGTATCGAAGCCGAGCCACTAACAACAGAACAGCATGAGTGGATTAATCAATATAGAGGTGTATCAAATGAGCATTAAGGCAAGGCTTGAAAAGCTGGAAGGAAGAAACAACCCCGAAGTAATGGAAATTACAATACTTCGATTTAGTCATGCTTTGCCATTACCAGAACCCGCTTTGATTGGTAATACTAAAGTCAGCTATCAATATGCAGATAAGGACGGTTAAATACTGTTATTAAAAATAGAACTAAGTAATAAAAAGAGGCCTGGTTTTTACTGGCCTTTTTTATGCCCAAAATAGCGGCAAGTGTTGCGGTTAATTATGATGTTTTATTTTGAAATGGGACAAAATTGGGACATTTTTCTTTCAGGCATAAAAAAAGGACTTAGATATAAACCTAAGTCCTTGAATTCTTTGGTACCGAGGGCCGGAATCGAACCGGCACGGAGTCACCCCCACCGGATTTTGAATCCGGCGCGTCTACCAGTTCCGCCACCCCGGCAAAGAAAGGACATTATAAATAGTCTTTTTTAAAAAAGCTAGTTTATTTTTAAGGTGTATTAATTGCCTTAACCTGATAATATCGCCCGCTATGAAAAAAAGTGACTTTAATTATCTATTGCCCGACGCATTGATTGCGCAAAAACCTTTAGCCGAGCGCGATTCCAGCCGGTTATTGTGTATGGATCGTGAAACCGGTGTTATCCATGACCGATTCTTTACCGACTTTATCAATTTAATTAATGAGCGGGATTTACTGGTATTTAATGATACTAAAGTCATTCCCGCGCGTTTATATGGTAAGAAGCAAAGTGGTGGAAAAATCGAGATTCTAATTGAACGGATAGTAGATGATCAGCACGCGATTGCACATGTTAAAGCCAGTAAGTCGCCTAAACCCGGATCGATCATTGAATTGGACGAAGGTTATCAGTGTGAAGTACAGGGCAGGGAAGAGGATTTGTTTCGTTTGGTCTTTATCAATATCAGGTTATTAGACGTGCTGGATAAAATCGGCCATATCCCTTTACCACCCTATATTACCCGTGCCGATGATGAATCTGATTTAACGCGGTATCAAACCGTGTTTGCAAAACAGTCCGGTGCTGTTGCCGCACCCACGGCGGGTTTACATTTTGATTTGGCGATGATGGACAAGATTAAAGCGCTGAATGTATCCACTGCTTTTGTTACCTTGCATGTGGGGAGTGGTACTTTTCAACCGGTGCGGGTAGAAAATCTGGATGAACATTTAATGCACAAGGAATATTATGCGGTGACCCAGGCAACTGTTGACGCGGTTAATGCGGCAAAAGCCAGAGGCGGGCGAGTCATTGCCATTGGTACAACCGCAGTTAGAGCGTTGGAATCGGCATCTAAAAGTGGTCAGTTAGTGGCTGGTTTTGGGGATACGGATTTATTTATAACGCCGGGCTATTCTTTTAAATCAGTGGATGCACTGTTAACCAATTTCCATCTTCCAGAATCGACGCTCTTAATGTTAGTGTCTGCTTTCGCGGGTTATCAACCCATTATGGCTGCTTATCGTCATGCTATTGAGCAATCGTACCGCTTCTTTAGTTATGGCGACGCGATGTTTTTAAGCTAATTAAAACTTTACTCCTTCATGGCTAATACCCTTATTTTTTCACCAAATGTTCCAAAGTCTAAAGATCAAATCGTTAGTTGGACGGGTTTAACGGGCTGTGCAGATGCGCTTGCTTTAGCTTCGGCTATTATTAATGAAAATCGGCTGTTTGTTATTATCACCCCCGATAATCAAACCGCTTTGCGCCTTGAGCATGAGTTAGCCTTTTTTTTACCGGATACACTGCCTATCCTGCATTTTCCCGATTGGGAAACCTTACCTTACGATGTGTTTTCGCCCCTTCCTGAAATTATCTCAGGGCGTTTAAAAACCCTGGCTTTATTGCCCGAAATTAAGCGTGGTGCGTTAGTGGTGTCAGTGACTACCTTAATGCATCGCTTGGCACCCAGGGAACATGTTTTAGCGAATAGCTTTGCCATCAAGGTCGAGGATAACTTCAATTTAGAGCTGAATAGACTTAAGTTAGAAAGTGTGGGTTATCAGTGTGTGTCACAGGTTTATCAACATGCCGAGTTTGCAGTGAGGGGCGCCATTGTTGATTTATTTCCAATGGGCAGTAAAGTGCCGTTTCGGATTGAATTGTTTGATGAGGAAGTTGACTCGATTCGTACCTTTGATCCTGAAACCCAGCGATCCTTAGAAAAAATCAATCAAATTCAATTATTCCCCGCCAGAGAATTTCCTTTTACCGATGAGTCTATCAAACTGTTTCGGCAGAACTTTAGAGGTTATTTTCCTGATACCTCGCCTAAATGCCCTTTGTATGTCGATATCAGCAAAGGTATTAGCCCCAATGGCATTGAATATTATTTGCCCCTGTTTGTAGAGAAAACGGCCACCTTATTTGATTATTTGCCTGCTACAGCCGCTTTAGTGGTTTCAGAGACTTTTAATGCTACGGCACAGGCCTTTTATGCAGAAGCCGAGGAGCGTTTTCAACAAAGAAAATATGATATTGAAAGACCTTTGCTTAAGCCAGAGCAATTATTTCTATCGGCTGAGGCATTGGCTCAAAAAGTAGCCAGTTTTGCCCGCATTACTCTGGATGAACAAGCGGTTATTGAGAGCAGTGAATTTACTTGCCGGCCAATGCCCAATGTTATGCTGGATACCAAGCAGGCAAAACCAGCAGACGCTCTCCTTCAGTTTTTGGATGCTTTTTCCGGAAAAGTGCTGTTTGTTGCGGAGTCTGCAGGTCGTAGGGAAGGACTGATTGATAAACTGAGAACCTACAAAATAGCCGTCAAAGTAATCGACAGTTGGCAAGCTTTTTTAAAGTCCGAAGTGTCGCCGTGTGTTTTGGTTGCACCGATGGAAAACGGTGTTTGCCTGGATAATCCGGCTATTGCCATTATCACTGAAAGCCAGTTATCGGGTGAGAAAGTATTACAGCGGCGTAGACGCAGACAGTCTGCGACGCGTGAACTTGAAAACATCATCAATAATCTTAATGAATTAACGATTGGCTCGCCAGTCGTACATCAGGATCATGGCGTGGGGCGGTATTTAGGATTACAGACTTTACAGATTGGCGGCATTAGCTCTGAGTTTTTGACGCTAGAATACGCTAATCACGATAAGCTGTATGTGCCGGTTTCTACCCTACATGTGATTGGTCGCTACACGGGGATGAGTCCTGAAAATGCGCCCCTGCATAAGTTAGGCGGGGATCAGTGGATCAAGCTTAAGCAAAAAGCCATTGCCCGTATCCATGATGTGGCGGCTGAATTATTAGAGATTCATGCCAAAAGAGCGGTTAAACAGGGTCACGCTTTTGTTATTGATCAAAGCGATTATCAAGCCTTTGCCGATGCGTTCCCGTTTGAAGAAACACCGGATCAACAATCAGCGATTGATGCTATTTTAGAAGACATGGCGAGCCCTCAACCGATGGATCGGGTCATCTGTGGGGATGTGGGCTTTGGTAAAACAGAAGTCTCCATGCGTGCCGCCTTTATTGCGGTACAAAGTGGCAAGCAAGTGGCCGTATTAGTGCCGACCACTTTATTAGCCCAGCAGCATTATCAAAATTTTAGAGATCGTTTTGCCGATTGGCCAGTCCGCGTTGAAGTGATGTCACGGTTTGTGACACCCAAACAGCTAAAGCAGGTTACCGTAGAATTGGAAGAAGGTAAAGTGGATATCGTCATTGGCACGCATACTTTATTCTCTAAAGAGCTAAAGTTTAAGGAATTGGGCTTGGTAGTGATTGATGAAGAGCACCGCTTTGGTGTGCGTCAAAAAGAGCACTTTAAAAAGTTGCGCAGTGAGCTGGATTTTCTGACCATGACAGCAACGCCCATCCCCAGGACTTTAAATATGGCGATGTCGGGGCTCAGGGATATTTCCATTATTGCCAGCCCACCGCCTAATCGTCATGCGATTAAAACCTTTATTACAGAATGGGTGGATGCACAAATTAAAGAAGCCTGTTTACGTGAGATTAAACGCGGTGGACAGGTGTTTTTTCTGCATAATGAAGTTAAAA
>CAIPPE010000248.1 GCA_903866825.1 uncultured Methylococcaceae bacterium
AACCTGCCAGGTCGGTGATAATCAGACGGCTCGTTGCTCGGATTTCTAGTGTTGTGTTGTTTTGTTTTTTTTGTCATTAACTCATGATACAGGACTGAGCAACGGGTGCTTGATTTTGTCCCGGCTTAAATTGGAAGCCAATTCATTGAACCAATCCGCAAAAGGGCTGCGTCCATCCGTGCTTGTGTATTCCTGAAGTTTAACCATTCGTAATAGTAACCTGTACGTTACCGTATTTCAATAGAAAATCAGTTTGGTATTTATATACTCCACCCCCTTGACAAAAAGTCAGGTTAACATCTAAAAATTACCGGTATACACGTGACGAATACCGGTTGCCTAGGTAATTCATAACTGTGCTCTGAGCTCAGACATGTATAGATCTGTTTAGGTATCTTACTTTTTGATCTGTTATTTTGCGGCAGGGTTTGCTGGCTTAGGCGCCTCTGGAACAGGCACGGGCACTGGCTCATGAACAACTGTTTCAGTTGCTGGTTGCTGCAGCGCTGCTTTCTCAAGTTTCTCACGTCTTAGACCTTCTCCATACAGTGTTGCTGAGATCATGAACAACACTGTAGTTATAGCAAGAATCAAAAATCGGCTGGGATTCTCCATGAAAAATAATGGCCATTTTGGTTTAAACATGCCTAGCAAGAAAATAAGCACTGTTATGACTAATAAATTAATAGCACCGGGTATCATTATGTTGACCTAATTAAACTGTTATTTGGGGGATGCATTATTGTTATATATACGACAGATTGCAAGTTTTGCAAGGTTAATTCATCAAACAGCCTGATCAAGTTATTACCGCTTGATTTAAGAGCTGTTTTCTCAAACAGTCCCATCATGTATCATGTGCTGATAAAAAATGCGTACCCTATTCTATAAAATACTGATTATTTATGAAGATACTCACCATTCATTTTAAAAACATTAATTCCTTAGAAGGCGAGAACGTCGTTGATTTTCAGCAGGCACCTTTTTCTGAAACTGGCGTTTTTGCAATTACGGGGCCTAATGGATCAGGCAAATCGAGTATTTTAGATGTCATTACCTTAGGCTTATATGGAGAAACCTTTCGTTTTGACAAGCCTTCAGATTATGTAATGACGCGGCATACAGCCGATTGCTTTGCCGTGGTTGAGTTTTCAGTAGACGGAGAAAAGTATAAATCAAGTTGGCATGTGCAACGTGCAGAAGGTGAGTCTGCCCGTGAATTACTGTCACCTCAAATGCGTCTGGTTCGCTTGTCAAATGGTGATGTGCTAGCGGATACGCCACAATTGGTTTGTAACCGGATTACAGAAATTACAGGGATGAACTTTCGCAATTTCACCCGTTCGATTATGTTGGCTCAAGGGGATTTTTCTGCTTTTCTAAATGCACTTGATAATGAGCGGATGGATATATTAGAAAAAATAATTAGCACGGATATCTATGCAGATTATAAAAAAGAAGTGCTTGATAATGCTGAAACGGCTCAGCAGCAACTGGACTTTTTAAAGCAGAAGTTAAGTACGATCCAGATGATGCCCCCTGAAAAGCAGGAGGCCAGTGAGCAGGATTTAATTGATTTTAAAGAGCAGCTAGACGAGTTAAAAAGCCAGAAAAAGACCTTAACGCAACAACATGATGTGTTGCAAACGATTGCAGTTTTAAAAAAGCAGATTACTGTTCAGGAAACCGACTTAGAAAAGCTCCAGAAACAGGTTAATGAAAGTCAGAATATATTGAGTCGAATTGATGTCTCTAAAGAGGTGTTGCTCTTTAGGGATGATATCGATGCTATAAAAGATAAGCAGCAGCTCATCAGACAAAGTAAATCAATGTTAGATGATTTACAAAACGAACTGGGGTACTTAAAAAAGCAGTTGGTTAATGTGGATGTTGCGTCATTGAATTTGACTAATCGGTCATTTTCACAGCAGCAAGAAAAGCTGGATGCTATCAAGGAGAAATTAAACCAGTCTATTCATCATAAGCAGTTGGACACCGAATTCGGTCAATCCCTGGCTGTTCAGTATTCTGAAAAAGATTCAGCTTTGATTGCTGTTTCAAATTGGTTAGAAGAGCATAAAGGCGATGAGGTCTTATTAAAGGATTTACCTGAAATTGGTAAGTTAAAAAAGCTGCGTTTAGAGATAGCTGATTTAAGTGGAAAGCAGAAGTCATTTTCCAAACAAACTAAAAAAATCATTTCAACGCTTAAAAATAACGCGGCCGTTCTTGAAAAAGAACAGAGCCAGCAGGGCGTGTTAGCGCGTCAGATAGAAACCGATGAAAAAGAGCTATCAGAATTATCCCAGGGAAATACTCTAGAGTATCTCGATAGTTTAAGAGCAGAACAACAAGAACGGGTCAATCATTTTCAGTCGCTTTATAACCTGGCTCTTAAGCATGAAAAAATCGCAGGGAGTACTGGCTTCTTTTCCTGGTTTAAGCCTAAAGAGCAACCGGATTATGATGTAGAAGCCTTAACCCTTGAGCTTGAAAAGTTAAATCTCAGCATGAAAAGTGAGGAGAATATACGTTTGACTCTTCAAGAGGCGGTTAATTATGAAGCGCTATTGAAAAAAATGGCGCCGGATCGTGTTCATCTGATTAATGGTAAACCTTGTGCGTTATGTGGGGCATCACAACATCCCTACGCCAAGTTTCCTCCTGTAGTTAGTAATTCCAAGCAGGCATTAATTGATCAGAAAGCCAAAATAAGACAGGTCAAGGAAAAGATTGCTAATGCGAGTGCTGAGATAACTCAAGCGCAAAAGAATTCCGAAAGAAATAAGACTAAGAAAGCTCAATTAGCTCAATTGAGAGGTCAATGGCAAAGTTTGTGTAATCGACTCAATACAGCCAGCTATGACCTTGATATCAATAAGTTGAGTTTCATGAAAGAACTGATCAAGAAAGAGAACGATGAACTCTCTGAGATTTTGACTTTAATGGTAAAGATACGCGCTAAAAAAACCAGCATCGAGAAAAACAAAGCTTTAATTGCTAAGGGTTTAGTGACTATTGAACAATTGCAAGCTAATACCGAGCAATTGAATGCTAATACTCAGGGTGTTTCTCAGGAACAGCTTGATTTTGAAGCTGCTTTAGCTCGTCTTCAAGAGCAGGAAAAAGAATTGGCCGATAAGATAGAAATTCAATTAACGGCATTGGGTGAGAAATTACCTGCTAAAGGTCAGGAGGACGCCCTTTTTGACAAGATCAACAGTCGTCGCCAGGATTATCATGGCTACAGCTTTCGGTATAAATCCTTGACTGAAGAGCTGGCTAATATTTCGGCAAAACAATTGGCCTGCCAGAATGAAATCAAACATTCTGTGGAGCAGATAGAAATCTTAACTAGTCAGCTTAACAGGGAAGAGACATTGGGTTTACATTTAGGATTAATTGAAAAGCAAAAACTAATTGCTGAAAAAGAACAGTTCCTAGTGCATTTGGATCTTGAAGTGGCAAATTTACAAAAATCACTACAAGAGAAAATAGCAGGCACTCAATTTGCGAGTGTGCAAGAGGTTATCAAGTTTCTGGAGTTTGTAGAGAATCAACCCGAACTTGAGCGTCAGCAATCAGCGTTAGTTAAGGAGGTTGAGACTAAAGCGCTTGAACTCAGTGCAAATCAAAAACTGTTAGACGAAGCGTATGCGGCCTCATCAAATAGCCTTCTTAATAGGTTAGAAATTGAAGAGCAATTAAAGGGCCTTACCGAAAAAATCACTATAACGGCGATGGAGGTTGAGTATTTAGAACGGCTATTAGGCGAACAGCAGCAACTTCAGTTAACGCACAGTGACCTTATGCTAAAACTACAGCAGCAAGAGTCGGCTGCGCAAGGTTGTTTTGCAGAAGCCGCATTGATTACAGAAGAAAGTGGCATGGCGTTTCGTAAACGGGTTCAAAGTCAATTGGCCGATAAGTTATTGTCTCAAACTAATGCTATCCTGGAAAAAATCAGCGGTCGTTATTATTTACGCCAAGCGCACAGTGAACAAGGATTGGCATTGGAGGTTGAAGACACTTATCAGGCCAATGTTCGTCGTTTGCCTAAGTCGTTATCCGGTGGTGAAAGCTTTATAGTCAGTTTGGCTTTAGCCTTAGGCCTGTCAGAGTTAGCTAATAACGGGCGTTCTGTCGATTCACTATTTTTAGATGAAGGCTTTGGTAATCTGGATGCTGATTCGCTTTATACCGTTATCAGTACCTTGGAAAATCTGCATACATATGGCAAAACTGTTGGCGTTATTTCTCACGTTGACGCAGTTCAGAAACGCTTTAAAGCACAACTCCAAGTGGTTAAAAAGCCGAATGGATTAGGTGAATTAAGAAAGGCTTCTTAACGCTAAAAATAAAAGGAAATCACCGATGCGAAATATAGCGGCCTCGAACAATTTGAGTGCTTGTTTGGGATTTGTGAGCTATTGCGGATCCTGTAACAATGCCCGCAACAATATCACTCAGTTGTTGAAACAGTTAGATCAAAGAATTCCGAACCAGCGAAAAAACCGCTAACATTTTGATCATGGGACGGAGAAATTTTATGGGCAGCTTCTGGGACCCGTTGCCGGGTGTAGGCCAGCAGTTCTGCAATATTAATACGTTTGTCATGATTTCCACCCAATTCTTGATCTGCTTTGCCATTCAACCCATCTAACAACACGGCGGTGAAAACACCGTGACCATTGATTCCATCCAATGCTTCTTGGTCATTACTTGTTCCGGCCAAAACGAATCGACCTGTATTTTGAGCGAGTGATCCAGTCCAGGCTCGATCTTGCGAAGAGTGTTGCATTACACTGCCTAAGACTGCGAAAGCACCTGAGTTACAGGAGTCGATTAAAACGGCTACCCGAGAGGTTGGTAAAGCCGAAAGTAATTCAGACAGGTTTTTTTGAGTAAGTGCAGTTGCTTTAATTTGTTCCTTAAGGTTGTTGCCTTCTAGTTTTGCATCGTATGGCAGAAAATAATAACGTCCCTCTATTGAAATGCCGTGACCAGCAAGAAATAAAACCACTAAATCATTTGGTTTTGCTGTTTTACCAACTTGAATGAGAGCCTGTTTTATTTTAGCCAATCCAGCTTGCTCATCTAATAGCGCTATGGGTTTGATATCGGTGAACAATCCTTTAGTATTGTTAGAAAGTATTTCAATAATACCTTTGGCATCGTTCACTGCATTATCTAGTTTCTGGAGTTTATCAGAGGCAATATATTGATCAATACCTACGCTGACAATGTATAAGGTTGATACATCGGGTTTTTGGGGATCATATTCAATAGGCAGTTTTATGGCATCTCCTGCATCAACGGACTCGTCAGCATCAAATGCAGTTACTGTCACTAAATTATCGCCGGGTTCCAGGAGTATTTTTTCTTCGACAATAGCTTCTGACGCTCTGTTTTTTGTTGTCTCATCTCGTTTTAAGGTGCGGGTAGCGATAGTTGCCTTATTGCGACGAATGACTACGTTGCCAATACCGCTTCCCGCATCTTTTAAAGCAAAACGAAGAGTCACTTCAGCTGAGTCGACATTGCTTTTTTGTAGTGTATTGTTGTTGGTTGTTGCCTCAGTGCAATGACCTTGAGTACACCAGGAAACCAGTCTTACTGACGGAGCAATATGTTGAGCAACAATAGTTTTTGCGTCGTTAGAATCGGTTGTCGATGGTGTAACTGGCGCACTTCCAAATATTGCATTGCCGATAAGATCAGGACGATAAAAGCGCTCGTGGATTTGCTCGGAAGAAATAAATTTGGGGCTCTCTTTTTTACCTTGGTTAATATGATAACCAATTAAATTGGCCGCACCATCACTGTGGTCAAAATAACCTTCTGGTGTCCATGCAATCCAACGCTCATCTGTATTCACTAATAAGGCAAGTAACTCTTGACCCTTTTTTGTATCGTACCAACGCAGTGTACCATCACCTAAAGCTGCCAGAGCAAAGCGACCATTTTTGCTCAAATTAACCGCCCACGCTGAGCTAGGCACGGTAATGTGCCAAGTCAGTTTGCCTGCTTGCCAATATTGAATAGAAAAATCAGCACCGATTAATGTACTATCTGTTTCTTCCAGATAGGCTACCGAACGGCTTTGTTCATTTTGATCCAGGGCGATAGGCGTTGCGCTCAATGTGGTGTGAGCTTCATTACGCCAATGGTTTAAGCTCGCTGGAATCACGGGCTTGTGCATATCATTACGTGGGGATAATTCATGAACTAATGTTCGGTTGAGCAGATTAAAACGTAGCGGTGAGCGGCCCTTTTGTTGCATACCAAAATCTAGGGTAGTGCCATCTTCTGATAGGGCAAATAGGCCTTCGAAAGCGTCTCTAAAATCAGCTATAGAACGTTTGCTGGAAGTTACTTTAAAGGTGGCTGGATCGACAATCCCTAAAGTAGGTTCTGCAGTGACATAAGCCAATTTTCCATCGGGAAATGGCGTCAAATCAGTCACTGTATCTTCGGCTAAGGGTAACTCATGGGTTTGTTGATTGCTAGTATTCCAGATACGGAGATATTTAATGCCTTGGGCATTGCCGTAAGTTCCAGCGCCAAATACAGAGTCCCCAATCCATGCGACTACCGATAGATTACCGTGTTGTTTACTGTCACCGGTTAATTCAGTGACAGGCTTCAGATTATCTAATGAAAAAATGGTTATCTTCGCAGTATCCAATGAGCCTACCGCAATTTGATCTTCTTTTGGGGAAACAGCAAAACGCCACGGTCTTTGATGTTCAGAAAACTTATAATCTGCTTCTGGCTGGAAGTTTGCGCTATAGAGTTGTATAGTCCCGTCTAAACAGGCGGTTACAAGACGTCCATCATGTAGAAACCTAGCGGCTACAACCATATCTTGGCAAACTGCACTATCTACCACTAACGATTTTCCTTCAATATCGATGATGCGTAGCCAACCTGTGCCAGATCCAATAGCAAGATAGTGTCCGTCTTGTGAATAAGCTAAGACGCGAATTGAGCCCTGAATGCCGGTAATGCGGCCTGTTATTTTCCCAGTATTAAGATCAAGGCCATAGACTGAGCCAGCTTTATCCCAGTCGATACCCGTTGCTCCACCGACCACAGCGCTATTTTTAGTTGGCGAAACTGCTATTGTATATAAAGCACCTTCGCTACGTGGGCCGATAGGAACCCGTAATACTAGTGGTTCACCTTCTATTGATCCAGCAGGCCATAATCGTGCGGTTTTATCATCTGAAACTGTGAGCAATAGTCCATCGTTAGTTACTGCTACTTGGTTGATTACGGCTGTATGAAATCCCGTTTCAGGTCTAGGAAAAGGGGTTTCATCTGGCATGTCGGTACTGGACGAGTTATTATTTTGAGTAACGACTGGCGAAACAGCTTTCTCTGGCTGAAGTTGTTGCTGGGTTAGAGTATTGTCTGTGTTGCCAGGTTGAGAAAATGAAATTAGGTTTGCAAAATAATTCCACTTAATATATTCATGGTAAAAAGCTAAGCCAATTAAACTTGCCAGGCAGATTAGACTGGCAAGCAAAGTGACTCGCCAATAACGTTTAGAGTCCACAGACCAAAATCTCTGGTGTAGCTTGACTGACGGAACCTTCCAATGCAAAAGCTACCTTGGCTTGGGCTTTAGCTTTATCAATTTGATCAACGAAAGCTTTTTGCTTGATTTGATTGGTTTCTGTAATATGAGCTACTTCAACTGCAGGCGAATTTACTGTAGCCAGTGGTTTCGCAGTGGGAATAGTCGTTACTTTATTCTTGAGAGTATTATCAGTAGTTATCTGTTCAGGATTTGTCTTCTTTTTAGATTTCTTTTTTGAGTTTTTCACTACTTCAGTTGGCGTTTTCTTTTCCTCAATACTACTGACTATGTTAGGCGTTTCAACTTTGCTAAGTTTCTCAGCGTTTACGATAGATCTTGCAATGGGATCGTTATTTAAAATCTTATTGTTAGCATCCTGGAATTCTGTCATACGAGAACTCATTTTTAGGCCTAACTCCTGCGCCATTTGAATATCCTGGTCGAATTGGAGTTTTAGCTCATTGAGTTGACTGATAGCTTTATCTCGTGGCAAACGTCCAGCTTTGTAATCAGATTTAATTCGTTCCGCATTAGAAAAACGACAGTCACGTAATCTTGCAAAAGCAACCGCTGTTCTATCTATTTCGCCATTCTCCACAAGGATGTCATTTTTTACTGATGCCACTAAAGTCTGTTCATCTGCGATATCTTTCTGTTTAGCGAGATAATACCCTCCTACGCCACCAGCCACTACACCAACTCCACCCCCTATTAATGCGGCTGTACTAACATTACCTCCGCCAATAAATGCACCCAAGGCACCTGCTCCAGCTCCAAGCAGTCCGCCGACAACGGCACCCTCAACAATCGATTTTGAGTAATAGTGCTCGGATTGCCTCAACTCACTTCTTGAGGTATAGCAAATATCGTTTTTGTTATCATCGTTAACACTCAACGCCGAACAACCTGACAATAGACAAACACCTATTATCATTAAGTGGTTATTATTACGTCTTGACAGGGAATTAGTGATTGTTTTCATATTTTTAAATGACGAAGGTTGAAAAGGAAGTAATCAGGTTTATTTCATTCATCTTCAAAAAGTTCAGGATAGATTTTCATTTTGATGCATGTCCAGATAGTAGCACCAATATAATGGAAATTACCAACAATAATCATAAAAAATTACTTTACTTTTATGTTCTAGTTACGATTGAATTCAATTTTTACGTTAAACTTGTGAGATATACTTAGAAGATAACTAATTGATTGGCGCTGATAAAGTAGCATTTACTTAGTTAATCTAATTTTCTTAATGGTAGTCTGAGGTAATCGGGTTATCATAATTACTGCAATGACGGTCGAATTGCGAAAATAACATTTAATAAAAATTAACGACCGATAGCGTGTAATAATTAATGAGGAGTTAATGGTGGAACTTGAGAACAAATTCACAGCCTTACAACTGGCTATTATCAATAATCAGGCTGCGCTTTATAACTGCGCTTGTCCGGTGCATATCAGTATGCAAATTACCAATTTGCGTAAGTTGTTTGATTATCAAAAAACATGTATTGATTTACCTTCAGAAAGTGATGTACATATACAGGTTCATCAGCGTATCGCTGAAGTGACAAAGCAGGCTCATCAATTGATGGAACAATGCCTGGATGAGATTCTGGATATGGAAGGCTGGGATAGAGCTAAATTAGAAATGCCTGTGGGTCTCAGGACACGAATAGATAATTAATGGGAATGCTCACCTTATTTCGGTAATTAGAGGTGGTAACTGGAATGTGCCGATAAAGAATCGGCACATCGGGCAATACATCCTTATTATCGTTTCAGTGCTTTTGCAAAGGCATTAGCCATTGAGTTTTGAGTGGTTTCCGGTTGTTTAGGCTTAGGTGCGGGTTTGTGACTGACACGCTCAGGTCGAGCTTCAATAATCTCACCATCGGTTGATGATTTCATCGATAAGGAAATACGTTTACGTTCAACATCGACTTCCAGTACTTTGACTTTAACCATATCACCCGTTTTTACTGCATCTCTGGGATCTTTGATAAAGGTATCAGACAAATGTGAGATATGAATCAAGCCATCCTGATGTACGCCAATATCAACAAAAGCG
>CAIPPE010000249.1 GCA_903866825.1 uncultured Methylococcaceae bacterium
CCGGTATACGTGCCACAAATACCGGTATACACGACACAACTACCGGTGTACGTGCCACAAATACCGGTATACACGCCGAAATTACCGGTATACGCGGCACAAATACCGGTATACACGCCGAAATTACCGGTAATTTTGCCAGACTATATTGACTAACACCTGTTGAAAACCAGCATCCTTGACATAACTGTGTTGTAAAAGTTCAGATTAACCCACCAACCCGACAAGGCGCGGGTCATTTATACAGCTCATCAATTTGTTTTGTTAACCGAGTTTAAACGTATCTGATTGAAAGCGGTATGGGTAGTGATACCCATACCCATACTCTAATTAATTTGTTAACACCCCAGCCCAACACCTTTTAGCTAGCACTTTAACAGCTTTAATCCTTAAGAACGCCCCAGAAAAAGAAAGCCTATACCCGCAACAATCAAGACCAAGCCGAACCAATTGCTTAATAAGAGTTGTTCTTTAAAAAACAGCACAGCAACAACCGTTGTAACAGCGGTTCCGCCCGCAGTTATGACGGGCTGGGCCAAAGACAGCGGCAGCATCCTTAAAACATAAATATACCCAAAGAAAGCCACCGCATAAAAGGTGCCCCCCAGCCAGACCTTAACGTTGCTTATTAAAGATAAAAAACTTAAAGGTTGAGCCATAGAGGCAATCCCCATCTTTAAAAAAATGGAAGCTAAGGCACTAAACAACACACTCGAAGCCAGTAAGATATAGCTAATCAAAATCGTTGCTCTCGGGTCGGCAGTGCTAAAAACCCCATAATAAGCGAAACCATAAAAGTAAAGCCACCTAACATAATAAGCAAAGTTGAAAGGCTAATCGTACGCAATAACTCTCCCGGCTCTAAAGAAGCAAATCGAACCGCACTCCAGGCCATCAAAGCATCAAACCCAAAAAATAGTCCGCCAAGCATCATCAAAATACCCAGAGCACTACCCATTTCAAGTAGCGGTGTGACGCGTAACTTTTGCAACCATGAGTTTTCTTGCAACAAGCCTTCGCGCATTCCAAACATTCTGATGATGACACCCAACGCAATCGCCACAAAACCCAGAATCAAGCCTGCCTGAAAAAAAAATAGAGTATGTACGTCAAAAGTGACACTACCCAACCGCTGAGGGCCTACCAGTAGAGCAACATAACCCAGTAAACTGATTAAAAATAAAGCCAGGCCAGGAATAATAAATAACCACCGCGGACTAAATAAGAGCATAAAACGCAGATGCCGCCAACCATCACGCCAAGGTAAAAGATGAGGAGGGCGCGATCGCCCATCTTTTGATAAGATCGTTGGCACTTCAGCTATGTTCATCCGAAATAAACTGGCTTTAATAACCATTTCTGAGGCAAACTCCATACCCGTAGTCCTTAAATCCATACGGATAAACGCTTCTTTTCTAAAACCTCTTAAGCCACAATGAAAGTCTTTGGCTGGACAGTTAAAAAGCAGCCGCCCTATCCAGGTCAGTACTGGATTGCCAATATAGTAATTTTTCCAGGGCATGGCTCCTTTGGCAATACCACCTAAAAAGCGATTACCCATAACCAGATCATAACCTTCCTGTAATTTCTGCACAAACCTATCTAACTGACTAAAATCATAAGAATCATCTGAATCGCCCATAATAATCCATTCTCCTTTAGCGGCCATAGCGCCATGAAACAATGCAGATCCATAACCGGGTTGCTCCACCGACACGACTCTCGCACCTAATGTTTCTGCAATAGACTGTGACCCATCGGTGCTGCCATTATCGGCTATCACCACCTCGGCTTCTATGCCAGAACGTCGAATCCAGGAATACGCTTTATTAATGCATAAAGCCAGGGTCTCTGCCTCATTTAAGCAGGGCATTAAAATAGTTAATTGCATTAAAATCCTCGAATACAGCGCTTATTTTATCATTTGAAAATAAACCCTCTTCACTCATGCGCTGATTTTGCAATAAACACAGTCGCAACGGCATCTTCATAAACCAGCTCGAAGCGTTTATCTAGTTTCAGTAAGGAAGTTAAAGGCATATTCAGAGCAGCAATAACTAATTTGGCATTTGCTAATTCAGGATCATTGAACCAGGATTTGTCACCACCCCAGGTCTTAATACTCTGATCAAGTCTTTCGTCACCATGAAGATTGGATCGCCCGTCTACGCTAACCTTAAACTCGGGTAGATATCGGATTAAAAAGCCGCCCCATGTATAATCATTAAAGAGCGGACCGGAAAAATGGTGACTTTTAATAAAGTTTACTGCATCCATAGGGTATTGCTTAGCCGCTGTCTCGGCAAGACCCACATTGGTAAGATTTTTCTTGGGTATCCATATCATAAAAAACACACTAATAACCAATGTTGTTATCAGGATATGTGATTTTTGTATATGATAACGCTCACTGATGGACGGTATGGGGTGCGAACTAGCTATAATCATCAACGCTGATAGCGTGATAAACCAGCCATCTCTTATCGTTCTAAACGAAATAAACAACCCGACCAGAAAAATAATAGCCAAAAAAGGCCGTATCTTTTTTGTTTGCCCGAGTAAATAAGCCCCTCCGACGGTTAAGCCCAAAACAACCCAATCAGTGATAGAACGAAATGTCATGGCTTGCAGCTCCATGACGTAAGCATAAGGCCCCTGCTGCCGAATGGTCTCGAAGATTGTCCACCATAACTTGATATGATAAGGATTAACCAGAGTAACCAGAAAACAACCCAGTAACACCAGCCAGGATTTAATTTCAAAAGAAGCGGTTATTGCTTTAACTGAAAATGGCTTTTTAAAAGAGGCTTCAATAACAGGCTCAACTAAAAAAACCCCAGCAACAAAAAGCCCATAAATAAATTGAATATGCAGATTGGCCCAGACCATAAACAGCACTGGTAGCATCAACAAATAACGCGAGTTATTCTCTCTATGAACACTTAACAAAATATCCAGCTCGATAATAAAAAACAATAGGCTAAATAACCAGGGTCGGGGGGTCATCAACGAAGGCGCCATGGCCATCAAACCCAGCGCAGTCAAGCCAATCACAAATCCAGGATTAGGTTCCAGCTTGCGAATCAGCAGCAAAAGTGCAGTAGTAATCCCTGTTGTTAGAACAGCCACGTATATGACAAGTCCAAAATCACCAAATAGCTTAACCAACCCATAAACCAATAACTCAAAAAGCCAACTATAGGCGACCCATTCTTTGCCTTGACCATATTGAGAAAAAGGGTCCGTCGCAGGAAGTGTACCCTGTTCAACTATCCATTTCCCGGCTGCAAGGTGCCAGCCAATATCAGGATCGAATACTATAAAATCCGTCATTGAAATCTTGAATGTTAATAAATAAAGACTCACTAACAGCAATGTTCTACGAACAAGTAATCGATAAAACTCATTGGATGTGGCGCTTGCTTGCATATTTCTCTCAAAGTTACCCAGCATTTTTACTACTTAATATAGTCAGTAATTTTAGACAATACAGTCGCGATTACTAAAGCCATTCTAATATTTAACAACTTGAATATCATCGAAAAATCTCGATTTAACGCCAGGGTTTGCAATTCATTTTAAATAAACATTGCTTATTTTGCTGGTATACGCGCATGATGAACCGGTCAAGCTTGGATCCAGACAAAAACTCCCATTACAAAAAGGACTTATACCATGCCAAACTCTACCTCAATACCCATCGGTGACGCCAGGAAACTAGAACTACTTCAACAACTGGATAATCAATTACCGAACTATTCGGTTACTTTAGAAATTAGCCCTGACGATTTAAGCCAAATATCAATCAGTTCAATCTGGTTCGATTATAGCCTTAAAGCCCAAATCGCCGCAAAAAACTATGCCAATGCCCTGTTTGCTTTTAAACGTGCGCTCCGTGATGGTCCTAAAAGTGTAACTTTAAATTTGCCTTCTCCGCCCGTTTTACCTGATACACCCACCTCTCCCGCCAACCCTAATATTTTTGGCTTTTTGGGAGCCTTAATTACCCGTATCAAAAAGCATAAAAACTACACTGAAGCCATTGGTAAAGCGTTAGGCATTATTGCTGCACAAACACCCAGTGTTGATCCAAGTACTTTACAACCCATTATAAGTGCTGATTTTCAAGGGGGACATCCCGTTATACACTGGAAAAGCAACAACACTGATGCGTTAGAAATTGAAGCTGATCATGGCACCGGTATTTTCAGCCTGCTCACCATCAGAATGTCAACGGGTTATCAGGATATCACTCCACTACCGCCTACAAATACTGTAATTCTCTGGAAATATCGAGCCATTTACCA
>CAIPPE010000250.1 GCA_903866825.1 uncultured Methylococcaceae bacterium
AAATCCTGTTGTTGGAAAAAGGTGTTTTGCATTCAGATATAATGGGCATAAGCGAACAACACGCAGTGACCCGGTTTATTACTTTGCAAATGGAAACCTGTTCCTCGCAGGATGTTATAAATAAAATTCAATCTTTGAAAGGCATCATAAGCGTGGCTAATCCTCAAAAAAATGAATTTATTGTCGAGTATGATTCTTCCTTAAGCGCTCAAATGGATCTGGAAGTAATTAAATGCATCAAAGCTAATCATTGGCAATATCGCCAATTGAGTCACGGCAAGACGCTGGAAGAGAAGCTTTTTAATTAATGTCATCAAATTGGCATTTAATAGACCTACATCAAGACATTCTGATTTTTTATTATGTATAAAATGCATTGTTATTTTCAGATCCCATTTACTTGCAATAGGATATTACGATGAACTATAAACCCGCTGATATTACTCGTCCGGCGGATCTAAGTGCGCATGAACAGGGTACGGGCCCCATTCGTAATCACCATCCAGTCTATAAAGATTTTCTGCCGCCTTGTAATAATGCCTGCCCGGCTGGGGAGAATATTCAGGCCTGGTTAGCTTTGGTGCAATCTGGACATTTTCAACAAGCCTGGCAGCAAATCATGCGCGATAATCCAATGCCTGCCGTGCATGGTCGCGTGTGTTACCATCCCTGTGAAACCCAATGTAATCGAGAGCAACTTGACGGTGCAGTAAGTATTCATGCTATCGAACGTTTTTTAGGTGATATGGCCTTGGCTGAGAACTGGCAAGTGACTGCTGATTTTGAACCGAGTGGCAAACGTGTTTTAGTGGTGGGTGCTGGCCCAAGTGGCTTATCTGCGGCTTATCATTTAGCGAGACTAGGTCATAAGGTCGTTATATATGAAGCGGGGCCTATTGCAGGTGGTATGATGCGTTTCGGTATACCTGCCTATCGTTTGCCGCGTCACGAGCTTGATTTTGAGATACAAAGAATTGTGTCTTTAGGCGTTGAAATTGTCTTAAACCGTAAGGTCGATAATCTGCTTGCTGATAAAAAAGAAGGTAATTTCGATGCTGTTTTCGTCGCTGTGGGTGCTCATTTAAGTAAACGTATCGATATTCCTGCCCGAGATGCCTCAAAAATGCTGGATGCGATTACTTTTTTACGTGACGCTTCGGCGGGGAATGCTCCGCTATTAGGCAGAAAAGTAGCCATCTATGGAGGAGGCAATACCGCGATGGATGCGGCCAGAACAGCAAAACGTCTAGGGGCTGATGAAGCGTACATTATTTACCGACGTGATCGTGATCACATGCCGGCCCATTCCTTTGAAGCCGATGAAGCACTAGAGGAAGGGGTTAAAATCAATTGGCTACGCTCTATTAAAGAGATGGATGACTCCTCCATAAAAGTAGAAATCATGGCCTTGGATGCTAACGGCGTTGCGCAACCTACCGGGAAATATGAAACCCTGGATGCAGATGCGCTTATTTTAGCCGTGGGTCAAGATACAGATACCCGCTTTTTGCGTTCAGTAACCGGTGTAGAATTTAAACCTGATGACACTGTTATTGTAGATTCATGTATGCGTACGGGAGCTGATGGGGTTTTTGCTGGGGGTGATATGGTGCCTAGTGAAAGAACGGTAACGACTGCTGTTGGACATGGTAAGAAAGCGGCCAGGCATATTGATGCCTGGTTACGCGGTACACGTTATGTTGTTAAACCAAAGCATGATCTGGCTACTTACGAGAAATTACACATTTGGTATCAAACGGATGCCGAACAGAAACACCAAGCGCATATTCCTGTCCAACAGCGTACAAAAGATTTTTCTGAAATTATTGCCGGCTTAGTGGAGACTGAGGCTACTTTTGAGGCTCAGCGCTGTTTCTCTTGTGGCAATTGCTTTGAATGTGATGGCTGTTTTGGAGCTTGTCCTGAGAATGCAATTTTAAAATTAGGGCCGGGTAATCGCTATAAATATGATTATGAATTATGTACCGGCTGTTCTGTTTGTTTCGAACAATGTCCTTGCCATGCCATTGAAATGGTTGCTGATCAGAGAGATTAAATCATGAACACCCATCAGGAAGTAACTGTTGACGGTAATGAAGCCGTCGCTTATGTGGCTTACCGCATTAATGAAGTCTGTGCCATTTATCCGATTACTCCTTCGTCTGCGATGGCAGAATGGGCTGATCAATGGGCTTCTGAAGGTAAAACCAATATTTGGGATAACATACCTTTAATTGCCGAAATGCAAAGTGAAGGAGGTGCAGCGGGTGCCGTACACGGTGCGCTGCAAACAGGGGCTTTATCAACAACATTTACTGCTTCGCAGGGACTGTTATTGATGATTCCTAATATGTATAAAATTGCTGGCGAATTGACTGCTACAGTATTTCATGTAGCCGCACGTTCATTAGCCGCACAAGGCTTATCAATATTTGGTGATCATTCTGATGTGATGGCGGTTCGTGACACTGGATTTGCCATGTTAGGTTCCAGCTCTGTTCAAGAAGCGCATGATATGGCTTTAATCGCGCAAGCAGCCACCTTGGAAGCCCGGGTGCCTTTTATTCATTTTTTTGATGGCTTTCGGACTTCTCATGAGGTCAATAAAATTAGCTTACTATCGGACGAGCAAATTGCTGCCATGATTAACGGAGATTTAGTGCGGGCACATCGTGCACGTGGATTAAATCCTGATCATCCATTTATTCGTGGTACTGCGCAAAACCCTGATATTTATTTTCAAGCCAGAGAAACCGTTAATCCGTTTTACGCTAAAGTACCTGTTATTGTGCAAAATGCGATGGATAAATTTGCAATAATCACCGGACGTCAATATCGATTATTCGAATATACCGGTGCCGAAGATGCGACGAGAGTGATCGTTATTATGGGTTCAGCGGCAGAGACAGTTAAACAAACTGTTGATCGGCTCGTGATTAATGGTGAAAAGGTCGGAGTTATTCATGTTCGTTTATACTTGCCGTTTGAGAAGGATGCATTTCTTGCTGCGTTGCCACTGACAGTCAATAATGTCGCTGTGTTAGATCGAACTAAATCCCCCGGTGCGACTGGGGAACCCTTATTTCATGATGTCATCAGTACTTTTGCCGAGGCTTTTAGTACAGATAAACTGGCTAACATGCCAAAGACCATCGGTGGGCGTTACGGCTTATCATCCAAAGAGTTTACCCCTGCCATGGTAAAGGGTATCTTCGATGAGTTACTTAAAGCCCAGCCTAAAAGTCATTTTACGATAGGGATCAATGACGACGTCAGTCATAGTAGTCTGGATTATGATCCAGCTTACAATATTGACTCGGATAAAGTGATTTCAGCCTTGTTTTTTGGACTGGGTGCAGACGGTACTGTCGGGGCGAATAAAAACACCATTAAAATTATTGGCGATTTGCCAGGTTTTTATGCTCAAGGTTATTTTGTTTACGATTCAAAGAAATCCGGTTCGCAAACCATATCCCATTTACGTTTTGGCCCAGACCCTATTCATGCGCCTTATCTGGTTCAGATGGCTCAATTTATTGGTTGTCATCAATTCAATTTCATGTTTAAAACGGATATCCTGGCGCAAGCTGCACCAGGTTCAGTCTTCTTGCTTAATAGTCCTTTTTCAGCAGAGGAAGTGTGGGACCATTTACCTCGCTATGTACAAGAGAGAATTATCAGTAAACGATTGTCTTTTTACGTTATTGATGCCGCTACCGTGGCCCAGGATACCGATATGGGTAATCGGGTGAATACTATTTTACAAACCTGCTTTTTCGCTCTCTCAGGTGTGCTGCCCCGAGAGCAGGCCATTGCTAAAATTAAAGAGACTATAAAAAAGACTTATAGCAAAAAAGGCGAAGAAGTCGTTTTACAGAATTATGCGGCTGTAGATCAAACGCTTGCTAATTTATTTCAAGTGCAAGTACCGCTACAAGCTACAGGTTTTATAGAAATGCCACTGATTGTGCCGGTTGAAGCACCTCAGTTTGTGCAAGAAGTTACGGCAAAAATGATGGCAGGCGAGGGCGATCAACTCTCAGTAAGCCAATTACCACAGGACGGTACCTATCCTTCGGGGACCACTGCATGGGAAAAACGTAATGTCTCGCAATATGTTCCAGAATGGGTCCCAGAGTTATGTATTCAGTGTGGCAATTGCAGTTTTGTTTGTCCGCATTCGGTTATCCGCGCCAAGTTTTATAATCAAAGCGTTTTAGAAAACGCACCGGTTGAGTTTAAATCCGCTAATATCAGTGCTCGGGGATTTCCAGAAACGCGGTATACCCTACAGATATATCTGGAAGATTGTACGGGTTGTAACTTATGTGTCAGCGTATGTCCTGCTACGAGTCTTAAAGAAAGTGGGGTCAAAGCAATTAACATGCAAGTTAAAGAACCGTTGCTGGATCAGGAGCTAGAAAATATCCGATTCTTTGAAAGCATACCCTACAATAATCGGGCGAAGGTTGATTTTTCTTCAATTCGGGGTGCTCAGTTCTTGCAGCCGCTGTTTGAGTTCTCTGGGGCATGTGCGGGGTGTGGGGAGACACCTTATGTGAAACTGGTTTCGCAACTTTTTGGGGATCGCTTGATTGTTGCTAATGCGACCGGTTGTTCTTCAATCTATGGCGGTAATTTACCCACCACGCCCTGGACTAAAAACAGTGATGATCGTGGCCCAGCCTGGTCTAACTCCTTATTTGAAGATAACGCTGAGTTTGGGCTAGGCTTTCGTTTAAGCGCAGATAAACATCGTTCCTTTGCGATGCAATTAACGCGTGAGTTTCAGAATGAATTAGGTAGCGATCTAGTCAATGCAATTCTCAATGCTCCGCAAAAAACGGAATCCCAAATTCATATCCAAAGAGAAAGAGTGGCAGAATTAAAATCAATTTTGCTGCAGATGAATTCAGAAAAAGCCCTGGATTTATTATCGGTTGCCGATCACTTAGTACGACGCAGTATCTGGATTATGGGCGGAGACGGCTGGGCTTATGATATTGGTTCAGGAGGACTGGATCATATACTGGCTAGTGGTCGGGATGTCAATGTCCTGGTGATGGATACCGAGGTGTATTCTAATACCGGTGGACAAATGTCCAAATCCACCCCGCTGGGAGCCGTAGCAAAATTTGCGGCGGGTGGTAAAACTGTAGCCAAAAAAGATATCGCTTTACAAGCCATTTCATATGGAAATGTTTACGTTGCCCGTATTGCGATGGGTGCTAACCCTCAACAAACTTTATTGGCCATGCGTGAGGCTGAGGCTTATCCAGGACCCTCTTTAGTTTTGGCCTATAGTCATTGTATTGCCCATGGCATTAACATGCAAAATGGCTTAAAACAGCAGGACTTAGCGACTGCATCAGGCTATTGGCCGTTGATACGTTATAACCCTGTTTTGCGTCAAGCCGATAAAAATCCGTTTGTGCTTGACTCGCCACGTCCGCGTAAGTCCTTTAAAGAGTACGCCTATAATGAATTGCGCTATAAAATGTTACAAAGGACTAACCCGGAAGAAGCTGACCGCTTGCTAAAACTAGCCCAGCAAATCGTCAATCAAAAATGGGAAATCTATGAACAGATGGCAACCCGTTCTGGAAATCAATTCCATCCAGATGCAAATATTATTGAATAGGGGAACAAAATATGGATTTATCGACTAAATACATGGGACTCAAACTTAAACATCCAATTGTGGCTTCTTCCTCACCATTATCTGATTCATTGGAAGGCATTAAGATACTTGAGGACTCAGGTGCTTCCGCTATCGTCATGTATTCTCTGTTTGAAGAACAAATTCGCAGAGATAATGAGGCATTTGATTTCTTTCTGCAATCTGGAACAGAAAGTTTTGCTGAGTCGCTTAACTATTTTCCGCATTATGATATTGCTCACAAAGGCCCCGATCAATATCTGAACTTGGTTCGTAAAGCGGTCGAGGCAACAGATATCCCGATTATTGCCAGCCTTAATGGCGTCACTAACGAGGGTTGGATTGATTATGCTAAACAAATTCAACAAGCGGGTGCTAGTGCTATTGAATTGAATGTATACTTTATACCGACTGACCTAGCTATGACCCCCGACGTTGTTGAGCAGGATTATTTTGATATATTAAAAGCGGTAAAGTCAGCGGTATCGATTCCGGTTGCAATGAAACTCAGCCCATTTTTTAGCTCAACAGGAAATATGGCAAAACGTTTGGATGAACAGGGTGTGGATGCTCTGGTTTTATTTAACCGTTTTTATCAACCTGATATTAACCTGGAAACCCTAACCATAGATCCACACACCGAATTAAGTACCCCTGCAGAAATTCGTTTGCCATTACTTTGGATTGCAGTACTGTACGGTCAAATCAAAGCGTCTTTGGCAGCGAGTCGAGGCGTACATTCTGCAACAGAAGTTATAAAGTACTTAATGGTCGGAGCAGATGTGGTGATGGTGGCTTCTATTCTAATGAAAAATGGCCCACGCTATTTACAAGTACTGCTTAATGAGACAGAAAAATGGCTATCTGCGCGAGGTTATCATTCATTGAATGAAGTAAGAGGCGTAATGAGCCGACAAAAAGTAAAAGATCCAGGTGCTTTCGAAAGGATCAATTATATTAAGGTGCTAGAGAGTTTCGAGAATCCTTTTGCTTCAGGAATTACCCGTAACAGCAACATTAATATCCACCGTTAAAAACACTTGCTATTAAAATTCACGGATAGTACGCACTCTATGCGTGAGATTTTTATTGCCCGTAAATTGATTGCCGATATAAAAATTATGAAACCAGGCATTAAAGCTATCACTTTCAGTTGAGCTCCAATATAGGTGATTAGCAAAATCGCCCACTAAATCTCTTTGTTCGTATAATAGCTTTAGTTCATTTCGATTGGGTAGATGCCAATCAAAAGGATGGCTGCCCGCTAATTTTTTGGCTTCATGCCAGGTTGCTTTGATTGATAAGTCTTCTCGACTTGCAGCGAGCCCATGATGGCCGGAAGCATCAACATAAAATACAATACCGTCATCTTCTAACATATCACCCAGTTTATAGGTGGTTCTGACAGGCATTTCGAAACCGGTTAAATGGTATTTTTTGATGATAGTTTCAATGACATTATAGGGATTTAAGCGTTCATTGGTTTGGGCAACCAGTTTATTAATTTCTTTTGCTGCTGCACGTTGCTGTGTGCTGAGTAACCAGCGTGAGAAATTTTGAATATCTTTATTGGTGCCAAAGAACTTTTTGATAAACTCGCTCTCAAGGTTTTCTGCTATTAACTGAGCCTCGTCAAAACGTTTACTTTCAAGAATTTTTTGCTTAAAAGAGAAGGCAAGTTCTTTTGATAACACATTAAGATTCTGGTACAAATCATCGAGACCTTTAACCAGTTCAATAGCAATTAACCAGCCTGGCTCTAGTTCTTTATCTTTATTATTGAGATTGTTATCTTCAGGTTCCTGATTAGATTCATAGCCCTTTTTTGCAGTGGATTGTCCCTGGGTGTATTGTTTCCTTTTTTCAGGGTCTATTAAAACCGCATAGGCTTCATTAATCTCTTTGGTTTTTCTTATAGCCTCATCTGTATCACCTTCATAGCGATCAGGATGATAGACCATCATTAGCGCCTTGTAGGCGGCTTTAATTACAACCATTTCGGCGCTATCAATCACGCCTAGTATGCTGTAGTAATCTTTTTGTATCGCACTCATTTTGCACCGTGTTGCATAAAATCGAAAA
Source organism: uncultured Methylococcaceae bacterium (assembly GCA_903866825.1). Lineage (GTDB taxonomy): Bacteria > Pseudomonadota > Gammaproteobacteria > Methylococcales > Methylomonadaceae > Methylobacter_C. The sequence goes on from CAIPPE010000250.1 coordinate 7,742, forward strand.
GCACTTTATCAGTTATCGTTTTTTATATTTATTAGCGTTACAATCACACTATTAAGTTTGATTGTGATCATCATCAAAGAATTATATCAATATTACTTGATCAACACGCGGAATTGACGAAAAAGGGCTTTCTGAATAGAAGGCTGGCGTGGTGATTTAACAGTAGTTTTAACCAATTATTAAGGTGTTTATCGGGAATGAATAATGATACGTTGCTAAATCAGGCTCGTGATCTTTATACGGCGCTGTACGTTGAACAGTTTACTCAATCGATTGATAATAAAGCGAGAGGTGACCGGCTTAATAAGTTGGTTATGCGAGCGTATTGTCGATATCAGAGGCGTTTAAATTATTGTGTTTTGTGTTATGAGTATCGTATAAATGATTGCGGTCGAGAGGCCCTTTGGAAAGAAAATTTGAATTGCTCACCTGATATAATGCGTTCCATGAAATCAAAATAATCAGGCTGTTTTAGGCGGAATAAAATCTGAAGTACACAAGTGCTGATAAAACTTTGGTAGCTTTGGTTCTATGTAACAAAACTGTAAAGAAACAAAGTTAAGCTAATAGACTATGAAGAAAATAAAAATTGAAAAACATAAGCTGTTACTCAGGCATCTTACGCTGAGTGATTACGATAACATTGCTGTATTAATGGAGCATGTTTACGGTAACTTGGGCGGCGCCTGGAAGTCCGATCAATATGCAGCCCAAGTCAATCGATTTCCTCAAGGCCAGATTTGCCTTGAAGATAATGGAAAGTTAGTGGCAGCAGCGTTAAGTATGATTGTTGATTATAGCCGTTTTGGAGATATTCATACTTACGCGCAAATTACCGGTGATGGTTATTTAACGCATCACGATCCGCACGGTGATACCCTGTATGGTGTTGATATTTTTGTACACCCTGATTACAGAGGCTTACGCTTGGGTCGACGATTATATGATGCGCGTAAAGAATTATGCCGTAATCTAAACTTGCGCCGGTTTATTGCGGGTGGACGGATTCCGGGTTATGCTAAATATGCCGACACCTTAACACCGGTAGGGTATATTGAAGAGGTTAAGAACCGAGAAATTTTTGACCCTGTATTATCCTTTCAGCTTTTAAATGGCTTCCATGTAAGAAAAGTTTTAACCGGATATCTGCCGGTTGATGCTGATTCGAAGGGCTTTGCGACATTGCTTGAATGGGTTAATCTTGATTATATCGAGAAAGTACCTATGATTGGCGGGCCTAAAAATATAATCCGTTTAGGTGTCGTTCAATGGCAAATGCGGACCTTAACCAGTGTCGAAGAATTGCTTAAACACGCAGAGTTTTTTATTGATGCGGTCTCTGGTTACCAGTCTGATTTTGTACTGTTTCCTGAATATATGAGTGCGCCACTCATGGGCCTGTTTAATGATAAAAATCCACCGGATGCGATTCGTGCTTTAGCAGGGTTTACCAGTGAAATCCGCAATGGATTATTAGACATGGCAATGTCTTATAACATCAATATCATTGCTGGCTCTATGCCAGAGTATAGCTCTCATGAGCTTTATAATGTTTCCTGGATATTAAGGCGAGATGGTACGTTTGAGGCTCAATATAAAATACACGTCACGATAGATGAAGTGAGTTGTTGGGGTGTTAAGGGTGGAGATGCCTTAAAAGTATTTGATACAGACTGCGGAAAGATTGCAGTATTAATCTGTTATGACTCAGAGTTTCCTGAGTTAGCGCGTTTGGCAACGATGCAAGGTGCGCAAATTATTTTTGTACCCTTTTGGACGGATACTAAAAACGCTTATCAACGTGTGCGTTATTGTTCACAAGCACGAGCTATTGAAAATGAATGCTTTGTAGCCATTACAGGCAGTGTTGGAAACTTGCCTCATGCTGAAAACATGGATATTCAATATGCACAGGCCGCTATTTTTAGTCCCAGTGACTTTTCGTTCCCACATGACGCTATCTTGGCTGAAGCAACACCCAACACTGAGATGACATTAATTACCGATGTTAATCTGGATTTGTTAAAGCAGGTGCGTACTCGTGGGGCCGTTCGTAATCTGGCTAATCGGCGTCAGGATTTATACCGTTTGGAATGGGTGTAGTGGTTAATTATGTTGACTGTCATACAAATCAAGGTATTAGAAGATAATTATATTTATCTGATTCATGATGAAGTCTCAGGTGAGACTGCGGTCGTTGATCCCGCCTTATCGCAACCGGTTTTGGATGAGTTATATAAAAAAGGCTGGCGATTGACTTATGTTTTAAATACCCATCATCACTGGGATCATGTGGAAGGTAATCTAGAGCTAAAGGAAAGCACGGCTTGTAAAGTAGTTGCAGCTCAAGCTGATTGGGAACGTGTTCCTGGTATCGATCAGGGTGTGAATGACGGAGACACTATTTTTTTAGGCGAACACAAGCTTCAGGTTATTGCGACCCCTGGGCATACAAGTGGACACGTTGTTTATTATTCCGCAGACAATAACGCTTTGTTTTGTGGTGATACCTTATTTGTGATGGGTTGTGGACGTTTGTTTGACGGCACGGCAGAGCAAATGTATCAGTCTTTACAAAGAATAAAAGCGTTGCCACCCGAAACCCTTGTGTATTGTGCCCATGAATATACTGAAGCTAATGGACGATTTGCTTTATGTATTGATTCGGATAATAAACAGTTGCAAGATAAAATGCTTACAGTGAGACAATTGAGAGCGGAGCAAAAACCAACTGTTCCGTCGACGATTGAACAGGAACGGGCAACTAATCCATTTTTTAGAGTCGATAGTTTGGGTGTGCAGCAGACACTTGGATTGATAGGCGAGAGCCCGGTACGAGTGTTTACCGAGCTACGAAAACGTAAAGATAGTTGGTGAAAGTGCTTCAAAGCCCCCGATCTTAATTATTCAGCTTCCCTCATTTACTCTTCTCCCTTTGAAAAAGGGGGATCGAGGGGGATTTATTTAACAAAATCTCCCCTAACCCCTCTTTTTCAAAGAGGGGAACTGAATAGTTACTCTGTATTAGCTTCTTGGACGCATGTGTGGAAATAACAAGACATCGCGTATTGAAGGCGCATCCGTAAAGAGCATCACTAACCGGTCAATACCAATGCCTTCCCCTGCCGTTGGCGGCATTCCATGCTCCAGGGCAACGATATAGTCGGCGTCATAATGCATCGCTTCATCATCGCCAGCTTCTTTTTCTTCAACCTGCTTTTGAAAACGAGCGGCCTGATCTTCAGCATCATTCAATTCTGTAAAGCCATTGGCAATTTCACGCCCACCGACGAAGAATTCGAAGCGATCAGTGACATGAGGGTCTTTGTCATTGCGTCTGGCCAAGGGTGAAACTTCAACCGGATAAGCTGTTATAAAGGTTGGGTTCATTAAACGGCTTTCAACTGTTTTCTCAAAGATCTCAATTTGTATTTTACCTAGGCCGTAACTGTCTTTAACAGGGAGATGCAAGCTTTCAGCGACTTTAACAGCGGCTTCACGAGTTGCAAGGTCACTCGCTGTCAAGTTAGGGTTAAAGTGCAAGATGGACTCATTGACTGTCATACGATCAAAGGGTTTACCAAAGTCGTACTCTTCGCCTTGATAATTAACCACGGTTTGACCAACCACTTCAACAGCAATGCCGCGCAACATGGCTTCGGTTAAATCCATGAGGTCCTGGTATTCAGCGTACGCCTGATAAAACTCCAGCATGGTAAACTCTGGATTGTGGCGTGTTGATAAACCTTCATTACGGAAGTTGCGATTGATTTCAAAGACGCGTTCAAAGCCACCGACCACAAGGCGCTTTAAATAAAGTTCAGGAGCAATACGCAAGTACATATCCATGTCCAGGGCATTATGATGCGTCATAAAAGGTTTTGCTGTCGCGCCTCCAGGAATGACTTGCATCATGGGTGTTTCAACTTCTAAAAACTGGCGTTCAGTCAGAAACTGGCGAATATAGGCAACAATTTTAGAGCGGATTAGAAAGGTATCACGTGAATGCTCGCTCATGATCAAATCCAGATAACGTTGTCTGTATTTGATTTCTTGATCAGCAATGCCATGAAACTTTTCAGGCAGTGGGCGTAGTGCTTTGGTCAGCAAGCGAATGTCATCGACCTTAAGACTTAATTCACCGGTTTGCGTGAGAAACAAAACCCCTTCCGCTCCGATAATATCGCCAATATCCCACTTTTTAAATTGTTCGTTATAAAAACCTTCTGGCAGGGTATCACGGGTAACATACAACTGGATTTTGCCTGACATGTCCTGAATATGGGCAAAGCTGGCTTTACCCATGATGCGACGAGTCATGATGCGGCCAGCCAGTTTTACGCGTATTGAGGCGGTTTCTAACTCTTCTTTAGTCCTTGCGCCATGCTCCGACAGTAGTTCACCTGCCAACGCATTACGACGAAAGTCGGTAGGGAAAGGGATACCGTCATTTTCACGCAGTTCATGCAATTTGCTGCGGCGTTGTTTAATTTGTTCTTGTTCGTCTTGTTGGATTTCTGACATGATTTTTAATGGTTTTTAAAATAGTTGCGTTGTGTCTGGAATTACAGTCCACTCTTTAAGCTGGCTTCAATGAATTGATCCAGGTCTCCATCTAATACCGCTTGAGTATTACCTGTTTCTACACCTGTGCGTAAATCTTTAATACGGGATTGATCTAATACATAAGAGCGAATTTGACTGCCCCAGCCGATGTCGGATTTTGTGTCTTCCAATGCCTGTGCAGTTTCACTGCGTTTACGCATTTCAAGTTCATACAATTTAGCTTTTAATTGCTTCATTGCGGTATCACGGTTCTTGTGTTGTGAACGGTCGCTTTGACATTGCACCACGATACCGGTTGGATTGTGTGTCATTCGAACCGCTGATTCCGTTTTATTGATGTGCTGTCCACCCGCACCGCTGGCGCGATAGACATCGACACGAATATCGGCTGGATTGATATCAATGTCGATATCATCATTAATTTCAGGTGAGACAAACACTGACGCAAAGGAAGTATGACGACGATTGCCAGAGTCAAACGGCGATTTTCTAACTAAACGATGCACACCGGTTTCTGTTCTTAACCAACCAAACGCATATTCGCCTTCAAATTTAATAGTGGCGCTTTTAATACCCGCGACATCACCTTGGGATTCTTCAATCAGCTCAGTTTTAAAGCCTTTGCGCTCACCCCAGCGTAAAAACATCCGTTCTATGATAGAAGCCCAGTCTTGCGCCTCAGTTCCACCAGAGCCGGATTGAATATCCAAAAAGGCATTGTTAGGGTCCATCTCACCTGAAAACATGCGGCGGAATTCAAGAGCAGCGACTCGCTTTTCAAAGTGCGCTAAATCATCGATGACAGTTTCAATGGTTTCTTCATCTTCTTCCTCAACGGCCATCAGCAATAATTCTTCGGCATCGGTTAAACCACGCTCTAATTCTGTGATGGTATTAACGATGACTTCTAATTGACCGCGCTCTTTCCCTAAGGCTTGGGCTTGTTCAGGGTTATCCCAAATTTTAGGGTTTTCTAATTCGCGTAAGACTTCGACCAAGCGTTCGCTTTTAATATCAAAGTCAAAGATACCCCCTGAGTGAATTACCACGGCTTTTCAGGTCGGCTATTTTATTTTTAATCGGATTTATTTCTTGCATGAAGGATGTTTTAACCAATGACAGTCGATACCCAACGGCATTAAAAGTGAAGCGCGGGTCGATGAAAACTTAAAAAAGACTCTGATTATAAACTATTAGCCGCTTGTGTTCATGTAGAAAAATGGTCTATGCCCTTAAAGCCGGGCACGGCGCGAGTCTTAACCGTTCGCTCACCCAGTACCGCATAGGGTGAATTTAATCCGTTTGCCTGGCGTGTGCTATAACCTGTGCAAATCTTAACTTATTTTATGCTAAAGTCTACTCGGTAAAAACAATTCGCAATCGAATAGCAGATGCTCAAAACTTAATTGAAATAATCAAAAATGTATTATGTTACGGAATCCTACACCTTCGAAGAAAGTATAAAAAAGTCACGCTTTATCAGTGTAATTTTTCCCTGCACCAGCGATCAGGTTGTATTGCCTCAATTAAAAACGTTACACGCCGAACATCCACACGCAAGTCATATTGCCTTTGCCTACCGTATCAAGACCCATGAAGGCATTATTTATCGGTTTCATGATGCAGGTGAGCCTACCGGTACCGCAGGGAAACCGATTTTTCAATACATTGAAGGTAAAGACATTGTTAATGTACTTATTGTAGTGATCCGCTATTTTGGAGGTGTTAAGCTGGGGGCCGGTGGACTTACCAGAGCTTATGGTCATATGGCGAAACAGGTGATTGAAATATCGACATTACAACCTTACGTGGAAATGACAACACTTCAATTCACGCTAGATTATGAACGGTTTCAGTCTTTTGATTACGCATTAAAAAAAGTGAATGGGCAAATTATAGAGCAAGTCTTTGCGGGACAAATTCATCTAATCGTTACACTGCCTGCTGAAAAGCAACGCGACCTGGAAAGCCAGTTTTCTTCTGATATCAGCAGATGAGGAATAAGACACTTGATGCCTGACTTATTATCCTGATAGACAGGATGTAGCGGTCCAACGAAATCATAAGGACCCGTGGGTATCAATTACAAAGTCCCAATCTTATATAGCCAAGAAGATCTCTGCGACAGACCATTGGTGAATATTCGGTTACGACCCACTGTTGACTAACGAAAAGATCAGTGTTTGTGTAATGTCAAATATTGAACCTCCTATCTTTATCAGAGGGGCTTTCACCCCCCCTTATCAGCCACTCATTTAGAAGAACGATTGGAAACACGGCACAGATAATGAGAAAATTTCACCAACAACTTGAATATGTTATGAATTGTGTGCAATTGTGGTTATTCGAAGATTAGCGTATCGCCGCGATTCACTATCCCCGTTGAGATAACACGCGCATAAACACCAATACTGGGCAATGATCTACCGGCAAAAGGTACATAGACATTATTTTGTGCAATCCCTTTTTTAAATATCGCCTTATCTTGAGGTAAATCACCTTGTGCCAGCGTCGGCATGACGCAACGAGGGCAAGGGTCAGTTATCTGTATCCGCACGCTTGCACCAATTTTAATCGTTTTACCTACCCAATTGTTTTCAACAAAGCCGTGCTGACCTTCGGTATTAATGACGAGATTAGGGCGGAATCGTTGGACTTCGTAGCGACCCTCAGGATGTAACTCTCTAAGCTTTTCGAGTGAACTGGTGGTTATAATATGCAAGGTTGCATAATCAAAAAAAGTGCCGGTTGGGGCATCTCCTGCTATAACTTCTTGACTCACTTCATCAGTTTGACCTTCAAATTCTGGCCAAAACTGTTCCAGGCTGGATTGTTGCGGAGCGCTGTTTTTTAACATCACAGGACGCGCGAGCGCAGTTGAAAGTGTGTCATTGATATGTGCGTCGTCACTCTTCAGAACTTGACCGTCTGGTAATTTAATCCACAGTGCTGTCAATACATCAACATTCGGTTGTGCGGAATAACCGGCGTGGTAAGAAAATAGGTCAGGCCATTTTTTCGGATTTTTGGCACTAACTACATGACCCGTTTCATTATCCAACAAAGCAAAAGCACGATCTCCCAGCACACCATTTTCAGTGATAAAACTGGTATTCAATTCTTCGCCCATCATGGATTTGACCGGATAGCGCCAGAGTGTTGCGATAGTAGCGGCAGTTTGAGTAATCATAGCAATTTTCCATTTCTTGTTATTTAAGGCTCATTTTTGTGAGGCCTATTGCTTATTAGCCAGTATATCCAATAAACCATCGAGATACCTAAAAGGATACAAAGTTTAGTAAAAAAATCGACATCTCGAGTTTTAATGGCTGATTGATTTAATAGGCTATATTGAACAATATCTGTACTCACTAATGTTGTACCCTCACGATTTTCTGGATTAAAGGTGACCTGATTAATCGTAGGCATTTGATTAGGGTTACCATTTCTAGCGTGTTCTTGGATTTCAAGTCCAAAGGCATTAAGTGAAAAAAGGAATACTGTTAGGCAGATTGCGATTTTTGTTATTTTCATTATTAAATTCCTCGCAGGTTGGTAAGACACTATATAGTGAATCGCTATTATTTGTTGTATTTATAGGTCTTAAAAATAGGTATCAAATGTTAAAAATGGGTTCGTTTAGCTTTTGCCAAGCAACATCCCTACCGATCCCGGTTTAATGCGTTTGCAGGTAACAACCACATCTTCAAGATGGCACTTTTTCTTTCCACTATTAGAACCGTTGCATTCGTTACAAATGGCCTTGCCGTTATCTTTCACTGCTTCAACATGCCAACCATAACCTTGGGTCTGGCAAAATCTTTGGCTGTAATTTTTTATGTTATAGGATTTTGAAGCTGCTGCAATGGCCTCGGATTCAATTGCACAGACTGGCGATGGCAGGGTATTAGCCATAAGGTCCCTGTAAATATAGTCTGTTGCCAATACGCTACTTGAAAAAAAGGTTAGCCCTGCAAATAGGACTAGCAAATTAAATTTCATGGTTCTCTCCCGGTTTTTATTGTTATAAGTTTAAATGGTGCCATACGCTTGGGTTGATAGTGAGCAGAGAAGGTTTTTAGCTTAGTTCAAAACCCGAATATTCATTTGCGCATTTTCCTCCGCCACCTGCTGCTTAATCGGTGCGAATTTTTCATTCTCACTCTGTTTAATCAGCAGAATACCTGCCACTATGACAAACACTGTAATACTGACGTATACCCAGAAAGGGTCTTTTTGTTGTGATTCTTTATTCATGTTGTTTACCTTTTATTGTTTTAAGTCATCAATGGATGCGCCAAAGTTGATATGAAAAACCTGTCCATTTAAGACCAATGCCGGCACTGATTTCACACCGGCAGCTTCTGCCTCTATTATTCGATCCGCTTGATCCCCCAAATGCACTGCTTCAACCTGATACTTTGAACGATCAATCGCATCGACTACCCTTTGCTCCGCTTCTAAACAAACAGGGCAACCCGCATGATAAAAAATTGCAGTACTCATAATAATTACCTCTAGTTATTTATATCGAGTCGATACTATATGGGTTTTCAAAAGGCGTTGTCAATAAATTTTTGAATCGATACTAATAAATATGGAATATGGTTCGGTACTTTACATAGTCTGGGATCAGTTCTACACCGTAGACGGTTTCAATGGAGTTGCAATACCCAAAGCCTATGACTGCAATTCATCTACTGCAAATAAAGGAAACGTAGCGATAGCGGAATGAAGCTTTTTTATTCGCCAGAAACGAAGGGGGGACATTTAGAGCGCATCTCGTAATAGTGCTGACCATTGCAATATTTCACTAGAAAAAATGGATTTGCTATAATGCTCCTAATCTTGTCAATTAAATTGACGAGGAAAAACAACGGGCCAACGCAAGCGCTCTAACTAAGCCGTTTCGCAAATTATATTAAGCTATAGCCACTATGGAAAAAGTAGACGTGTTCGATTTGATCGAGCGTATTGCAGCTTTAATTCGTTCAGAAGAACGAAAAAAATGTACGGCAGTTGGTTTGCAAACCGTACATTTACAAGCCCTAAATTATTTATCGCGCTGTAATAAATACAGCGATACTCCAGCAGCACTGACAAATTACCTGGGTATGACCAGAGGCACGGTTTCTCAGAGTTTGTCGTTATTGGAGAAAAAAGGCTATATCAAAAAAACAGCCGACTTAAATGATCGACGCGTTATCCATCTTGAGTTATTGCCGGAAGGCAAGACCATTTTAGAACAAGCCAAACCGGCGGAATTATTTATTAAAGCGGCCGCCATGATGGAGAAAAAAGGAGACGCTATAAATTATGAAATAGTTTTTGCTAATCTACTGACGGCATTACAGAAAGCAAATCAATCGCAATCGTTTGGTCTATGCAAGACTTGCCATTATTTTACGAGCATGGATGACAGTTTTTTATGTGGTGTCACTAAAGAACGGCTTTCCCAAAATGATAGTGAAAAAATCTGCCAGGAACATACGGTGGTGTTATGGCATTTGTGAACAACAGACAACCGGACTGTCTTAAAACTGCACAACGGCGTCAACGCCCAACACAATCTGGTCAAAGCGTCGTCCATCATCATAAGTAGCCATTTGTCCCTGATTCCAGTCGTAACGAGCTTCAGGGCGAACCACTAACCAAGGATTGGGTTTCCAGTTTAAGCCCACTGTCATATCGTAATAACTGGTTGCTCCATTCCCGTAGCGAAAGCCATTTTGATCTCGAAACCACTCGTTACGTATCCCCAAACCCCAAACATCATCGAACTGATAAGTCAGATATTGCACAACAGAATACCATACTGCGGTCTGGCTATTAGCGGCATGATCCTGTGTGCCTCTATCGTGCTGTAACACATAATGCCATTTTCCGAGAGTTTGCTGGAAAATTGCAGAGTAATACACCAAATTAGAAGGCCGATTTTGATACACATCACCCTGCATAATCGAAAAGGATAGGGCGGTTCCGGTTTCAGCGTTAGCCCAGTTAATTCCACTCATCTGGCTCCAGGCACCGATATCCCTATTAAAATTGTCTGGCCCCGTTATCGCGCCAAGGTTCACATTCCACTGATCGTTGATCGTATAATTAAACAAGGCGCCGGTTGTGGTGAAGTTGCAAATACTTCCAAGTAAGCTTGCGGCAACGCCATATTGTAGTAACTGTTTGGGTTCATGAGATGGGTATCCCAATTTCCAGTGGCTTGGGTATAGCGGGTATCCGTACCGAACATGTAGTCGAAGCGCCCACCCACGTCCCAATTTTTGCCTTTAGTGACGACTTTTTCAATAAATAGGTCCAACTGATACAAATTAAATTCATTGGAACGTTCAGTCATGGACATGGTGCCATTACTATTATCGGGTGCATTATCGGTGTTGTAATTAATACCGGCTGTTGCCCAACCACCTATCTTCAGACCATATCGTTGCAGGCCTGCCCAGCTTGTTGCATCTTTACCGGTAATTGCGGAGACCAACGTATCTGGCTTAGTCTCATCAGCGAGAATACAAGCGGCACCAATGCTAACAGTGGTCTTTACTAAACCCAATTTATGCTTAATAACA
>CAIPPE010000251.1 GCA_903866825.1 uncultured Methylococcaceae bacterium
CAACGGGCAACCGATTATCAATATCAGGCAGGCGCAGCATATTTCAGATAAGAAATCCCTGAACAATCTCTTTTTCAAGAGGATTATTATTGACGCTGAGGGTGGCCCGCCCGGAGTGACCGGAACCGGAAGTTATTACAACATCAGTATTCCGGCTTACAATTCAGACCCTAATTTAGCTTTCTTGGCTCATTTCGACGGTTCAAACGGTTCAACTACTTTTTCCGATTCGTCATCCAACAATTATGCCATAACTCCGGTAGGAGGCGCACAACTAGGGACGAATTGGGAGAAATTCGGGACATCTTCTTTGCTTTTAAACGGGGTAGATGCTTATGTAACAATCCCTTCCAATGCGGTAGCTTTCGGCCCAAATGATTTTACGATTGATTGTTGTCCATACATTGAGAATGTTCTTACCCAAAATTTTTACAGCCAGCGTCAGGATTCGGGAAACTATTGGGTTTTGAATTATTCGACCAACACAGTTTATTTCTCTGCTTATGTGGGCGGTTCTTTTGTGGCCAGTTATCGTTTCCCCTATACGTTTAGCATAGGAACTGCGTATCATCTTGCTTTAGTCCGCCAGCAGAGCAATATTTATATTTTTGTGAATGGGAACAGTCAAACCCTTACGGTCTCAAATGCGATAGGCTCTAACTCAATGCCTTCTTTCAGCGTCCCTTTTAACATAGGGTTTTATAATGGGTATTATTTTACCGGCAACATTGATGAATTTCGTATCAGCAATGGCATCGCCCGGTGGACTGCAAACTTCACTCCGCCAACCTCCGCCTATCCCTATACGTACAATGCGCCCTATACGGAAACCTTACAGACCACAACCAACACTCCGTACTGGCTGAATTCGCAGGCTCAACTTTCATGGTCGAATGATGGAGGGCATACTTGGTCAAACGATTATCAGGCGTCGGTGGGAGCAATCGGACAATACAAAACACGTCTCATTTGGAGGCGGTTAGGCTATGCCAGAGACAGGGTTTTTCGGGTGGCTTTCAGCGAGCCGACAAAAACGGTACTGATCGGAGCAGTCGTGGAGGGAGGAGAATGATTTTATTTTCGTATTTTCCACTTTATGTTCCTTATTCTCATTCCTGCTCTTTGCTAACAGCGATCTGCAAAAAGGAAGGCATCGAGGCGGATTATGAACCGCTGTGGCCGGGATGGTTCGAAAAGATGATTGATCATGATTTCGTCGGGTTTTCCTTTATTACCCATGACGATTATGAGCTGGCCAAGCCTTATATGAGAGCCGCAAAGAAACTCGGCAAAATCGTTTTGGTCGGCGGAGTTTATGCGAGGATGGGAGCGTACATTGACCCGGCGCTGTACGATCATATCTGCCGGGGAGAGGCCGAAACGATAACCGATTATCTGAAAACAGGAGACACAGCTATCTTTGATAATTCCTGTTATCAGGAAAATATAGATGGCCTGCCAATGAACGATTTGAGCCGGGTTGTCGGCAATGAATTTCACCGGGGATATAAATTCCTTCAGGGATTGAAGATCATTCCTTATCAGTCCAGTAGAGGATGCGGCTGGGGAAAATGCACATTCTGTATGGTGCAGTTTCAGCCGAAAAAAATACGGATTAAGCACACCATCGAAAGAGATTTGACGTATCTTTACGAGACGTATAAGCCCGACCTGATTTACATGATGGAGGAGCTGCCGCCCTATTACATGAAAGAGTGGCGGGACCAATGGGAAAATCTCTACATCCCTTTTAAATCGTACATCCGGGCGGACATCAAGCCGGAGCATCTTGAATTCATGATCGAGCATGGCCTGAAGGCGTGCGGATTCGGCGTGGAGACAGGAAGCGATAGTTTACGGGCGACTTTAAATAAGGGAGTGACCAACGAGGATATTTGGCGGACGGTGGGAATTCTGAAAAAGAACAACATCGCCTATTCTCCGTTTTTCATGGGGGGAATCCCCGGGGAAACGGCGCAGGATAGAGAGGATTCTGTGGTCATGTATAACACCATCGGGGGCGAGCCCATGGTAAGCAAATGGTCTGATTTGTCGAGGTACATATGCTCATAAGAGACGGAAAGGAAACCGACATCATCAGGATAGCGAGGCTTTGGGAGCAGGGCGTGAATGAGCTTCATCCAGATTGGAAGCCCAACCTTTCTATGTGGAAAAGCGTTGCTCTTAAAAGGTTCTCCGATAAGAATTATTACATAAAAGTCGTGGAGGATGATGGAGCTATTGTCGGGTTTCTGGATGGCGTTATTTACGCGGAACCGGCCAACGGCAAGATGATGGGGATGGCACAACATCTTATGCTCAGGAAAGAATACCGTGGCCGGGGAATCGGACACGATCTCGTAGAGGAAGGAATGAAGTTTTTGATTTCAAAGGGAGTGGACGCCTTGGAACTTTACTGTTACGAAGGCGAAAAAGTCCATTGGATTAAGAAGGGTTTTGAGCCCGGAAGATGTCTTTTAATAAGAGAGGTAAAGTAAAATGGCTATGGCGGCAATTATAGGCGGGGCGGTAGTTGGAGCAGGTGCGGGTATTTATAGTGCTACCACGCAGGCAGGAGCAGCTCAATCAGCGGCTCAGACCTCTGCCAACGCGCAGAATTATGCAGCAAATCTCCAATATCAAATGTATGAACAGGGTCTTAACCAGCCTCAGAACTTGGCCTTGCAGAAAGCGGCTCCGGGGGCGATAAATACTCTGGCGGGCGGATATACGATGAACCAATTTCAAAACAGTCCCGCCTATCAGTCCATGCTCGGAGCAAACCAGCTTCTTCTTCAGAATGCGCCGGCGCAATATGCAGCATCCGGGATGCTGGGAAGCGGCAATATGCAATCAGGGTTGCAGCAGCAGGCTCAATTAAACGCCCTTCAGGCAGAGGGGCAGGGTTATAACCAGTGGTATCAGCCGTTGAGTGCGGTTGCGGGTCTCGGTCAGGCGCAAACCTTAGGCAATCAGCAGGTAGGCGCGCAGACAGGGCAAAGCATAGGGAATAATATCGTGGGAGCTGGCAACGCCCTTGCAGCAGGACAAATCGGAGCTTCAAACGCATGGGCAAGCGGACTTTCAAATTTAGGAAGTTCTCTTAACAGCGGATTAACGAATGCTCTCATGTATAGTAATTTGAACAACAGCGGATTCGATTGGTCAAATGCCGGCTGGGCTGTTTACTAAAAAAGGAGAGTTTTATGAGCGAATATGATTTTATCGCACATCCGGAGAAACCGAACCAAGTTTGGCAACCATCCATGCAGGAAATTATGTCATTGGTTTCTGCTCCAACTACTATTTTAGCCAATAGAATCTCCGTTGCAAATGCTCTTGC
>CAIPPE010000252.1 GCA_903866825.1 uncultured Methylococcaceae bacterium
AGCCCAGGGCAAATGCAGCACACTTTTGATTTTTAAGGATGCAATAATTGAAAACGACTATCGTCGCTTAATCGTACTACTAAAAACATCGGGCTTAAAGCCGCCGACATGAATTTTCTGCTGTACCCGTTTGGTTCTGCGCTAATCCAACAGCCTCTTTAAGCTTAAAACGCTCCATCTATGCTACCTTGAATAATTACGATGGCTTTTTAATTATCTGTAACTACTCAGGCCGCAAACGCGAAGCGGAAGGTATCGAAAGGATTCCTGTTTTGAAGTTTGTTGGTTTCCCAGATTGATCGCAGAATGCAAAAAGCCTCCGAGCCACCCGCCGCCCGAAAGCCACCGGATACCTTTAATTTGACTTTGATGGGTCGCACCATTCGTTCAGCCAGATTGTTATCGAAGGGCACACGCCAATCCGTGAGAAACTTGAGCGTCTGCTCCTTGTAATCTCGAAGTCGGATGAGAAGATTTGTCGCTTCATCCTGTTTAACTCGCCCCTTTTGATCGGGAGCTGGTTGTTTAATCGGACAAGCGGCCAAACCATTCGCCACTTGCCGATCATACTGGTTCATCAACTGTTCGAGTATTTCGGCATCCAGCGCTGTTTGACCGGCTTGGCGTGCGGTGGCAACCGCTTCTTTCCCAGTTAACAGTATTTTGCGTAATGCAATTGGCCAATAATGCCCGGTCAACTCCTCGCAGTAAGCCAATTCACGCAGATGATGTGAATTGCATAGGGAATGTGAGCACTCGGTATAGTTCCAGTAAGACTTCCAGTGATCATGCACCGCACATCCTTTAAAATCTGGCAGAATACCGGCATCGTTCATGGCCAATAGTCCTCGTTTGGCATGTGAACTGTAATAGACAGTGGTTTCGGTCGTGGCTACATGTAACCAGTTAAGCTGCCCATTGACTCGCAATCCACTTTCATCGAAATGAGCCACATCGGAATGGCGAATGGTATCTCGGTAGTCCTCATACTCTGGCTTTAAGTGTTCTGAGGCAGCCACCAGCCAATTTTGTATCGTACCATCGGAAGGATTCACCTCATACTGGTCAGCTAATAGCGAACAAACTCGCTTTAACGATATAAAATGTCCAAGAACCAAACCGACTGCATAGCTTTTTAGACGCGGGCCATAGCTGACGTGCGGAGTGACATGAGACGGAAATTCACCTGGATGGACTCGACCGCAGGTGCAAGTCACTAGGCGCTGGCGATACTCGGTCACTTCATGTTTGGGCGAGGGTATTTCGATTTGCTGACGCCGTTCGCCGAGTGTGGATGGCAAATTTTCTAACAACACGCCACAGGCACATTGACTTGGCGGATAAAGGTCTACAGTGACATCTGGATTATTCACCATTTGCCGAGTAACCCCCTTATGCCCCGTCTGTCCACCGGAACTTCGCTTTCCACGTTCCCGTGGCTGAGCGGCAGATTTTTTAAGCCCATCTGATGAGGGTGGCTTGCTCGAATTTTGACTGTTCTTTTCGATTTTGCTTTCGAATGCCTGGACACGCTTTTCTAAGTCATTCAGCGTATCGAATAGCATCATGATAAGCCGATCCTTTTCTTCGGGGCTCATCTGATCTAATTCTGTCTGGGCGGGGCGTCTCAATTCCATGCGGCTAGTTTAACGCTTTTTTAGGGGGCTGAGTAGTTACGTTTTTAATTTATTTAACTCTTGCATTGCTATAGGCCAGCCTATATGGTTTAGCCTTTATCGCTGATCAAAATCAGATTGATTAATCGTCTAGGCTATCTTTAATTTTTTTCTTAAGATCACCAAATCCTGCCTGGACTTTACCCGTATTTTTTTGGACATTACCTTCTGCTTCCATATCGCTATCATCCAATACTACTCCAGCGACTTCTTTGGCTTTGCCTTTGGTTTCTTCAACGCGGCCTTTTATTTGGTCTTTATTCATGATGTTTCTCCTGATAAATAATTTAATTTTATTATGATCGAGACTGATGTATTTCATCGCTCAGCTTTCATAATACGCAGACAATTGAACGCAGTCTGTACGTCATCGCACATAATAAGGAATATGGAAGCCGTATATCATTTAAAAAAATAATATAACTAGGTGCAATGACGGTCAGATTGCTATCAATATTGTTTGGAGATTCAAAAACCAGGCCAAATTGAAGATACGAATGATAAATACTATTGCATTCAATAAGTCGGGTCAGCTTAATCGTGAAAATGACGGTTATAGCTAATCCGTCGGGAGTCTAAGCCATACAGAAACGGGCGATAGTTACCAATCATTTAAGTAAATATCTACGCGCTATAGAGAAAAGAATAGGGGGCTAATGAACAACGACAAGGTCTTCCGCACTTATCAGTAGGAGGTTTTTTTATGTCCACATGACATTAGATCCCGATTTTTCTGCGGCGGCTAGAAGATTTAGGAGAGGTAATGCGCGATGAGCCAAACTCACGACTGGCTCCTCTAAACCCTTAGCCACCATAAGTGGCGGCAAAGTTTTTTCCGAATCTAAAGCGGCTTTTAAACGACTCATGGACACAGAAATATCGGCCGCCAGGATTCCATTCAATCAAGCATCGAATAGACAATGGCAATTGGGTGTTCAGCAGAACCTTTTC
>CAIPPE010000253.1 GCA_903866825.1 uncultured Methylococcaceae bacterium
CAGTGTTGAGGTCAGCGGTTCGATTCCGCTTGGCTCCACCAAAAGAAAAGAATAAAAATCGCTAGTCCCCATCGTCTAGCGGCCTAGGACACTGCCCTTTCACGGCGGTAACAGGGGTTCGAACCCCCTTGGGGACGCCATCTATAATTAAAGGCCTACCTGTTTGGTAGGCCTTTTTTTTGTCAGTCATAATGATATACCTTGCAGAACTTCTATAACCTCCTTCTTGTCTCCCTCCCTCTTTTATAGAATTACTCTCTGTTAGCTAATTCCTTGGCACGCTTGTTTAGGTAGAAGGGTGGTTGTAAAATGGAGGGACATAATTAACAATGTATTTACCGTTTTAAAAGGAATCAAAATGAGCGTTACAAAAATATTGGCTGGCTTGTGTTTGGCGGTTGTTATATTCCCTGTTACTGCTGCAGAAAAGTTCAAAGTCTGTGCCGATCCCCTTAATCCTCCTTATTCCACCAAAGATGAGCAGGGCTTTGAGAATAAAATTGCTGAATTATTTGCAAAAGAGCTAGGGCAAAAAGTTGAATACACCTGGTTTGCTCAGCGCATTGGTTTTATTCGTAATACCTTGACAGCTGATGTGGACGAATGGAATGCGGGAAAGGACGAATTTAAATGCGATATCGTTATGGGTGTTCCTGCGGGTTATGATTTAACCACAACGACTGGGCCCTATTATAAATCGACTTACGTATTGCTGATTGCTAAAGGTCGAGGATGGGATGATATAAAAGACCCAGCTCAATTACCTGAGTTACCTTTGCAAAGACAAGAGAGTCTAAAAATAGCTATGTTTGATCGGGGTCCTGGGGCTGCATGGCTGCAACAGAATGGTTTGCTTGATCAAGGTATTTCTTATCAATCCATGTCTGGTGATAGTGAGAATAATGTAGCGATGCAGATAGACAAGGACTTTAAAGCCAAGAAAATTGATATGGTGATTTTGTGGGGGCCTATGGCAGCTTATGTCACAGCCCAAAGTCCAAAAAACAGTTACACAATGATCCCAATGAAATCAACGCTAAAAGTAAAGTTTGATTTTGCTATGGCGATGGGAGTTCGTAAAGGGGATAAAGAAAAAAAACAACTACTTGATAAGTTGATTGTTAGTCAGGCCGATAAGATTAAGGCTATTATCGAAAGTTACAATATTCCTCTTCTGCCGGTTACTAAAGAAGTGGCTCAAGATAAAAAGTAGTTAAACGACTTTTTAAGTGAGTCATAATATTAATTGAGGGAGTAGTTAACGCTACCCCCACAAAGTTGTTGTCTGGATTATTTTTAAGACTTACGGCCAAACAGTGATACCAGGTAACTGAATCTGGCAACCTGATCATGTGACAACTGGTGCCATTGGAAACGCCATTTCCAGTTTCCTACAGTTGTACCCGGCGTATTCATTCTTGCTTCAGAGCCTAGTTCAAGAATATCCTGCATAGGGATAATCGCTAGATTCGCCACTGAACCTAAGGCTGCTTGTATTAACATGCAATTAATGGGTAATGTTGATTGGCCAAGATAATCATATACATGGGATCTTTCATAGTCCTGGATGGTATGTGACCAGCCTATGGTGGTGTCGTTATCATGAGTACCTGTATAGACGACGCAGTTTCTTTCATAATGACTGGGTAAATAAGGATTTTCATTGCCACTGCCAAAAGCAAATTGTAAAATTTTCATGCCCGGTAGATTAAATTCATCTCTTAATGCCTCAACTTCGGGAGTAATAATCCCCAAGTCTTCTGCAACTAAGGGGATAGAGCCTAGCTTGGCTTTAATCGCTTCCAGTAATTGACTGCCTGGCGCTTTAACCCATTCCCCAATCTGTGCCGTAGGTTCATTCGCTGGAATTTCCCAGGCAGCTTCTAAACCACGAAAATGATCAATTCGCAGTATGTCGAATTGTTCAAGCTGGGTTTCCATACGCTCAACCCACCAGGAAAATCCTGTATTACTAAGATAGCCCCAATCATAATGAGGATTCCCCCAGCGTTGACCTGTGGCAGAAAAGTAATCGGGAGGTACGCCTGCAACCACAGACATGTCACCAGTTTCATTGAGTTTAAAAACCTTACGGTTAGCCCAGACATCCGAGCTATCGTAAGAAACAAAAATGGGAATGTCTCCAAACAATAAAATACCTCTTTCGTTAGCATAGGATTTTAATTTCATCCATTGGCGAAAAAAAACATATTGCTCGAATTTAATATTGTCAATTTCTTCCGCTAATCGTTGACTTGCTTCATTAAGAGCACTGATTTCTCTTTCCTTGAACGGTATTGGCCATTGATTCCAGCATTGCTGATTAAATACTGATCTAAGAGCCATGAATAAAGCAAAGTCATTGAGCCAAAATGCTTTTTCCTGGCAAAAGATAGAGAAATCCTCTTTATCTTTTTTATTTGCACGTTCCAAAAATCCTTTATAGGCTTTTGCAATTAAACAGCTTTTATTAAATACGAAAGATCCCTTGCATTCTTCGCATTGCTCTGATGGTTTTAGCCAGTCCAATTTGACCAAGCTATCTATATCAATCAGTGCAGGGTTGCCAGCATGAGCAGACAGGCATTGGTAAGGTGACCCATCGGCATGAGTCATACCTAAGGGTAATGTCTGCCATACACTAATGCCTGAGTCATGTAGAAAATTGACGAAGTGGTAAGCCTCTTGTCCTAAATTACCTTGCTTATCGTTACCCGGTAAAGAAGTAATGTGAAGTAGAACGCCTGCACGGCGTTTATTTAAAAGGTTGTTCACGCTTTAAAGTTCCTGGTTAATGTTCAACGCCTGGTCGCATTGCTCCACCCATCGCCGGATCCCCAGACCCATGAGTAAATGCCAATGCTAGATAAGATGGAGGCTCTTCGCCTAGTAATAGGTATAGGTTAGTTAAATTAAGTCGAAATTGTTTTTCAAAACTACTCACAGCTTGACCGGGATTATAATCCCCAAACCACCAGAACCAGTCAGAGCCTTCACAGATGGAAAGCTGAAACTCAGCCTGTTGAATTTGTTTTTTAGTTAAGCGGTTAGCTAAGAGTGCTTTGTCAAAAGCAGCCTTCACGTCACCTAACATGTCCCAGCCACGATTTTTATCTTCAGACCCTATCCAGGTTGAAAATGTACCATAGACCCAGCTACCTGCAACGAGTGAAGATAACGGTTTTATAGGCGTTTTATTTTTTAGGCACTCTGAAAAAGTACATAACGCGATGCTTGGATGATTGGCCAGATATTTGTATAAGTAACTCAGAAAATGGTATCCATTATCGGGAAAGTATTCCCATGCATTCTCACCGTCCATTATGATAGATACAACTTTATCGCTAGGATCATGGCTTGTAATGGTTTCCAGGTGATGAATAAAATCACCAACGGCATCTTCTGCATGCCACTTTGAATATTCAAACCCTATAAGATCGGATAAACCATCATCACGAAAAAAGCAGCTTATATTAGTATCTTTCAATTTAAAAGGATGGTGGATTCCGGTGGGTTGAGTATTATCCAGTAATTTTAAACTATTCGATAGTACGGAACCACCACTTGCTGTCCAGCTAAAGCCAAAATCACTCAGAATTTTTAGAGACTGTTCACTGATACTCCCTTCAGATGGCCAGCATCCTTTAGGTTTAAAACCAAAGAAACGTTTGAAAGTCTGAACACCTTTTTTAAGGTGCCAAATTACCCGCTCTTCACCACCCGGATAATTTTTTACATTGGGTAATGGAGCATTTGGCATGGCTTCATGAGCAGTATTTAAGTCCAGTAACAGGGGTATTATGGGATGAGCATAGGGTGTAACTGAAAGCTCAATTTGTCCGCTTTCTGCTAATAATTTGTATCTTGGAAGTACATTTTTAAGAAGATCTCCTATGACGTGCAAGAGCTGGAATCTATCTGCCAAGCTGTAATCTGAAGCCTTTTCAATTAAATATTTTACTCTACTATCGGTTAGCTTAACAGTCTCCCCTATCCAGGCTAGATGATACCAAACGAGGATGTCATTTAGAAATTGATCATTGATATAACGTAATGTATCGTAGTTCTGTTCAACCCATTCCACCATTTCAACCAGTTTTTTGAAAGCCGGGTAGCGGTTAATTTGACGTTCTCTATTGGCGCGTAAACAATCTTTAATCAATCTCCATCGTTCTTCTAGGTGCGCAGGACTATATTGGGAAATTAATGCTGCAAGCAGAGGGTCTTTTAATAAGCGACCGTGCTCTAAATAGTTTGCTACCTGATTATTGTAATCTTCAATTTGTTCAAGTAATACAGGGGCAAAGTTTACGACTGCTTTTGCTTCTGGGACGGATTCCAGATGTGCAATCATGTCAACATAATCTTTAATGACATGCAGGTAAGTCCACGGTAACTTAAATTCCCCAGTTTGTAAGTCCCTATATTCCGGTTGATGCATGTGCCAGCACATGACTAACTTCAACTTGCTTTTATCGGTCATAATTTTATTTCTCGTCAATTATAGCCAAGAGGAGAGAACTAAGTTAATGGGTGGATTGTGATTTATGTTGCTTATAGGAACTACCTCACTCAAGGTAATAGTCCCCTGCGAAATTAGATATTCAACTAATTTTCGCAGGAGAAGTTGAGAATTAAAAGTTTTTATCGAACATAGTGAAGCTTTTGTCCGAGCATATCTGGAGTGACTAATACCACTCCTCCAGCACTCACATGAAACCGCTTTTCGTCCTCTTCTCTATTTTCACCAATAACGGTTCCTTCTGGAATCTCACAGCCTTTTTCTATAATGGCTTTGGTGATGCGGCAATGACGACCTATGTTTACTTGAGGTAGAACGATAGAATCTTTTACAGATGTATATGAATTAACCCGAACATTTGAAAATAATAATGAATGTCTGACAGTGGCCCCAGAAATTACACAACCTCCGGAAACCATGGAGTCTACAGCGAGCCCTCGTCTTTCATCATCATCAAAAACAAATTTTGCTGGAGGAGTCTGTTCTTGGTTTGTCCATATTGGCCATGTATTGTCGTACAAGTTTAAGCCAGGATTTACCCCAATTAACTCCATGTTAGCCGCCCAGTAAGCATCAATTGTACCTACATCACGCCAATAACTTTGCGCGCCACTTTGCAGGTCCAGGAATGGGTATGCATTGACAATGTATTTGTCAATAACAGCGGGGATAATGTCTTTTCCAAAATCATTGGTTGAGTTTTTATTGTCGGCATCTTTGAGCAGTTGTTCAAAAAGAAAGCCGGCATTAAAAATATAAATCCCCATTGACGCTAATGCTGTATCAGTTCTTCCAGGCATTACAGGAGGTTTTTCTGGTTTTTCAACAAAGGCTTTAACGCGTCGATTATCATCAACATCCATGACTCCAAAAGCAGTTGCTTCTTCAAGTGACACTTCTAAACAACCAATGGTTAAATCAGCTTGCTTTTGAATATGGTCGGCAAGCATTGCGCCATAGTCCATTTTGTAAATATGATCACCTGCTAAAACCAAAATATGTGCTGGTTTGCGGCTTCTAAGAATATCTATATTTTGAAAGATAGCGTCAGCAGTGCCTTTATACCAAGAGTTTTCATCATGTCTTTGCTGTGCTGGCATAAGGTCAACGTATTCACCAAACTCACCACGTAAAAACCCCCAGCCTTGTTGGATATGGCGAATCAATGAATCTGACTTATACTGTGTTAATATTCCTATCTTACGAATACCGGAATTTACACAATTTGATAGAGGGAAGTCGATAATTCTAAATTTCCCCCCGAAAGGCACTGCTGGCTTCGCTCGCCAATCAGTCATGTTCATCAACCTCGAGCCACGGCCACCAGCTAATATTAATGCAATTGTATTTCGGGTTAGATGACCGACATTATGATCATGTTGGTTATTGCTTGGGGCTGACATATTTCGTCTCCATGTTGATATAGATATTACAACTGTTTGTTATTTTGGTAAGATTGACTCAACAATCATTCTACTACTACACCGAGGCCATTCAAAGTGAAAAAGCGTTCTAATAACACACTTGACTCTGATTCTAAAAAAGCGATCCCTACAAAAACAGAGATAAACACGCCTGAGTCTGAAGCCATAAAAAATATAAAAAAAGAAACGGCAACGAGTAATCATAGCAAAGTATCGAAGAAAAACGTAAAACAGAAAGAAACTTCAAAAGAAGAGGAAGTGCTTGTGCCTGATTTAATAAAAGATACTGTAGTAAGTAAGGCGGTTCACGTTCTTGATGAGGATTTGATTAAAATTAGTCAAGCTAAGCACCATGATCCGTTTTCTGTTTTGGGTCGGCATATTAAGGGTGAACACATTCAAGTTATTATTTATCTGCCTTACGCAGAGACAGTAAGTTTTAGTAGCAATGGAGCGATATTAAACCGGATAACAGGTTCTGATTTTTTTGAATATTATGCGGAACTTGGTTCTTTACCGGAACATTATAAATTAACCTGGTTAGATAAAAATGGATACACCCATGAAAATTACGACCCCTATGATTTTGGCACCCAATTGCCGGAGTTTGATCAATATCTATTTGGTGAAGGCAAGCATTGGCATATATACCAAAAGTTAGGTGGCCACATCCATACAGTCGATGGTATTGAGGGTGTGTTATTTACTGTTTGGGCACCTAATGCGGGGCGAGTAAGTCTCGTTGGTGAATTTAACCGATGGGACGGCCGTTGTAATCCTATGAGAAGTTTAGGGGGGAGTGGGATTTGGGAAATATTTATGCCTGGCTTAAAGGCTGGAAGTCTCTATAAGTTTGAAATTTTAAATCGTTATACTCAGGAAATCTTGTTAAAGACGGACCCTTATGGTCAACAATTTGAATTTCGTCCAAATACCTCCTCAATTGTCGTTAAACAAAAAAGTTATACCTGGCAAGATGAGCAGTGGCTAACTCGAAGAGCCAAGTTCGATTGGCTACATGAACCAATGGCAATTTATGAAGTTCATCTGGGTTCTTGGAGACGAGATAACCAAAATAATTTTCTTTCTTATAGGGCCCTGGCTGTTGAGCTAGTCAATTATGTCAAACAGATGGGGTTTACGCATATTGAATTATTGCCTGTTACTGAACATCCTTTTGACGGTTCTTGGGGATATCAAACAACGGGTTATTTTGCGCCGACCAGCCGTCATGGCACCCCGGATGATTTTCGTTATTTTATTGATACTTGCCATCAGAATGGTATTGGTATTATTTTGGATTGGGTGCCAGCACATTTTCCAAAGGATGCATTCGCTCTTGCCCGTTTTGACGGAAGCGCACTCTATGAACATGAAGATCCAAGAAAAGGTGAGCATCGTGACTGGGGGACATTGATCTATAATTACGGTCGTAAAGAAGTCAAAAACTTTTTGTTGGCTAGTGCGGTCTTTTGGCTAGAAGAATTTCATTTAGATGGTTTAAGAGTAGATGCGGTCGCCTCTATGTTATATCTGGATTATTCTCGTGAAGAAAACGACTGGATCCCAAATATGTACGGAAGTAATGAGAATTTAGAAGCAATTGATTTTTTTAGAGAACTGAACGCCGTAACGCATGATTTACATCCCGGCACTGTCATGATGGCGGAAGAGTCAACCTCTTGGCCTCAAGTCACTCGTCCGACCTGGACTGGCGGTTTAGGCTTTTCCATGAAATGGAATATGGGTTGGATGCATGATGTGCTTTCTTACATGAGTGAACAACCCATTCACCGTAAATATCATCATGACAAGCTGACTTTTGGAATGCTTTATGCTTTTACTGAAAATTTTGCTTTGCCGTTTTCTCATGATGAAGTGGTACATGGGAAAGGATCATTAGTAAACAAAATGCCAGGAGATGAATGGCAGCGTTTTGCTAATTTACGGTTACTGTACACTTTTATGTATACTTACCCAGGTAAAAAACTGTTATTCATGGGTTGTGAATTTGGTCAAGGTACGGAATGGAATTCTAATAGAGAGTTGGACTGGTATGTATTGGATTATCCGCATCATAAAGGGGTTCAAACTTTAGTTAAGGATCTCAACCATTTATATAAAACGCACCCTGCTTTATTCGGCCATGACTTTGATCATCAGGGGTTTGAGTGGATTGATTGTCATGACGTGCAACAGTCAATTATCAGTTATAGACGTAAAAACAAGTTCGAAGAATTAATTGTTGTACTTAATTTTACCCCGGTTCCCAGAGAAAACTATCGTTTGGGTGTCCCTGAAGAAGGTGTTTATACCGAAATTTTTAATTCTGATTCTAAATATTATGACGGTTCCAATATAGGAAGTGGTGCGGTTGTCTCTGAATCATTGCCCTGGATGAATCAACCTTATTCTATTAGCTTGAATTTACCTCCTTTAGGCGCTTTGATATTAAAGCTATAGTTCAAGTGATCAAATAAGAATCATTATGAAAAAAATTCTCTTTGTTACGAGCGAGGCTCATCCTTTAATTAAAACTGGAGGTCTAGCTGATGTCTGTGGCAGTTTGCCTAAAGCATTGGTTGAGTTGTCTCAGGATATAAGACTGATAATTCCTAACTATCAAGCGCTAGAAACGACTGAAAACGTTCGTTTCCTTTTTTCGCTACGCGTTGATAATCGAAACATTAATATACTTGAAACGACTATGCCAGATAGTCAGGTGATTGTATGGTTGGTTGATTATCCTACCTATTTTAATTATCCAGGGAATCCGTATGTTGACGAACAAGGCCAACCCTGGCTGAATAATGCTGAACGTTTTGGGTTGTTTTGTCGTATTGTGGTTGAAGTGGCAATGGATAGGGTTCATCAAGATTGGAAGCCAGATATTGTTCATTGCAATGATTGGCAGACCGGTTTGGTTCCGGCTTTATTGTCCCTTGAATATGATCGTCCATCGACGGTTTTTACTATCCATAATATGGCCTACCAGGGAATATTTCCTGCTAGTTCGGCAGTTTCTTTGAATTTGCCTGGTCAATTATGGCATCCTGGAGGGCTAGAGTTTCATGATAATTTATCGTTTATTAAAGGCGGTTTAGTTTATGCCGATTACATTACTACTGTTAGTCCAACCTATGCGCTGAAAATACAGACACCAGAATATGGCTATGGGCTTGAAGGACTTTTAGAGCATAGAAAAGAATCTTTGGGAGGAATCATTAATGGTATTGATCTTGATCAATGGGATCCCAGTAATGATAGCTATATAGCACAAACCTATTCAGAGATAACGCTTACGAGTAAAAAATTAAACAAGACTGCGTTACAGGAAAGGTTCGGGCTGCCTATTAACGATGAGGTGCCTCTTTTTGGGTTAATTGGTCGCTTAGTGGAGCAAAAGGGTATTGATTTAATTCTAGAGTCTTTGCCTGATATGGCAACAATGGAACTACAATTTGTATTGTTAGGAAGTGGTGATAAAGATTTTGAGAAGCAACTTAAAGACTTAGCTTTGTTGTATCCGGATAAAATTGCAATCTCCATCGGTTATGATGAATCATTGGCGCATTTAATTGAAGCAGGTTCAGATATCTTCTTGATGCCTTCTCGCTTTGAGCCTTGTGGTTTAAATCAGATGTACAGCCAACGTTATGGAACTATTCCTATCGTCAGAAAAACGGGTGGCTTGGCTGATACGGTAACAGATACTTTGCCAGAAACATTAGCCAACGAAACAGCTAGTGGAGTTGTATTTAATGAGGCGAGTTCCAGCGCTTTGTTAGAGGCTATTAAACGAACCTTGATTTTATACAGCCTAACTGACACTTGGAAAAAAATGCAACGTAATGCGATGAGAAAAGATTTTTCATGGTTACGTAGTGCTAAAGAATATATAGCGTTATATGAAAATCTTTAATCTTAGGATCGTTATTAATATGATCTTTCTGGTTTAGTTATTTTAGTCATTCGTAGATTATTAAGTCGTTTTTCGATTATTGAGTCGTACTGAGTATAGTTTAAGATTGGGAGACGATGGGTGAATAAAATTCAGTTGCTATATGTTGAAAATGTAATTTCAAGGAAAAATAAGACGGCTCAACAAAAGTTGTCTTTTTTTATGCGGCTAGATAATCTTAGTTATGACAAGTACTGCGAAGTTGTTTGGTCTGGGGAAGATGGTGTTTGGTTTTCATTACCAGCAAGTTATCACAGTGCTTTGGAATCAAACCAGGAATATTGGAGTGCTGAGATAACGCTTACTGGAACAAGCGAAAAATCTCTTCCAGGTAATATTATTTTTGCTTTGCGTTTTTTTGCCCAGGATCAGGAGTATTGGGACAATAATGAAGGCTTAAATTATTCAATTCAGGCGGACTCCGGCATAAAAGTTGTTTCAAATCAGTTAATACAAAATATTGGTTTTGAGAGTTATTTGTCTGAAAGTCAGAGGCAAATTCCTGTTACCGTATCAGTTAATCAATCAGTTAATGCTAAAGCAGTGACCATACATTGGACAGTAGATAACTGGTTAAATACATACGTTAGCCTGTGCCAATATAAAAGAAATTATTGGGACGAAGTGTGTTGTAGCAATGCCAGAAATCCAAATCAATATGGTTCCCGGATATGGCAAGGCTTACTAAAGATAGAAAATGCTTTTAGAGTGCAATATATTATTTCTTGTGAAGTCGATGATGAGGTTTTCTGGGACAATAATGGGGGAAAGAATTATACACTGAGTCATGATCCATTAAAGGTTTTGATTCTTAATTTGCATTGTTATCAGGAAGATGATCAGGATATAAAGTTCTCACAAATTGCTAAAGCCATTAATGAGCAAAATGCAGATGTAATTTGTTTTCAGGAAGTTGCTGAGCTTTGGAATGATGGAAATGGAAATTGGGATACTAATTCGGCAAAAATAATTAATGATAAGTTATTAAAGCCCTATTATATTTATACCGATTGGGCTCATTTAGGCTTTGATAAATATCGGGAAGGGGTTGCAATTCTAAGTCGGTACCCATTCATAAATCAGTCTTCAAAATATGTATCGGATACTCATAGTCCCTACAGTATTCATTCAAGAAAAGTTGTCATGACCCAAATAGATGTCCCTTTCATAGGGGTTATCAATTGTTATTCAGCGCATCTTAGTTGGTGGGCTGATGGTTTCTCAGAGCAGTTCAAAAATTTGAGTCAGTGGGCAGAGGATAATCAAACTCCGCAAGTTAAGGCAACTCTTTTATGTGGTGATTTTAATATAATAGCGGGTTCAGAAGGATACAATCTGGTAGTTAATGACAATAGATATGATGATCAATTTTTAGCGGTTAAGTCTTTGGGTGTGTTTGAAAAAATATTCAAAGTAAATGACCCGCATTGGCAACATTATCTGGCAGATGATTATCGGATTGATTATATTTTTATGAATAAAGCCAGTGAGCTTCAAATCATCGCAGGAAATGTACTTTTTACAGATGAAGATTATGGTCGTGTCTCAGATCATTGCGGTTATTTGATGACCTTTGAACCTAAATAAATATAAGGATAAAACATGCCGATAGCAGAACACTATGCCACACCCATTCATGGACATTTAGGCGGATATTTTCAGAGAGTAAATGACTTTAACGAGAAATTTAATGTTCGTTGGGGAAAAATAGAGTTTGACGTATTTTATGGTGTTCAGGCAAATGTAAAAGTTGTTCTTAAAGTATATCGTGAGCATGGTTCATGTGAAACTTATATCGTTGATACAGATGCTTTTGATATTCGCTGGGATAGGCATAAGCGCTGTACACGAGATTTTTATGTTCTGCCGTTTTCTAATAATTTTGGCAAGATAAGTTGCATTAAGTTTTCTTATATCATACATTTGAATGAGCATTCTATCGCCTCACAAAAAGACTATATTTTTATGAATAGTCATCAGGCTGAAGACGGTAATCCACAATATCGAAGAATTAGCAATGAGTGGTCAACTTTTAATGAGTATCGAACTTATGAATTGAATGCTGCTGAGTTGCAGAGTGATGTGGATTGGTATAATCACCATTTTGATTCGTTAAATTTGACGCCAAAGTTTACTAAAGGGCAGCAATATCATCCATATCATCCAAAGCGCTATCTCCATGATCATATTGACAAGGTGATACGTAGTAAGTGGGAAAATTCTGAACGGTTATGCACTATCAAAGTTAGTGTAGATTGCATTGATGATTCAGATTTTATTGCTCACTTGATTCATGCAAGTCATCAAGGGGTTTTAGTTCAGTGTATTGTTGACTGGCGCAAAATGACTTTAACTAATAGTCATAATTATGCTCGACTTAAGCAGGCTCGTGTTGAATTGGTAGGCGTATTTTGCACGCCTCGACATCATCTTATTG
Source organism: uncultured Methylococcaceae bacterium (assembly GCA_903866825.1). GTDB lineage: Bacteria > Pseudomonadota > Gammaproteobacteria > Methylococcales > Methylomonadaceae > Methylobacter_C. Next base: position 12,345 of record CAIPPE010000253.1, read on the forward strand.
AAGTTGAGCCAGATATGCACACTAAGTTTGTCATCTTTAATGATGAGGATTGCATTTTAGGCTCTTTTAATATTACCTTCGATCGATGGTGGGCCAATTGGGAGTCAGGAATGACTTTTCGCTCAAAGGGTGTGTGCCGATTATTGGATAATATATTTCAGAGTCAGCGAGGAGGGGTAAATCAGAAATATGGTATTGATCCGTTAAGTCATTTTAATTTACTTTATACCTTTGGCAGACAGATGATGCTGAATGGCAAGCCTTATCGACCTCATCACGCAATTCTAGCTGAAATTCATCACGCTAAACATTCAATTAGGTTGTGTTTATTTTTAATGGGGGACTTGTTAGGGGAACACCATGAGAGTGTGGTGGAGGCATTAATTCAAGCAAAGCACAGGGGCGTTTATGTACATGTGCTTTTTAATGGGCATTTAGCGAGAGAAGGTCGTATTGGGGTGGAACGTCCCATGGCTGATGAGTTAAATCGGCCTTTATTGCCAGCAGTTCAACGCCTAAAGAATGCTGGTATTGCTGTAGGTTTGGTTTATGGCCAAGATGATCATCCTGTACCGTATTCACCTATTCATTCCAAATATTGCATTATTGACAATGCCATTATAATAGAAGGTAGCTTTAACTGGTATAACACCTCGGTATTCTCACATGACTTAGTAATTGTTACACATAATTACCAGGTTGCTCAGCCCTATCTTTATGAGTTTGAACAAATTCAGCACTCATTTAGAGTTTATTATTAGACAGGGTGTTTTGGAAGAGTCTTTTTTTGTTTACGGAAGACTTATTGTTTTTGTGGGTTTAGATAAAGTAAGCCATCCTTAGTAAATTCATATTTATGATCTACCCAACCTTTACCAAATAATACTAGAACATTTTCGTAATAATGATCAGGTTTGGAGGTTCTTTTTCTGGCAATTAACTCATTTAAAAAGTTATTTGACATTATTGAATCATTAGCGCTAACCAAAAATGGTAAAACAGCTGCTTTGAATCCAAGAGGGTGATAACCAGATTGAGTTTTTAATGTGGTATCGTATTGTTCAGCTACAAAATTATCAGACTGAATAACTTTTAACATGGGAGAATAATGATTCATTAACGCCTTTTTTTCAGGTTCATCATTACTTAACATGCCTAGCCAGAGATAGACTCGAATAGCATTATATCCCCCTATTTTAGTATCGTTGTTATCATTTTGAATTTGGTTGTTATTGGTTAAAACTGCCCATTCAGGAGCAAATCCTAATGGTGAAGTTTGGTTTAAGAGTCTTACACTATTTGCAGTGATTTCATGCCATACTGAATGTGGAAATAATATTTCAAAGCGTCTTAAAATCTGTATCGGTAGATAACTTGGATTTAATCGCCATGACGTTGGTGATACTTGAAAACCGGTATGACCTGGTAGAATCACCCATCCATAATTAGGTATTTGTATAGCCTCTTTTTTTAAAATATTCTGAGCTAAGAAATAACCTAAAGATGCATAATGAAATTCATTCCAAATTCGTCCAGCTTCAGTAAGGGCGTAAGCAAGCCATAAATCCGCATCTGAAGCTGAATTTGTATCCAGGACGGTGTGTTGTTGAGTTTCTTTATTAAATCCCCATAGCCATGCGGGTAAATTAATGGTTAAGTCATTGCTTGCTAAATTGCTTTCCGTCCAATTTAGCAAGCGTTGAAAGTTTTTTTTATCATCAGCAATTAAAGCAAATACCATTGCATAAGCTTGGCCTTCTGATGTTGTGATGGCTTTATGATTACTGTCGTCAATAACACGTCCTTCAGGTGAAATATAAATAGCTTTAAATTCCTCCCAATCTTTCCATTCCTCGTCATTTGCATAAGACCCTACCGGTAGGGTCATTAACAAAACGATAAAAAAAACGCATCTGACTATTTTCATGAAAATTAATTATCGGGATGTTTTTAGTCTTTTATAGGCAATATATTTTAATAGGCGCCACAAGGTTGTAACTAAAAGAATAACCATAAAGAATGTTATCACTCCAACAAGAATGGGGTGGTCTGATAATTCGAACCATATTAGTTTATGGATCGGCAAATATCCAATAAAGTAAGTGTCTCCTACTTGCACATTGACGACTTCACCCGCTCTAAATAATGAAACGGAACCTGAGACAACCTGGTTTCTATTCATAATCGTTGAAATTATATTCTTAAAACTGGCTGGGTGAGATGCAACGACTGCCACAACACTTCTATTTTTTTGCCAAGGTGACTCAAATCCTAATAGGGCACCCACTTCGCTATCGCTGATATTCTTGAATTCGATTTGGGTAGTAACAGTTCGTTCAGTTTTTATATGGTTTGGTTGAAATATTTCTGTATTTTCTGCATTACGAATGGGTTGAGTAATTGCTTTTTTAATTTCTGATACCAAAATGTTTGCTAATTTATTTTTATCGGTTTCCTGAACGAGTTGGGTCGATAATTGACCAATTACTAGAACGTCCTTATCTTTAATTCCGTTATAAGGAGCAGAATCAAAAATTGTAAATTTTGTTGCCGTTAGTCCAGTTGAAGAACCGAATGAGCCTAATAGCTCCAAATAGGTTTCAACTTCACTGTCTGAGGCATTTTTATTAAGTATGATCCCCGTTTCTGCAAGATCAGCTAAACGAGTAAAAGGGAAGCCAAGATTGCTAAACGATCTTAAGTCAGGCATTGCCATATAATGATAAAAGCCACTTAAATCAATAGAGGAATCACCATCAACCTGACCATACATGTAATCAGTGGTTAAATCTTTACAATCTCCACCCTCTGGCTTGTTAAAGGAATATTCAAATTGAATTCTATTTCGTGTACTTAATCTGAATCCAGGGACAAGGATCTTGTTTTCTTCACCAAACACAAGATCATCCACGAGTGGAACTCTGACTCTGTCATTATCAGAATCCCCACTAAGTCCGCTTTGGTTTAGGGCGAAGCCTTTAATAAATAAATCATTTACAAACATCGATAGTTGAGAGTCATCTTCTTTATTAGGCGGTGAGTATCGGTATTTAATACTAATAGGAATACCTCGACTTTTCCAAGTAAATAAATCCGGTGCAATGTTAAAATTAAGGGTAATGGGCGGCGGTGTGCGGCCATGTGTTTGTAATTGTGTAGGAGCATCTACCAATTCACCTAATTTCACTTCTCTATCGAGAGGCATCCAATAAGGGGCATCATACGGTTTACGTGGTAACAATCTTGCCATATTAGTAATTTCAGCACTTGAGCCTGCTAATATAGAGGAGCCAGTCACTAAGCCTTCAATGGCAGTTCGAAGATCCTGTTTGTCACGCCCTAATATCAATAATAATTTTACAAACGGATTGTTTGGATGAGTTATGAGTTGAATTGATGGGCTACTTACAGGCGGTAGATCCTTTAAAAAATCAGGTCGTTTATCATTAGTAGCAAAAACAACTGCATGTTTTGTAGGGAGTTTATTAGTGAGCGTAGGAAATGATATAAATCGCCACTTAGCCAGACTTCCAAAATAGGAAGCTGCAATTCCAGCAGGTTCTAAAGTTTCACTTTTTGCATTTTCTGGAAAAATAAAAGGAATCTCTACCAAAGTAAAGTCATTTACATCAAAGAAAGGTTTTGGAAAAAGTGTTAAATCATTTTTTAGGGGAACAGGTTGTACTGTCAAAATTAATTGGCTATCCTTATTAATCTCAAACCACTCACTCATTGGTGCCTGATTTACACAACGCTCTTCGCGATAAGTAATTAACTCAAAGGTAATTTCATTATATTTGGATAATAACCGAGGATCAAAATGCATGGTATTCTTGATTGGAGTCCCCGCTTTACTACGGTCAACGCTAAAATAACCTGCAACTTGGTTATTTATTAATACACGTACTTGAGTCACATCTTCCGAAAGCGTTGGAGAGTAAATATAATTTACATCAATTTTGGCTGCTGTTACTAAATCGTCAATACGAGAACCAAAACCAATTGATTGTTTAGATAAATTACCTTGCAATTTTATGGCTGATTTTATGCCCAATTGCTCAAATGTGATGACATCATCTATAACCGGAGGGTTGTCAATCGAGTAAGTTACATTATCTTTAAAAAAATTTCGTTGTGCACAAAAGCCAGGATTTGAGTAAGTAAACAATGCAGAAAAAAACAGTGCGAATAAAATTTTAGTTGTTGCTGAGACTTTCATATTAAGCATCCTTATACTCAAGGGTATTATCTGTAATGTTTTTAGGTAGCAATGTTTTGATATAGCTAAATGAAGAGCTTAATAACAAAAAAGGCTTTGTAATAAATTTAGGTAGCATCCTAAATAAAATAATATATCCGTGGATGCTGACTTTAATAATTGATTTTAAGCTTGAGAGTGGTTTGTCTTTAGCGAAATTCTGGTTCCATAGATTCCATGCATCGGATCTTGAATAGGTACATTGGGTAAAGTCAAGTTGTTGTTGAATGGTTAAATTTTCAAAAACAGCGCCTATATGGTTTTTGTTCACATGGACGATTCGTACTGGAAATAAAAATTCTTTATCACCATGAGGAATTATAATATGAACTATTTCATTTTTTTCAATGGTGGTGTCATCCTTGAAGCAAAGCCCAACACCGGCGCTCGAATAATCACGAAGAATTGCACAAAATAAATGGCCTGAGCCTTTTTTAATGATAATTTCAGTGTTAACTTCTATTCTTTGTTTTGTACGTAATTGTTTTGCTTCTTCCGCTACGCTTAAAGCTCCACCTAACAATGTCAGGTTATATGCTGTCCAAGCAAAATTTAAAATGACTGTCAGTTGTTCATCATCTGGTCCAAAAAAATAACGATATACCGCAAGTACAATGCCCAGGATATTTAGAATTATTAACGTTATATAAGGTTTTGATATACTAAAATCAAAATATTTATTTTCGATTAAACCACCTTTAGCAGTTACATTAAATTTTCCGATTTTTGGATTAATTAAAGCAATTGTTGTTGGACGGGCAATGTACCAGGCAAGAACGGTTTCATAAATCTCAGCCCAAAATGAATAGCGATATCTACCCTGTATATAGGAATTGGCTATGTTTGCATGTATCAAAGTAGGGGCAGCGAATATTAAAATCTCTATAGCCGGTGCATAAATCAGATAGCTATGAAATAAAAGAAACCCTAATGGAGCCAATAAAAAAATTAAACGCGGAATTCCACCAAGAAAATGGATCATAGCATTGGTATAGCACAAGCGTTGACTAATAGTCAGTCCTTTTCCAAATAAGGGGTTATCAATGCGGAATATTTGTGCCATGCCACGCGCCCAACGAATCCGTTGTCCAATGTGTGCAGATAATGATTCAGTGGCTAACCCTGAAGCTTGAATAACGTTTAGATAAGCTGAGGAATAACCTTGACGGTGTAACCGTAAAGCGGTGTGCGCATCCTCAGTAACGGTTTCTGTTGCAATACCGCCAACTTCTAGTAAAGGAACGCGTTTTAATATTGAGCAGGAACCACAGAAAAAGGAGGCATTCCATAAATCATTTCCATCTTGAACAACACTATAAAACAAATTATTTTCGTTTGGGGTGCGCTTGAAATTACCAATGTTCCGTTCAAATGGATCTGGTGAATAAAAGTGATGTGGTGTTTGAACCAGAGCAAGTTTACGATCCGCTAAAAATGACCCCATCGTAATTTCTAAAAATGATCTAACTGGTACATGGTCACAATCAAAGATTGCTATGTATTCACCTTTAGTAATTGTTAATGCGTGGTTGATATTTCCAGCTTTAGCGTGATTATTATTATTACGGGTGATGTAACCAACTCCAATTTCATTTGCAAACATTTCAAATTCTGGACGATTTCCGTCATCGAGAACAAAAACATTGATTTTATTTTTTGGCCAATCAATTTCTTTTGCGGCCAACACAGTGGTTTTAACAATATCAAGGGGTTCATTATAGGTTGGTATAAAAATATCTACACTTGGCCAAGTGAAAGTATCCTCAGGCAATGGTAACGGTTTTCTTTCTAACGGCCATACTATTTGAAAAAATCCGAGTAACAAAACAATCCATGCATAAGTTTCTGCAATAATCAAAACCACGCCAAAAAACACATCAAGACTATTGTCTATGTTTAATGTAGAGTTATATCGCCACCATAAGTATCGTGAAGATATTGTTAACGAAAGAATAATTAGGACCAACCTGGGTATGCGTCCTGGTGTTGAATAAGCTAAGAAAGCAACGAATAAAAAAAGTAGGCTAAAAGTAACTTGTGCTGAAATAGTAAAGGGTACCGAGATACAAATTACTGCTAATAGGGTTGCAAATAACAAATACATCTGACTTTCAATTTTATTACTGTAGCTTATATTAGTTGTCTCTATTTGGTTTAGTATGCGGTCAGTTGAAATAGAAATTTTTTCGAGGGGTAAAAGCAGGCTTAGTTTAATAAAAGTTAAATAGGAATAAATAAAGTCCAGATTTATTAGCGTATTTTTGGTTCTGTTTGA
>CAIPPE010000254.1 GCA_903866825.1 uncultured Methylococcaceae bacterium
CGAAATGTTGGGTCTCAACTGGTATTGCGTAGTAGTTCCTTTTCGGGGGTGTTACCAAAAATGGCCGCTCGTATGCATCAAATGGCTTTGCCGGTTGGTAGTGATTATCCACTCTTGACTGTTAAAGTGACACGGCATGTGAGTGATAGTCCGGCATTACCCAATTCCTTGTCTACTTATCATCATTATCAGATCAGCGATACAGCAAACCCTAACAATCCGGTGCCCATTGCCATTTCTGAAGGCCCTATGTCCATGTTATTAAATGGACGGCCTTATGCCTATAACGATGTATTGCCCAGCGAGCGTATTCCATTCAATACGATACAGTTGATGGAGATTTTCCATGCGCATGGCGGTAGTGGCGGTCATGGAGATGATAAATCGAAAGAACAAGGGCAGAGCATGCAGCATGGTAATGATAAGCCGCAAGCAGAAGGCCATAAAATGGGGGGTATGGGGATGATGGGTGGCGGAGGCATGGGGGGTATGAAGGGAGGAATGAACCATGGCAATAGCGAAAACTCGGATGGTGGCGGACATAAGATGGGTGGCGAAGGAATGGCGGGGATGGGTACCATGATGTCTATGGCTCATCCGATTCATTTGCATGGCCAGTCATTCCAGATCCTGAGTCGATCTATTGGCGCAGCGGAAAGTGAAGATTATGCGACGGTAAAAGATGGTTTTATCGAGGGAGGCTTTAAAGACACAGTCTTAGTAATGCCGGGTGAACGTGTGAAAATCATTAAGCCCTTTCAAGACTTTAAAGGGCTGTTTATGTATCACTGTCATAACCTTGAACATGAAGATATGGGTATGATGCGTGATTTTTCTGTGGAATAAGATTAAACGATTCGAGTGTTTCACTGCGCTTTCTGTGTAATATTATTAGGGCTGATGTTATCGGAAAATAGATGGTCATGCAGGAAAAAACTCCATGACCATTTCAGAAACATGCAGGTCAGCGCTGGCTATTTTATTAAATCACTGTGCTTGTTTTTCGTTAATTTGGTTCTGCTAATATAGCTCGAACTGTTTCTAAAGTCATCACCAGAGTCATTGTTTGGAAAGGCCATTCAATAAAGCCCAGCGACAGAAAAAACTGTCTGACTTGCTCGGATGTAGTATGAACTAATAGGGCAAATACACCGGCATTAACCGCCGCATTGACCACTCGAATCATGGCATCACACAAAAGAGCCTGACCAAATCCATGATTGTGAAAACACTTATCAACCGCTATTCGACTAAGAATAAAAACGGGTAAAGGCTTGGGTGAGTTATTTTGCATGATTCTCGGGGTCGCCTCGTGACTTATTTCGCCCGAAGAGAGTGTGTAATAACCGATCACGTCCGTACCGGCATATAACACGAAACTGTGTGAAGTACCTGCAACATGATTTCCGAGCGCATGATATTTTAGCCAGTCGTTAAAAGCGGTTACCCCACAGTCAAAATCTGCAAGCCACTTATCTGTCATAATCGGAGCGGGTGGCATAAGGTTGGGTGTCGCCATTGCCTTCCAAGGCGTTTTTGATTTGAGTAAATTACGCAATTCGTCAGTTGAAGGCAAAAAATGATTACGCAATGTCTGGAATTGTGCAAAAGTTGCTTCATCTACAGTAAAAAATGCTTGGTCGATAGACTCTAACCGTTTGACTGTGGTGCTGAGGGGGTGATTGGATTCTTTAGTTCCTTCTTGTCGCATAACTACTCCCTAAATAGCGATAATCTATGATTGAACTTGTCTATAGTTATAGTTTGCGATATCCGGTTCTGTTGCGGCAGGAACTTCAATCATTAAGAATTTTGCTCATAAGCATTGTTTATTATTTTACGGGCAATAAAAACCGTTTCAAATTATCAAAATATTGAAACGGCATATAACTATCTCCGAGCAAGAGTATATATTAATAAACATAATAGGCAAAGAGTGCTATATATTTATAGAATATAAACTTTAAGTTTAAAATAATCAAATAGGTGAATTGTAATGCAGTTAAAGAAAGTTATTTTTTTTCAGTAACTTGAGGTGAGATAGAACCTTTAGCTAGGTTATCTGTAACCAAAAATCAGTTGATTATAAAGAAATAAAAGAGCCCGTTATCATTAACAGGCTCTTTTGTAGTCATCTAGTTAAACGCCACTTTTTTCAAATGCTATTTGTATCAATTTATTAACTTCAAGCTCAGTCGTAGCTAGAGCAGTAGAGGCCATTGAAAATTCCGCTACACCAGTAGACACTTCAACGACAAGACCTTGAGGTGCTTTAACACGTTCTGAGATTGAGCTTTTAATCTTGCTAGCGACTTCCTCTGCTTTATTGAGTGATGAGCCCGGCATAGCAATCAGAAATTCTTTATCATAAAGTCTGGCCGCAATATCGACCCCCGCTCTAATATCATCTTTAAAACAATCCGCTATGCCTCTTAAAATGGCATCCATTTCATAAGTTGCCACTTTATTTTTACTGGTAAAGTCACTCAAACTAATCAGCAGAATGGAAAATGGAAAGCCATTACGTTTAGAGTTTTCAACTTTTTCTTTTAATCGACCTATCATCGTGTCTTTGGTCATTAGATGGGTGAGTGGATCTAAGGCAATGTGCTCTCTATCCCATGCTTCCTGAGCTTCGAGTCGAAGCACGTTGATAATACCCAATGAACAGGCCAATAATAAACCCAGTATCCAAGTAAAATACCACATAGCTAGCTCCTAATAAGTCGTATGATCGTTTTGGTGGATGTATTCCAGTGTTATTTTGCCTCGCATCACTCGAAATGCCCAAGTGGTATAACTCAATACGATAGGTAAAAATATCAATGTCACCCAAAACATGATTTTTAAAGTAGCAAGGCTAGAGCTTGCATCCCACACTGTTAAAGAGCTATTCATTTCTGAACTGGAAGGGATTAAAAAAGGAAACATAGAGACCCCTGCGGTTAAAATGATAGTCGCCAAGGTCAATGAACTGCTTATAAAAGCAAGGCCAGGACGATCAAACCTGGATAATAATACAGTCGCAATACCGGTCACAAAAGCCAATGCTGGAATAACCCATAAAACAGGGCAGCGTCCATAATTGGCTAACCATAATCCTGTTGCGTTAGTTACAGTTTTCGCTAATGGATTAGAAAAGGCATTAGGTGAAACAGTGCTACTGATCTGGTAGCCATCGATAGCTGATACCCAAAATCCAGCCAGAGCAAAAATAACCAGTGTAATTATGGTAAAGAGTGTAACAACTGTTTTACAACGTTGATTGATATCACCCACTGTTTTGACTTGTAAAAATACAGCACCGTGCATAATTAGCATGCACAAGCTAACCAATCCAGCAGCCAACGAAAAAGGATTTAATAAAGCCCAGAAGGAGCCTGTATAAAAAATACGCATCTCATTATCAAAGTAAAACGGCACACCCTTTAATAAATTGCCAAACGCAACACCAAAAATTAATGCCGGTACCAGTCCGCCTACAAACAAAGCAATGTCCCAGTTACGGCGCCAGATCGGACTTGGCAATTTACTGCGATAATCAAATCCAACAGGCCGTAAAAATAAGGCGAACAAAGTCAGTAGCAAGGCAAAGTAAAAACCTGAA
>CAIPPE010000255.1 GCA_903866825.1 uncultured Methylococcaceae bacterium
AAATCACCGAGTCTCGTAATCTCCCAATCCCCACTAAACCCTAGCAAACGAGTCTTACCAGTAAGAAGTTGTTGCATGGTGGCTTGTTTGATGTTTCGCTTCTTTGTGATGAGTTGGTCTAATTTAGTGAGTAGGGCATCAACATCGGATAGTGCTGTGGCGATAGTGCTTTGTTCAAGAAGTGAGGGAAGTGGAATTGTCATTGGACGCAACATACCCGCGTTCAAAACTCCCATAGTTCCACCTTGGGCACTCCGAGCTAATAATGTTTGTATTGTATTTGCTTCAAATAGGTATTTGAAGAATAACGGACATACACGTTTCTTATCAAACGAAAATCTAATTAGTCGAGGATTTATAACGCCGGCTGGAGCATCTTTAGGAATAACAAGAAGTTTACCTGTAGTACCTACCAAAGATAAAAGTATATCGCCTGGACTAACGGTACACGTTTCAAGCTCTTTAAGTTTAGCTGCCGATATAAAATAATCACCGTAAAGATAGTCTCCTCTAATAACTTGTTCTTGGCCGTACACTTTGTAACCAATTGGAACATAGGTGTCTTTTGTTAACGACGAACCGAAAGGCCCCGCTTTTATTGGAGGAACAAAGCCAGAGCCAAGCGAATCGAGTTGACAAACAACCCAATCCTCTGGAATCACTCCTATTTCAGTCTGCTTATAACCTTTAGGCAATCCACAATTATCAACCGCCAATTGATACGAACTTCTCACTTCTTCAACAATAAATCCTCCTTTATTCATCAATATTCCCCAAGCCTTGTCCCAATAAGCTTGTTTTTAAAGGTCTCGAATTCGCAACCTTTAAAACCCAGATTATTGATTCGTCCCCAAATGCCCAAAAACTCAACTGTATTAGAGTTCGGAATCCAACTGTATATCAGTGGGTCATCACCAAACTTCTTGTACATATCAGTGAGAGATATAACATCCTCTTCTCTATGCGACAAAATACTAATGGCTGCTCCTTGCAAGTTAAGCTTCAATTCCATACAAAACCCATCCTCTTAATATGCTCATCAACCCGATTAGCCAATACATCAAGCTCTTCGGTCAATTGTGGCAACGGTGTGGCATAGCGTTCTGCGAGTTGTTTGATGCGTCCTGTTAAGGCCTGACTCACTCGATCTAATTCACTTTGTACGCTGATAGCCAAGGCAGTTAACCATTTATCTTCCACCACCAGTGTTTTTATCTCGTCCTCGCTGAGAAGTGCATATTGCTGAATCACCTGACTATCCAAGGCTTTTTGTGCAGCTTTTACTTTCTTTGCCGCAACGGCCTCTTGTTCAATCAAGACTAAATAAGCTTCTAAAGCAATCTGTTCTTCAATTGCCTCGCTATCAGGTTTAATCGTTTTCAGGCGCTCTTTGATACTTTTAACACTTAGTTTACCTTTATCATTTTTGGCTTCTGCGAGTAAGCCGTCTTCGCCCCCCTGTTCTTCGTCTTGCTCTTCCATTTGCCGACTAATGGCTTCTCGATCAGTCTCTAATTGCTCAATAGCAAGTCGCTCTGCATTAAAATAACGCTTTACCATCAAGCCGGTTGGTATTAAATCCGTATTAGCGACGCCATCCAAAACGGCTAACCAGCCTTCATGGCTCAGTTGATACACATCATCCTGCATCGTTTCACTCCAATAATCCAGCAGATGTTGGTATACATCATAGGCATCAATGAGTGGTACGGTGCGAAACGTTTCAAGCAGGTTTTCGGCTAAGGTTTCAATTAATACTTTAGGGCGATCACCAAGCTGAATGCCCGTGAGCAAGGGGCGATTGCTTGCCTTCCATTCGGCAAAGCGCTGAGTAACCAGTTGGTTAAAGGCGGTAAATTCTGGATGTGCAAAGATGGTGGTTTTTATCTGACTGGGTTCTACATTAAGCTGGCTGTAGTGGTTGGCACCGAACACTAACTCAGACGCTGAAAACAATTGTGCCCGGACCGCAGGAAAAACCTGCCAATAAGCCGCCAGCCCATCAATATCAGCATTCGGTATGCCTCCTTTAAGATGCGCGGCGATGTCTTGCAGGTCTTCGGCTTCACTGCTATCAATATAACGGGGTAAGTTTAAATTAAAGTCGTTAGCTTCAATGTCTGCCAGAGCAACCAGGCGGGCATATTTAGGCGTTTCTATTTGCTTGTTAAAAGTGTCTACAATTTTATGAATATCTTGTGCGCGTAGGCGGTTTTTGTTGCCATCTTTGATAAAGCCTTTGCTGGCATCCATCATGAAAATGCCTTTACGGGCACTGGCATTTTCTTTATCCAGTACGATAATACAAGCGGGTATGCCAGTGCCATAAAACAAGTTGGCGGGTAGGCCAATGATTCCTTTGATGTAACCGCGTTGAATGACATTTTTACGGATAACGCCTTCGGCACCGCCTCGGAATAATACCCCATGCGGTAAAATCACTGCGCCTTTACCGGTGCTTTTTAAGGAGGCGAGGATATGTTGAAAGAAGGCGTAGTCGCCATTTTTAGCGGGTGGGATGCCAAAACAGAAGCGATGATATTCATCTTCTGCCGGGTTAAAGCCGTTGCTCCACGCTTTGGTAGAAAAGGGTGGATTAGCCACCACGAAGTCGAAGGTTTTAAGTTGTCCATCGGCTTGTTTAAAATAGGGATTCGAGAGCGTGTTGTCTTTCCATATTTCTGCGGTGGGACAGTTATGCAGAATCATGTTCATTTTGGCTAACGCGGCGGTGGCGTTATCCATTTCCTGCCCATACAGAGTAATATCCAGACCGGTTTTACTGAGTGCTTCATGATGCGCTTTAAGTATTAATGAACCCGAACCACAGGTTAAATCATAAAGGCTTTGATTGGGGCTAGTCACGTTTTCAATACCTATGACTTTGGCCATTATCAACGAGGCTTCTGCTGGGGTATAGAATTGGCCTTTGCTCTTGCCGGATTCGGTTGCAAAGTGACGCATTAAATATTCGTAAGCATCCCCTAAGATATCATCATCTTCGGCCCGATTACCTTTAAAATCGAGTCCGGGGTTGTTAAAGATGCTGATCAGGTTAGAGAGTCGATCCACCATTTCTTTACCTTTGCCCAGTTTCTCGGCATCGTTAAAGTCGGCGACATCAATCACGCCTTTTAGATCATTGGCTTCGGCAAGATGGCTGATGATGATATTAATTTTATCCCCAATCTCTTTGTCGCCTATTAATGCAACCATGTCGGCAAAACTGCCTCCAGCGGGCACTTCTATCAAGGCGTCATGTTGACCGGCGTATTTATCAGAAATGTATTTAACGAAGAGTAATACCAGTACATAGTCTTTATACTGAGAGGCATCCATACCACCGCGTAATTCGTCGCAGCTTTTCCATAGTGAACTGTACAATTCTGATTTTTTAATAGCCATGTATGATTTAACGGTTCCGGTAAGGGGGTGTTGAATTATAGGGGATAGTAGCTGGCTTTACTCTTTAAAAAAATATCAAATTTAATCAATTAGGTTGAGTTGGTGCATGATTCAATCAGAAGCTTGACTCGATCGATTCAAAGCCTAACCGAACCGATCAGACGCTTAACTCGACCGATCGAAAGCTTAACCGAACCAATCAGACGCTTGACTCGCGTACCGAACGCTAAACTGATTCGATCAAAAAATTAACTCGACCGATCCAAAGCTTAACCGGACCGATCAAAAGCTTGACTCGCCTACCAAATGCCAAACTGATTCGATCAGAAGCTTAACCCGACCGATTCAAAGCCTAACCGGACCGATCAATAGCCTAACTCACCCGACCCCAAACTTCATTCGCCCAATGAAGCTCTTAACCCGTCAATATAGCCCAGATGATCGCACATAAATCGCTTTAAAATCACGATGAGTGGCTTTAAATAAAAAATAATTTAAATAATCGACTTAAAAATACATTATATTTTAAATGTTAGACAACCTATTGATAAGCTGAAGTATTTATTACAAAACTAAGCCAACATCTAGCATGATACCAACAAATTTAAAGACAATATCCGCATAATCAATACTATTTACGACATTTATTTAATATATTAACGAAGATATAAAATAATAAAAGCAAATAGAGACTACACTTGACCATTCACACTACTTTAATAAGAGATATGAAATGAGATATGTCAAAGTGTTGTTAGATTTTATTCTACTAACCCTGTCAGAAAAAATTACCTTCTATCGGAATATCATTTCCGCCCTGACAGATAACATCCTATTCAGTGGTCTTGATGCTTCTTTAGCAGAGGCTAAAGCGGCAATTGATGCCTTAGAATTGTCGATATTAAATGCCGCCGATGGCAGCCATACGGCTAAAGCGCTTATGCATGCCCAAGCGGAGGCAACAGATAAAATATTCCGTAAACTCGCCGCCTCTGTCGATATAATGGCTGACGGTAATGAAGCCAGTATTTTGTCTAGTGGTTTTCGGGCATCTAAACCGTTACCAACAAGACAAAAGGACACCCTCACTGCAAAAGAAGGGAAAAACTCAGGTTGTGTTGATTTAGCGGGTAAAGCTCATGAGAAAGGTAAAGCCTATATTTGGCAGTCTGCAGAAGAGCCACTCCCCGGCAATGAAGAGGTATGGATAATCATAGGACACAGCACGTCTGCAAGCTTTTCGGTCTGTAACCTGATAGTCGGAAAGCGATACAGGTTCAGATTTGCTGCGATCACCCCAGATGGCGTGACTGATTATTGCGAACCCGTTTCAAGGATTGTCACCTAAGTTAAGGCTTGTCTAAAAGCCACATTAAAAACCGGAGTGCTAGAAACGCTAGCACCCCGGTTTAAAATTCTGGATTACTCCAGCCTTTTGGGTGAATGCTTACTTATAATTAATTCAACAAACTTTGTAACAAGCCGTTTAACTTATGAACAAAAGCAGAAGGATCATCTAAATGACCACCTTCACTTAAAATCGCTTGATCAAACAAGATATGGGTTAAGTCCCCAAAGCGCGTATCATCTTGCTCGGCTTTCAAACGAACGACTAATGGATGAGTCGGGTTAAGTTCAAAGATTGGTTTTTTACCGCCAAACCCCATGGATTGACCCGCATCTTTCATGATTCTTTCCATATTAAGACTCATGCCATACACATCAGCCACCAAACAGGCGGGCGATTCAGTTAAACGATGACTCAATTTAACTTCACTCACTTTGTCAGCTAGTACCTCTTTAATTTGTTTAAGAACACTTTCAAAGTCTTTATTGACTTCTTCTTGAGCGGCTTTATCTTCTTCTTTTGTATCATCCAGGCTGCCTAAATTCAAATCGCCTTTAGCCACCGATTGTAAATGTTTTCCGTCAAATTCATCCAGGTTGGACACTAGCCATTCATCAATACGATCAGACAACAATAAGACTTCAATACCTTTCTTACGGAAGATTTCTAAATGTGGGCTATTTTTTGCCGCAGCAAAACTATCCGCTGTTACATAATAGATATTTTCCTGGCCTTCTTTCATACGGCTTACGTAATCTTCTAGTGACACTGATTGTTTATCAGTATCCGTATGTGTAGAAGCAAAACGCAATAATTTAGCCACCCGTTCTTTATTTGGATGATCTTCAATCGGGCCTTCTTTAATCACGTTACCAAATTGAGTCCAGAACGTTTCGTACTTTTCTGGCTCGTTTTTAGCCAGATTTTCCAACATACCTAATACTTTCTTAACAGCTCCCGATTTAATAGAGCTGATTTGTTTACTTTGTTGCAGAATCTCTCTCGATACGTTTAACGGTAACGAGTTCGCATCAATAATACCTCTAATAAAACGCAAATAACGCGGCATTAATTGCTCAGCATCATCAGTAATAAAGACTTTACGAATATACAGCTTTACACCGTGCTTCGCATCTCTATCCCATAAATCAAAAGGCGCACGTGCGGGGGCATACAATAATAAAGTGTACTCGTTAGTCCCTTCTACTTTACTGTGTACATAAGTCAAAGGATCTTGAAAATCATGCCCTACATGTTTGTAGAATTGATTGTAATCGTCCTCTGAAATATCTTGACGTGCTTTAGTCCATAGCGCAGAAGCACTGTTAATGGTTTCTTCTTCAATTTGAGCAACGGGTTTTTCAGCTTTTTCTGCTGCACCTTCTTCGCCCTCTTCGTCTTCATCTTCATAAGAAGGCAGTACCTCTTTATCCATCACAATAGGTAAAGAAATATGATCAGAGAATTTTCTGACGATAGAGCGAATACGATAGCCGTCTAAGAACTCAGTTTCAGCTTCTTTAAGATGCAACACGATTTCAGTACCACGGGTGGCTTTTTCAACGGCTTCAATCGTGTAATCACCTTCACCCGCTGATTCCCAACGAGTTCCTTGATCTTTATCAGCACCGGCTTTACGCGTGGTTAAAGTCACTTTATCAGCAACAATAAAGGCAGAATAGAAGCCCACCCCAAATTGACCAATTAACTCACTGTCTTTCGCTTGTTCACCGGTTAAGGCTTCAAAGAATTGTTTAGTACCTGATTTTGCAATCGTACCGATATGTTCTTGAACTTCAGCACGGGTCATACCAATGCCGTTATCAATGATGGTGATCGTGTTTTTTTCTTTATCGAATTCTATACGGATTTTAAGATCACTGTCGCCTTCGTATAAAGCATCATTTGATAATGCTTCAAAACGCAGTTTATCCGCCGCATCAGAGGCATTAGAAATTAACTCACGGAGGAAAATTTCCTTGTTGCTGTACAAGGAGTGGATCATTAAATGCAGGAGGTGCTTTACTTCAGTTTGAAAGCCAAGGGTTTCTTTTTTTGTTTCAACAGTCACAATATTATTCCTAAGATGGGTTAAAAATTATTTCAGACAATGTGGGGACGTATGTTTTTTTTTCAAGTCTACGCTCGCCAAATCAAACTTAATGATCTATGTTAAAATGACAGCAATCTCTGTTTACATTGACGCCTCATTACTTCATCATGGCCTCATCAAAAACGACCCGCGATCGTTTAATTACCCATCTGAAAAAGATTTTACCTAAGGAATCGCTCTTGCATGAAACTGAAGCGATGCAACCTTTTGAGTGTGATGGCCTTTCCGCTTACCGTCAATTACCGGCACTGGTTTGTTTACCCGATACAGTTGAACACATTCAGGCCATTATGCGTATTTGTCATGAGCTACAGGTTCCTGTCGTACCCCGTGGAGCCGGGACTGGTTTATCAGGTGGCGCCTTACCGAATAGTGATGGGGTACTGTTAGTATTAAGCAAGCTTAATCATATTTTAGACATTGATACCCAAAACTTTTGTGCACGCATTGAACCCGGCGTGCGTAATCTGGCCTTATCAGACGCAGCACGACCATTAGGACTTTATTACGCGCCCGACCCTTCCTCTCAGTTTGCCTGCACGATTGGCGGTAATGTTGCCGAAAACTCGGGCGGTGTCCATTGCTTAAAATATGGCCTCACTGTTCATAATGTCCTTGGTTTAAAGATCGTTACCCCAGAAGGTGAACTGCTCACGCTGGGCGGTAAAACACTGGATTCGCCAGGTTATGACTTACTGGCTTTATTATGTGGTTCCGAAGGCTTGCTCGGCATTGTAGTAGAAATTACCGTCAAATTATTACCCTGCCCTGAATTCGCACAAGTCATCCTCGCAGTCTTTGATGATGTTGCAAAAGCAGGATTGGCTGTGAGTAATATTATTTCTGCGGGCATTATTCCTGCCGGTCTGGAAATGATGGATCAAGTAGTTATTCAAGCCGTTGAAGGTTTTGTGCATGCTAACTTTCCTAAAGCAGCCCGTGCGATTCTTCTTTGTGAAATGGACGGTGCCACATTAGAAGTTACCGAACAAATACAACGCGTAGAAAAAATCATGTTTGACTCCGGCGCCATTGAAGTTAGAACTGCAAAGGATGAAGCAGAACGCGCCTTATTTTGGAAAAGCCGTAAATCCGCATTTACAGCGTTGGGCAGACTATCGCCCGATTACTATTGTATGGATGGCACGATTCCACGCCGCAGTTTACCCGAAGTGCTCACCCGCATCGCTGAATTATCCCGGGAATTTAATTTAACGGTGGCTAATGTTTTTCATGCCGGTGATGGTAATTTACACCCCTTGATTCTCTATGATGTGAATCGAGAGAATGAACTTGAGAAAGTTGAGCAACTCGGTAAACGTATTTTAGATCTTTGCGTGTCAGTCGGCGGTACGATTACGGGTGAACACGGCGTAGGCATTGAGAAACTGGACGGCATGTGTATGCAGTTTAAACCCCTAGAGTTAACCCAGTTTCTTACTATTAAAACAGCTTTCGACCCACACAAGTTGCTGAACCCAGGTAAAGCATTACCTACCCTACACCGTTGTGCCGAGTTTGGTGGGATGCATGTTCATAAAGGTCAATTATCCTTTCCTGAATTGGAGCGTTATTAAATGAATAACGATCTCTCTCAAGCATTACAAGCTGAAGTGGCAGAAGCACTGACCCATAAGCAAACATTGGCGATTATTGGGGGTAACAGCAAGCGCTTTCTACAACCTGCAAATGCTGATAAAACCATACACCTTGCAGACCACAAGGGCATCATAGATTATCAACCCAGTGAATTGTATATCACCGCGCGTGCGGGGACACCCCTGGATGAAATTGAAGCTTTATTAGCGCAACATAATCAAATACTAGGCAGTGAACCGCCGCATTTTAGCCACTGCTCAAACAAAGCTACCTTGGGCGGTGCGATTGCCTGTGGATTCTCAGGCTCTCGAAGACCCTTTTCAGGCAGTTTACGTGATCATGTTTTAGGTGTAAAAATACTGAATGGCCAAGGTCAGATACTCAGCTTTGGTGGACAAGTCATGAAGAATGTAGCAGGCTTTGATGTCTCGCGTTTAATGGTCGGCGCTAGAGGAACCCTGGGAGCTGTATTAGAAATCACGCTTAAAGTCATTCCAAAACCAGAAGTAGAGACAACACTTCGCTTTGACTGTTTACTCCAATATGCACCACAACGTATGGCTGATCTCGCCCGAATGTCTTTACCCCTATCAGCAATGGCTTGGTTAGAAGGAGCCGTTTTTATTCGCTTACAAGGCACAGCACAAGTTGTTCGTAACGCCCAACTGAAAATCAGTGGTGACGAGATTTTAAACAGTCCACAATTCTGGCTGGGCTTACGCGAACACACACATCCATTCTTTCATTCTAAACAACCGTTATGGCGCTTATCAGTGCCACCTGCCACCCCATTAACAATGCCTGAGAATGAAGTCTTTGTTGACTGGTGTGGTGGCCTGCATTGGTGGCATACCGATAAACTGGCTGCAGAGGTTAATAATATGGCTAATCAAGCAGAAGGTTATGTTTACCTATTTCGGGATATTCAACCCGTTACGGGCCCACAACCCCCAAAAGCTTTATTGCCACTCCATCAGCAGTTAAAAAAGGCCTTTGATCCTTATGGCGTCTTTAACCCTGGCATCATGGGAGTATCCAGTTAATGCAAATTTCACTGACTTCTGGCCTGACCCAGTCACCTGAGGGTCAAGAACTTGAATCGATTTTACGTAGCTGTGTACATTGTGGGTTATGTAATCCTGCCTGCCCAACCTATAATTTATTAGGTAATGAACTGGATGGTCCTCGTGGTCGAATTTATCAAATCAAAAACCTGTTTGAGGGTAAAGCCGTAACCCATGAAACACAACGTCATCTTGATCGTTGCTTAACCTGCCGCGCCTGTGAAACAGCGTGTCCCTCCGGTGTGCACTATGCAAAATTACTTGAACTAGGCAGAGTAGAAATAGCTAAACAGGTTAAACGCAGTTATCTACAACGCAGTATCCGCAAGGCCTTATGCTGGATTATTCCATCGACACAACGCTTTGGCTTCCTACTAACGCTAGCCCGTGGCTTTCGTCCTTTAATACCCTTTTCTACCTTAAAACGCCATATTCCAATCGCCAAAGCAGCCGGTGTTTGGCCTGAGATTCGTCATACCAAACGCGTCCTTATTTTAGCAGGTTGTGTGCAACCCACTCTGGAACCCGGCATAGATTCAGCCTTAGCCCGTGTATTGGATCAACACGGTATTTCTGCCAGTGCTTTTTATTCAGGCTGTTGTGGTGCCGTCAGTCATCATTTAAGTGCGATAGATCAAACAACAACACGTATTAAAGCGGCGATTGATGCGCTATGGCCAGAAATTGAAGCCGGTATTGAAGCCATTATTATCACTGCAAGTGGTTGTGGTGCTATGTTACAAGATTATGCTGACCTGATGAAACATGAACCTGATTATGCGGATAAAGCCGCTAAAGTCAGTGCGCTTTATCGTGATCCCGTGCAACTCATTGAACAATTAACGCTCAATAAGGTGGGGCAAGGTCGTCGTGTAGCTTTTCATGCTCCCTGTACTTTAGTGAATGCACTTAAACTGGAAGGTCGTGTTGAAACGGTATTAAAACAGGCAGGATTTGAGGTATTACCTGGGACGCAATCCAGTCAGTGCTGTGGTTCTGCGGGCACTTATTCATTGTTGCAACCGACCTTAGCGAGGCAATTACGCGATCGTAAACTTGATCAATTACAACAGCCTCAACCGGAGCTTATTGCCACCGCCAATATCGGGTGCTTAGTGCATTTAAATACAGCAAGCGAAATACCAGTAGTGCATTGGCTAAGCTTGCTGGAAGCAAAGTAAAAGAACTTAAACCACAACCACTGGGATCTTGCCGATTTTACCTTGCCAAATCCTAGGGGCTATTTGATGTATGGATACACCTTGTGTATCAACGGCAACGGTAACAGGCATGTCCTCAACAACAAATTCATGAATCGCTTCCATACCCAAATCAGCAAAGGCCACAACCCGTGATTGTCGAATTGCTTTTGAGACTAAATAAGCCGCGCCACCCACTGCCATTAAATAGACAGCTTGATGTTTTTTGATTGAATCTATTGCGCTTTGTCCTCGCTCAGATTTACCAATCATACCCAGCAAACCTGTTTTGGCGAGCATAGTTTCAGTAAACTTATCCATCCGTGTTGCAGTGGTCGGACCCGCCGGACCCACCACTTCATCACGCACGGGATCAACTGGACCCACGTAATAAATAAACTTATCAGTAAAATCAACGTTTTCTGGTAGCGATTCACCCCGCTCAATCATATCAACCAGACGTTTATGTGCGGCATCACGACCCGTCAATAAGGTGCCGCTCAACAATAAGGTTTCTCCTAATTTCCAGGTAGCCACCTCTTCACGCGTCACGGTATCTAAATTAACTCTACGCGCAGCAGCACCTGCTTCCCAAGTAACCTTAGGCCAATCTTCCAAACGGGGTGGGGTAAATTCAACAGGACCTGATCCATCAAGTACAAAATGAGTATGACGAGTCGCGGCACAATTAGGAATTATCGCGACCGGTTTATTGGCAGCATGAGTGGGATAATCTTTAACTTTAATATCCAGCACAGTCGTTAACCCACCTAAGCCTTGGGCTCCAATCCCTAAAGCATTCACTTTATCGTACAGCTCAAGCCTTAACTCTTCCAAAGCATTGTGTGGACCACGGGCGATAAGCTCTTGTATATCAATGGATTCCATACATGCCTGCTTAGCCAGTAGCATGGCTTTTTCTGCAGTTCCACCAATGCCAATACCCAAGATACCCGGAGGACACCATCCAGCACCCATTGTGGGTACAGTCTTCAACACCCAATCTACAATACTGTCGGAAGGATTGAGCATTACAAACTTTGATTTGGCTTCTGAACCACCACCTTTGGCAGCGATTTCAACCTCAACCGTATTACCCAACACAACTTCCATGTGCACAACAGCCGGCGTGTTATCTAGGGTATTAATACGTTTCCCGGCGGGATCTTTTAAGATAGAAGCACGTAAAACATTATCAGGGTTTTTATAGGCTTGCCTTACCCCTTCATTCACCATGTCAATAACACTAAGTTGAGAATCCCATTGCACAGACATACCGATCTTTAAAAAGACCGTAACTATCCCGGTATCTTGACAGATCGGTCGATGGCCTTCGGCGCACATTCTCGAATTAATGAGGATTTGTGCCATGGCATCTTTGGCGGCAGGACTTTGCTCTTTTTGATACGCCGTATTCAAGGCCTGGATAAAATCCAGGGGATGATAATAGGAAATGTATTGCAAGGAATCTGCAATACTCTGAATAAAATCATCCTGGCGTATCAATGTCATTATTTTACCTTTCTTATTCTTCGTCTAACGCTTCAGCATCCAGCTTGCCTTTTTTTCCATAGTTAGGCGCAATACTGATTAATAAAGTTAATAATGCCGCAACATAAGGTACTGCTTGAACAGACAATACCGCAATCCATAAGCGACCACTTAAGTTATCAAAATGATCAATAGAACTAATCGCAGCAATGCTTGCGCTGAGTAACAATAACAAGAATAGCTCTTGTCGAATGGTCACTAAACCTGTGAACAGCGGACCTTGTTTTTCGTATTTAGGCGTACGCATAAACGGTTTTCCTGAGGTAAACAAGCCCTGTACGGTTCCTCTTGCCACGGTATGTGTCAAGGATAAACCTGTTAACGCAGCACCCAATGATTGCCATACTGAACACGGTACACGGGCTTGATATAACCATAAGCCACGTAAAATTTTAAAACTAAACAAGCCGACTGTCGGTAATAAAAAGACGTTGGCAGGCAATTCACTATGAATCGGATCAGTTAAGATAATAGCCGTCAAAATCAAACTAGATGTGGTAAATAACAACGCCAAGGCATCAGAAAACCAGGGAAGCCAACCTGCAATAAAATAGTAACGTTGCGCGGCTGTTAATGGAGATGATTTGGTGGGTAAAAAACTACGCCAGTGACCTTTAATAATTTGCATCGCCCCATAAACCCAACGGAAACGTTGCGTCATGTAACCTGACATCGTATCGGGCATTAAACCGCGTCCGAAAGAATCTTTTACATAAACTGAATCGTAACCGGCTTCAAATAAACGTAAACCTAACTCACTGTCCTCACAAATACACCATTCAGCCCAATTACCCACTTCAAGTAAAGCTGATTTTCTAATCATAGTCATGGTGCCATGTTGAATGATGGCGTTGTATTCATTTCTTTGCACCATACCTATGTTAAAGAAACCAGCATATTCCCAATAACAAAACGATTTGAACAAACTTTGATCTCTATCCCGATAATCCTGTGGAGACTGAATAAAGCCTACATTTTCATTATCAAAATAAGGCACCATACAATTCAACCAATCCGGTGACAAGACATAATCACTGTCGATAACGGCGATAATTTCCGCATCACTGGCGGTTTGTTCCAAGGCATGGTTAATCGCTCCTGCTTTAAATCCAGGCCAGTTTTCTAAATGGAAGAATCGGAACATAGGCCCCAAACGTTCGCAATCGTCACGAACAGGTTCCCATACCGCAGGATCTTTAGTGTTGTTATCCATAACCAACACCTCCATGTTTGGGTAATCCACTTTAGCTAATGCTTCAAGCGTTTTACGCACCATCATCGGAGGTTCGTTATGAATGGGTAAATGCAGAGAAACCTTTGGATATTTAAAGCTTGGACTGGGCTGCAACGGCTGGAAAGTTCTGGCTGTACTTCTATGCCAAACCACCTCTGCAATTTCAAGACTTTCAATCAGCAGTATGACTACCGCCATAATCTGCATTAATAACATCAATCCCCAAAACAATATCCCTAATTTGGTTTGATACTGCTGTGCGCCAATTGAGGCCGACCAAAAGATAACCGATACCGCTAAATTAGCAATAAGACCTAAAAACAAAACTCCCGGCAACTTTAACGCACTACGGGTAAATAAAAACAAACCCATTAAAACGATACTGATACCCGCAGCACCGGCTGCCCAGTTTTTCCATGTAGGCATGGTAATAACATCACCATCCATTGGATATTTAGGCTGACGGTCCGCATTAAAAATGCCCCAATAGGCTCCGGCTGATCCTTCTATCGATTTCTTCCAGGGTTGATCAAATGCTTCAACAATATAATAGGTCACCTTCTCAGCATCTGCTCTATTCAAGAACTCTCTCAAGAATCGCGCTTGATTAGGAATAGAGGCTTCTGCATGCTTAAACGGTTGACCATCTGAAGGCCAACCCACTTCTGTAATGATGATAGGTTTATTGGGATAAGCCGCCGCCACTTCGTGATAACGATCAAACACGTAATCCACAGCGTCATCTGCTGAAATACCTTCCCAATAGGGCAAAATATGTACCGCTATAAAATCCACTTCATCAACAAGATCAGGATTCTTTAACCACACATCCCATGTTTCAGACGTGCTCACTGGCCGCCAGCTGTTTTTCTTAACTTCCCGGATATAATCAATTAAGGCCGTTTTGGGAATATCAGCACGTAACAAAACTTCGTTGCCAACCATCAAACGAATAATTCTGGGGTTGTTCTGGCGTCCAGCTTCAATTAATGTCTCGACTTCTTGACGATTCTTTTCCAGATCACCATCTATCCAAGCCCCTAAGGTCGTGTTCAGGTTGTATTTTGCCGCGAGTTCAGGAATTTTATGCTGCCCTTTTAGCATGCTATAAGTTCTTACGGCATGGACTTTGTTGGCCAGCAAAGCCAAATCATGATCCATATCCTCTTCACTAGGATAAGTGTCACCATTTTGTGCATCCTGCTTACGGTGAGGATCATAGGTAACACCCATGGTTGTCTTAGTCCAGGGTTGCAATTGCAAAGGGTTATTGATATAGCTCCAAATACTAAAATTAACAACAACAAGTAATGCAACAACAAATAGAATGGCTAACTTTCTTTTCATCTGTGTATTGAAAAATATCGCCTAAAGCGGAAAATGTGAATATAAATGACTAAATATATTATCTTACACGGGTACAACACTAACTAAAAATTATTTCGTTAGCTTAATCTTATGATTAATATATTTGTACCTTAGTTCTAAAAGAAAATGACTCTAACTTAATTAAAGCCAATCTTAATCAAAATCGACAAACTTTTTTAAAACATTATTTTTTGGATGGCAAAAACTTAACTAGCTTAAGCGCATTTTCATCCCTCTTTATTATTTCCAGATGAAGCCCGAATAATTTAACACTAGTGCCTACATCAGGAATCGTTTCCATAAACTCAACAATGAGTCCATTCAAAGTCTTTGGTCCCTCTATTGGCAAAGACCATTGCATAACCCTGTTAAGCTCTCTCACGGTAATACCTGCATCAATCAAATAACTACCATCACTTTGTTTTCTGGCTGCCGCTTCATCAGTAATAAGCTCACCGACTATTTCGTGAATCAAGTCGTCCAGTGTAACCAACCCCTGGACATCTCCATATTCATCAACGACCAAACCAATATCAATTTTTTCAGTTTTAAACCTCAGCATTTGAGCATGCACTGGCGTATTTTCCGGGATAAACGCCGGCTTATTCAGCAAGTTTATAATAGCCTGTTTATCAAAATCATCCTGACCGACTAACAATAATACTTTTCGCAAGTGTAAAAAACCAACCACCCGGTCGATGCTTTTCTTATAAACTGCCAATTGGGTATGAGGACTATTTCTGATGTGCCCAACTATATCTTCAATGGGAGCCTCAAGATCTATACCTACAATTTCATTACGGGGTGTCATGATATCTTCTACTGTTGCTGTCTCAAAATCTAAAATGCCCAGCAACATTTTTTGATACCGAATAGGCATCAAACCTTCAGCTTCGGAAATAATATTTTTTAAGGCTTCCTTATTAAGTGAATCATGACGACTGTTTTTTACATCTATACCCATAATTCGTAATAAAGTATTCACGAACAAATTTACTAAACAGATAACAGGATAAAATAAATTTAATAGAGGGGTATACAGCCAAGCAGCTGAAAAAGCGAGCCATTCTGGCTTTGCGCCAGCAAGAGTTTTAGGTGTTATCTCTGAGAATATCAGCATCACTAAAGTCAAAACGCCTATTGCTATCGCAATCAAAACTTCGTCATCTACATACAGTTTTAAAGTAATAATCGTTGCTATTGAAGACGCCAGGTTTCTAAGAAAATTATTTCCCAATAAGATAAAACTTAATAAACGTTCAGGTTTTTGCAATAAATTATGGACTTTTATAGCTCCTGAATGCTTAAGCTTTACCAAATGTTTTAATCGATAGCGATTAATAGACATTAAGGAAGTTTCTGATCCAGAAAAAAAAGCTGACAACAAAAGTATAAAAGCAAGTATGCCGAATAACATACTTAAGGGAATATCATTCAAAGAAAAGTTACTCTACAGTTATGAAAACTGCACTAGTGTCTATGATGGGAGTTTTTTGTCAAGCTTGAATTATAAATTTTCATCAATCCAATATTTAAACGAATAATATTTGAAGACTGTATTAACTAGCCTTTTAAAATTAGGAGAATTTTAGCTGAAGCTTTTAAAGCTAAAATCGCTCCTAATCTAATTTAAATATTAAACTAAACCAACTTTTCTTTCAAAAAAGCAATGATTTCTGAAATCGGGATTTCTTCATTTGCATCGGCTGTTCTGCCCTTATATTCGACAGTACCTGTATCTAAACCACGATCACCCACGATAACACAATGAGGGATTCCTATTAGCTCCATATCTGAAAACATAAAGCCCGCACGTACTTTTCTATCATCAAATAAGACATCAATGCCTGCGGCTAATAAATCCTGATACAACTGCTCAGAAGCAACCTTTAAACGCTCAGACTTGTGCATATTCATAGGACACAGCGCCACTTGAAAAGGAGCCAAATTAGCTGACCAGATAATCCCTTTATCATCATGATTTTGTTCAATGGCTGCCGCCACCACACGAGAAATACCAATGCCATAACAGCCCATCAGCATGATTTGATTTTTTCCGCCCTCATTAATAACACCGGCTTTCATAGCTCCGCTGTATTTAGTCCCTAATTGAAATATATGACCGACCTCAATACCCCGCGCCAAAGTAATTTCACCTTGACCATCAGGACTAGCATCACCTTCTACAACGGTACGAAGATCAGCAATCAGTTCAGGAACCGCTAAATCACGCTCCCAATTAACCCCTTGAAAATGCTTACCATCCTGATTAGCTCCGCAAACAAAATCAGACATTACTATCACGCTACGATCTGCAATAACCGGAATAGTTAAGCCTATCGGTCCAATTGAGCCGGGTTTACACTGACAGGCCACTTGAATCTCTACTTCAGTTGCAAACTCTAAAGGGGCCGCAACACCTTCAATTTTTTCCGCCTTGATCTTATTAAGTTCATGATCACCACGTAACAATAAGCCGACCAGACTACCTTCTTCCTTACCTTTTACAATCAGGGTTTTAAGACATTGTGTCGCAGAAATAGAGAAAAACTGACTCACCTCTTCA
The DNA here is from genome assembly GCA_903866825.1 of uncultured Methylococcaceae bacterium. GTDB lineage: Bacteria > Pseudomonadota > Gammaproteobacteria > Methylococcales > Methylomonadaceae > Methylobacter_C. Next base: position 17,448 of record CAIPPE010000255.1, read on the forward strand.
ATGCTATGTTGATCAGGCGTATCAATCAATTGTTTGTCTGCTGTAGGCGCTGCTCGGGTTCCTGCGGGTGCAACCGCCTCCGCTTTTTCAACATTTGCGGCATATTCACTCACCGTAGAAAAAGCAATCGCGTCTTCACCTGAATCCGCTAATACATGAAACTCGTGAGACACCGCGCCACCAATAGATCCTGAATCAGCTATAACAGCACGAAACTTTAACCCTAAGTGATTAAAAATATTACTATACGCTTGATACATCACCTCGTAAGTTTCCTGCAAAGAAGCCTGATCCAAGTGGAATGAATAAGCATCTTTCATGATAAATTCTCGCGACCGCATCACCCCAAAACGCGGACGAATCTCGTCACGAAATTTTGTTTGGATCTGGTAAAAGGTGATAGGGAGTTGCTTATAGCTTTTTAGCTCATTACGCGCTAAATCAGTAATAATTTCTTCATGTGTAGGACCCAGACAAAAATCCCGATCATGACGATCCTTTAAGCGCGCTAACTCAGGACCATATTTTTCCCATCGTCCTGTTTCCTGCCACAATTCGGCTGGTTGTAGCGCTGGCATCAAAACTTCTAAAGCACCCGCCTTTTCCATTTCTTCCCGGGTAATCTTTTCGACTTTGCGTAACACCCGCAATCCCAACGGTAACCAACTGTATAGACCAGCCGCCAATTTACGAATAAGACCCGCACGTATCATTAATTGATGGCTTGCAATTTCAGCATCAGCTGGTGTTTCTTTAACGGTATTAAGGGGAAATTGTGTTGTACGCATGATATATAAAAGGATAAATAGATAAAGCTGCTATTTTACAGCTTTTTTACCCGTTCCCAAATCCTAGCAAAGGATTAGGAACTTAAATTTGGTAGAAATAACCTTAGTATATTTCTAAGTAAATAAACTATTCATAGAATCATCATAATAAAGGACTAATGAAGCCCATAAAGACTCATTACTAAACAGTAAATATTAAAATGGTACTGAAAGACTAGGACTTTTTTGTCATTTTTATCTCTATTTAATTATCACTAATTATAACCACTTGCTAAAACGGGTGTATTGCACGCTTTCATTTGTATATACTATGCACGTTACCAAGGCATTAAGGTCGTCTTGATACTCGAAACTTCTCAGGTGGCCTTACAAAATCAGTCAAAAAGCGCCCCAAAGACTGCATTAATTCAATAGTTAAGATATTTTTAAGCCATGCATAACCCGTTTTAATAGGATCACACATGAACAATAGCCTAATTTCAGAGATTACCGGACAAAATGACATTGATCCTACAGAAACTAAAGAGTGGATTGAAGCGCTACAATCAGTATTAGACCAAGATGGAAGTGAACGCGCGCACTTTCTGATTGAACAATTAGTTGCTGCAACTCGGCAGTCTGGTTTCGATATACCCTTTAGTGCTAACACAGCTTACTTGAATACTATCCCCGTTTCTCGACAAGCCCAATTTCCTGGCGACGCAACCATAGAGCAGCGAATTCGCTCTTATGTGCGCTGGAACGCCATGATGATGGTATTAAGAGCAAATAAACATACCAATGTGGGTGGACATATTGCCAGCTTTGCATCTGCAGCAACTCTTTATGATGTCGGTTATAACCATTTTTGGCATGCGCCCTCAGAAAATCATGATGGTGACTTAATTTTTACACAAGGCCACTTAACACCTGGCGATTATGCTCGAGCCTTTTTACTGGGAAGACTCACCCAAGAACAAATGGATAGTTTCCGCCAGGAAGTCGATGGTAACGGCTTACCGTCTTATCCACACCCTTGGTTAATGCAGGATTTTTGGCAATTCCCTACCGTGTCTATGGGCCTTGGTCCTATCATGGCTATTTATCAAGCACGCTTTATGCGTTACTTACAAGATCGTGGCTTTACTGATACTTCAAATCGTAAAGTATGGAGCTTCTTAGGTGACGGCGAGACCGATGAACCTGAATCATTAGGTGCGATTGGCATGGCCGGTCGTGAGAAACTGGACAACCTGATTTTTGTTATCAACTGTAACCTGCAACGCTTAGATGGGCCAGTTCGAGGTAACGCTAAAATTATTCAAGAACTAGAAAGTGAGTTCCGTGGAGCGGGTTGGAATGTTATTAAACTGGTTTGGGGGCAACGTTGGGATGCCTTATTGGCTCGAGATAATAAAGGACTTCTTGTTGCTCGTATGATGGCTTGTGTGGACGGTGATTACCAAACATTCAAAGCTAAAGATGGGGCTTATGTTCGTGAACACTTCTTTAATACACCTGAGCTTAAAGCCATGGTTGCAGATTGGTCGGACCGCGATATTTGGGAGCTCAACAGGGGGGGGCATGATCCTGCCAAAACATACGCCGCTTTCCATGAGGCAGTAAACCATAAAGGTCAGCCAACCGTTATCTTAGCCAAAACCATTAAAGGTTATGGCATGGGTTCCTCTGGTGAAGCTCAAAACATTTCTCATCAACAAAAGAAAATGAGTGAAATTTCACTCACCCACTTCCGTGATCGCTATGAATTACCCGTCACTGATGAAGAAATTCAAAAACTGCCTTATCTAACCTTCCCTGAAGGTTCAAAAGAACTGGCTTATATGCAACAACGACGCGCTGAACTGGGTGGACACCTGCCCTCCAGACGTGCTAAGTCTTATGCGTTGGATGTACCTGTTTTGAGTGACTTTAAAGCTTTGCTAGAAGCCAGCGGTGAAGGCCGTGAAATATCAACCACGATGGCTTTTGTACGCTTACTTAACATCTTGGTTAAAGATAAAAACATTGGTAAACGTATCGTCCCGATTGTTCCTGATGAATCAAGAACCTTTGGTATGGAAGGCATGTTTAGACAGTTGGGTATTTGGTCACAAGTCGGTCAATTGTATACCCCTCAAGATGCTGACCAACTTATGTTCTATAAAGAAGATAAACATGGGCAGGTGTTACAAGAAGGGATTAATGAAGCCGGTGGTCTTTGTGACTGGATTGCGGCAGGTACCGCCTATTCAACGCATAACGTACCCATGATTCCGTTCTTCATTTATTACTCTATGTTTGGTTTCCAACGCGTAGGTGATTTAATTTGGGCAGCAGCGGATCAAAGAACTCGCGGTTTCTTAATGGGCGGTACTGCGGGTAGAACCACATTAAACGGTGAGGGCTTACAACACGAAGATGGTCATAGCCATTTAATGTCAGCCACCGTGCCTAACTGTATCTCTTATGATCCCACTTATGCTTATGAATTGGCCGTGATCATTCAAGATGGCTTACGTCGCATGTATGTTGAGCAGGAAGACGTGTTCTATTACATTACCGTAATGAATGAGAACTACAGTCATCCCGCTATGCCAAAAGGTATTGAGCTCGACATCTTAAAAGGCATGTATAAATTCCACCAGGGTGAAGAAAGTAAAGCGCCACGCGTACAATTATTAGGCTCAGGCACTATCTTCCGTGAAGTTGAATTTGCGGCTGAATTACTTAAAAATGACTGGGGTGTTGAAGCCGATTTATGGAGTTGCCCAAGCTTTACAGAATTAGCTCGTGATGGTCAAGCCTGTGAACGTTGGAACCGTTTACATCCGACCGAACCTGCTAAACAATCACACGTAGCCAGCTGTCTAGATAATGCGGTAGGCCCTGTTATTGCCTCAACTGACTATACGCGTGCTTTTGCTGAACAGATTCGTGCTTATGTAAAAGCACCTTATACTGTGTTAGGTACCGATGGTTTTGGTCGCTCAGATACCCGTGAGAACTTAAGACGTTTCTTTGAGGTTGACCGTTACCATGTCACCATTGCGGCTCTGAAGAGTTTGGCTGATCTAGGTCAATTTGATGCAAATAAGGTTGAAGTCGCCATTGCCAAATATGGCATTGCGACAGAAATTAAAGCACCTTGGCTAATTTAACGTAAGGATAGTGAAATGACTCAATTGTTTGAAATTAGAGTTCCTGATGTCGGCAATGTCGCCGAAATTGATGTAGTTGAAGTCTTAATTAAAGCCGGTGATGTAGTAGAACTGGAACAAACCGTTGCAACGCTTGAAACTGATAAAGCCAGCATGGAGTTACCCTCTAGCGCTACAGGTACCATTCAAGAGGTTTACATCAAACCCGGTGACAAGGTTTCTGAAGGCACCCTTATCGCAACTGTATTAGCAAGTACCAGCGTAGTCAGTGCCGCTGAAATCGCCACACCTGTCGCAGTTACTGAAGTCCCAACGGCTGCTCCCGTAGTTGAAAAAGCACCAGAACCTATTGTGGCACCAACCCCAGCTACAGCAGTCGCTGTTACAACTAGCGTATCAATTCCTGTTCTGGACAACAATAACACAGCCAATAGAGCTCATGCTTCACCTTCGGTACGTCTTTTTGCTCGTGAACTGGGCGTTGATGTAGCTAAAATAACAACAGGCAGCGGGCGTAAAGGTCGCATCTTAAAAGATGATGTGAAGAACTATGTTAAAAAAGCGCTCAATGAAGGCCCTGTGTCTACTGGTGCCGGTATTCCAAGTATCCCAGCTGTTGACTTTACGCCGTTTGGAGAGACTGAAGTTTTAAAACTTAGCAAAATCAAACGTCTTACTGGTCAAAACTTAAGTCGTGTCTGGTTAAACTTACCACTGGTTACTTACCATGAAGAAGCCGATATCACTGATTTAGAGGCTTTCCGTAATATCCTGAATGCTGAGAAATCCAAAGGTGAAGTTAAGATTACCGGCTTGATGTTTATCATTAAGGCGTTAGTTGCGGCAATGCAGCAATTTCCAAACTTTAATTCCTCTTTATCACCCGATGGCGAAAGCTTAATTCTTAAAAAATACTTCAACGTAGGTATTGCGGTTGATACACCGAATGGCTTGGTAGTACCTGTGTTACGTAACGTTAATACCAAGAGTATTACTGAGCTCGCTCAAGAACTGGCAGAGAAATCTGAAAAAGCCCGTCAAGGTAAATTGATGCCCGGCGACATGCAAGGCGGTTGTATCACTATTTCAAGTTTGGGTGGCATTGGTGGTACTGCCTTTACACCGATTGTTAATGCGCCTGAAGTTGCAATTCTTGGCGTCACACGCGCCAAAATACAACCTGTTTGGAATGGTAAAGAGTTTGTACCCCGTTTAATGATGCCATTAGATTTAACCTACGATCACCGTGTAATAGACGGAGCTGAAGGTGCAAGATTTATGGCGGCAGTTAAACAATATCTAGGTGATATTCGCCGCTTATTACTTTAATACGGGATAGACTACTAATATGACTGAGACAGTTTTAAACGCAGAAGTTTTAGTGTTGGGTGGCGGCCCTGGTGGATATAGCGCTGCTTTTCGTGCGGCCGATTTAGGTAAACAAGTGGTTCTGGTTGAACGCTTCCCTGTATTAGGTGGTGTTTGCCTTAATGTAGGCTGTATACCTTCAAAAGCTTTATTACATGCGGCACAAATCATTCATGAAGTCGATGAATTTGAAGCGCATGGGGTAAGTTATGGCAAACCCAGCATTGATATTAATAAAATCAGAAGCTGGAAAGAAAGTGTCACCAAAAGCTTAAATGACGGTCTTGCTGGACTCGTCAAACAACGCAAGGTGACTTATGTTCAAGGCACTGGCAAATTTACGTCAGCCAATACCTTAGCCGTTGAAACACCCGAAGGCATTAAAACAGTTCGTTTTGATCAAGCCATCATTGCTGCTGGCTCTAGACCCACTCAAATTCCCGTTTTTCCTCACGATGATCCTCGGCTATGGGATTCCACTGATGCTTTACAACTTAAAGAGATTCCTAAAAAACTCTTGATTGTCGGTGGAGGTATTATTGGCTTAGAAATGGCGACGGTCTATCATGCCATGGGCTCAGAAATCAGTGTGGTTGAGTTAATGGATCAGATTATTCCAGGTTGTGATAAAGACTTGGTCACTCCATTAGCAAGACGCATTAAAACACAATATAAAAACATTTGGCTAGAAACCAAAGTCACTGCGATTGAAGCCCTCACTGAAGGTCTTAAAGTTTCGTTTGAAGGCAAAGGTGCGCCTGAATCGGAGCTATTTGATGCCGTATTAGTCGCTGTAGGCCGTAGACCTAATGGCTTATTAATCGGTGCTGACTTAGCGGGTATTAATATCAATGAACAAGGCTTTATTAACGTTGATAAACAACAACGCACCAATGTAAACCATATCTTTGCTATTGGAGACATTGTTGGTAATCCTATGCTGGCTCATAAAGCCGTTCATGAAGGCAAAGTGGCTGCAGAAATCATCGCCGGGCATAAGGCTCATTTTGATGCTTTAACCATTCCTTCTGTCGCTTATACAGACCCTGAAATTAGCTGGATGGGCCTTACCGAAAATCAAGCGAAACAACAGGGCATTGAATACGATAAAGCCGTATTTCCTTGGGCAGCTAGTGGCCGTTCTTTATGCTTAGGTCGTAAAGAAGGTTTAACTAAAATTATCTGTGAAAAAGAAACCGGTCGGATTTTGGGAGCGGGTATGGTGGGTACCAATGCGGGTGAATTAATTTCAGAAGCGGTCTTGGCACTGGAAATGGGAGCGGATGCTGAAGATATCAGCTTAACGATTCATCCACATCCTACACTGGCAGAAACGTTTGGTTTTGCCGCTGAAATGATCACCGGCACTATTACTGATCTTTATATTAAAAAATAAGCCGTTTGTCAGCAAGGCGAGGGGCTACGGGGAATTGATCTAATAAAATCTCCCCTAGCCCCTCTTTTTTAGAGAGGGGGACTAAAGCCTACTCTTGATCGTATATCCTTAGACTTCTTTTTTAAGCTCATTAACGTATAAGGTCGCACCTATCACAGCTGCAGGTGCAATCACTATATTGATAATAGGAAAGGTTAACCCCATAGCGGCAACACCACCAAAACTTAAGGCTCCTAACCGGACACTACCAACTAATTGCTTCTGTTCAGAAAACAAAACACCTGCATTTTCTAAAGGATAGGCAAAATATTCCAAAGCCATACCCCAGGCACCAAACAAAGCCCACAAAAAAGGCGCCAGCACATTAATACCGGGAATAATTGACAGGATTATTAGCGGTAACGCCCTACTTAATAAGTATCCGGCACGCTTTAACTCTGCCAACATGACCTTAACTAAAGGCTGTTCCTCAATAACACTGGGTTGACCGGTGATCAGCACCAGCGTTTTAGCAGATAATCTACCGTAAAAAGGCGACGCTAATAAGTTAGCTAGCACAGTAAAGGTAAAGAATCCGGCAATAATGAAACTGACAAAAAACAGCGGCCATAATATCCAGCTTAACCAGCTCAGCCATCCAGGTATAAACTGATTGATCAAATCAGAAAGATAGTAGTAGGCCAATACTAAGGCCACACCATACAACACAACATTAATCAGAATCGGAATTAAAACAAAGCGCCGTAGTTCTGTACTGGCTAATAAATTAAGCCCTTTAAACAAATATCCAACGGCTAAAACGGGATTATTACCCTTTTTATCAAATAACATCTTTTATCTCCAGCATACCGTGTTGAGTTGGATTTAAAACAACACCCCGTTCTGTGACAATAGCAGAAATTAATTCAGCAGGGGTGACATCAAAAACAGGATTCCAGGCACTCACTAAAGAACCTTCCGTATTATAACAAGTTGGCAGTAACTCATTAGGGTTACGATGTTCAATCTCTATCAGTTCACCGCTCTCAATAGTCCAGTCAATGGTGGTGGTAGGTGCCACTACCATCAACTTAACGCCATGCTGTTTGGCTAATATTGCCAGCGAGTAAGTGCCTACTTTATTCGCAGTATCGCCATTCGCAGCAATTCTGTCAGCACCCACAATAATCCAGTCTATTGGTCCTGACTTCATTAACCAAGCCGCCGCCGAATCTGCTAACAACGTCACCGGAATATTATCTTGAGCTAACTCCCAAACGGTCAAACGCGCCCCTTGCAACCAAGGCCTAGTTTCACCAGCATACACGTTTAAAGGTTGCCGACTCACTGCACTGCGAATAACTCCCAAGGCAGTACCATAACCGCCTGTTGCTAAAGCACCCGCATTACAATGGGTCATTACTCCCTTAGCGCCGACTAATAAATCAGCCCCGAACTCACCCATTTGCCTATTTGCCATCATATCATCGGCATGAATTTTCTCGGCATACGCTACACAGGCCATCACCGGGTTTTCTGGATTCTGTTCTAAAACAGCCTGCATTTGTGCCAAGGCCCAAAATAAATTAACCGCTGTTGGTCGAGACTTTGCCAACAAAGCGATATCTTCGGCAACGGACTGCTGCCAATGATTAGGCACCTCTAAATAATGCTGACTAACCGACAAAGCAACCCCATAAGCTGCAGCAATTCCAATAGCCGGCGCACCCCGCACTCGCATCGTCACTATCGCTTCGGCAACCCCCTTGGCATCATGATACTCATCATAAATTAGCTTATCAGGCAGTTGTCGTTGGTCGAGCACTCTTAAATACGTACCCGTCCATTGAAGTGCTTTTACCGTCCCGTTATTTTGTTCTGTCATTATTTAATAATACCCGATGGTAAAAGTTATAATTCTCTGCATTATCTTTAAAATAGGAGCCACAGATGATCGTCGACACCCTTATTCATGCGCGTTGGATTATACCTGTTGAGCCTGAATCCGTAACCTACGAACACCATACGCTAGTCATTCATGAAGGGAAAATTATTGACTTATTACCCACGCCAGAAGCCTTGCGAAAATACACCGGAACCAATACTGAACAGTTAGACAATCATGCCTTACTACCCGGCTTGATCAACTGTCACACTCACGCAGCCATGACCTTGTTTCGAGGCATCGCCGATGATTTACCGCTCATGGACTGGTTGCAGAATCATATTTGGCCACTAGAGCAAAAATGGCTGAGCCCCGATTTTGTTAAAGACGGCACAGAATTAGCTATCGCTGAAATGATTCTAGGTGGAACCACATGCTTTAATGATATGTATTTCTTCCCTGACATTACTGCAGAACAAGTTTTGCACCATGGCATACGTGCCAAAGTAGGTTTAATTGTTATTGATTTCCCGTCTGCCTGGGCACAGAACAGCATTGAATATATCACTAAAGGTCTTGCTTTAAAAAAGCAACTCCAGCATTCTTCCCTATGCACTACAGCTTTTGCTCCTCATGCGCCTTATACCGTATCCGATGCAACATTTCAGAATATCAAGATGCTGGCTGATGAACTGAATGTACCCGTACATATTCATGTTCATGAAACAGCTCATGAAGTAGAGCAAGCATTAACACAATTTGGACAACGACCATTACAAAGATTGCATGATTTAGGTTTAATCAATCCGTCTTTGATTGCAGTTCATATGACTCAATTAACTGACGAAGAAATTAATCTTCTAGCCATATCTGGATCACACATCGTACATTGCCCAGAATCGAATTTAAAACTGGCTAGCGGATTTAGCCCCATCGCCAAGTGCTTAAGTGCAGGCATCAATGTCGCCCTGGGCACTGATGGCGCAGCCAGTAATAACGACTTAGACATGTTTGGTGAGATGCGAATAGCGGCACTGTTAGGCAAAGCAGTTGCTGGTGATGCAAGTGCTATTCGAGCAATGACAGCGTTACGCATGGCAACCATTAATGGTGCCAAAGCCCTGGGCCTGGATGATTATTGCGGTTCATTAAGTATCGGCAAAGAAGCTGATGTAATTTCCATTGATTTAAGCACGCTAGAAACTCAACCAGTTTATTGTCCGATTTCACACATAGTTTACGCAGCCAGTCGTCAGCATGTCACAGACGTATGGGTGGCAGGTAAACGCCTATTAAAACAACGCCAGTTAACTACCTTCAAAACTGATGACCTGAAAAAAAGAATAACCCTATGGCAACAACGTCTGATAAAAATTTAAGCTCTGATTCTCGCCAAGGTTAGCTACAAGTGATATAGTCAGGGTATAAAACTGTTGAGCGACTATTTGCATCGTTAAACTCGCTCAGATAGAATATAAAGAACCTATTCTTGCTAACTAAGGAAGAATATCTCAACACGTAGTCTCTTTTTAAAGCTGGAACAGCGTAATTAATTATGAATAAAATTTTGCAAGCTATCATTTCTATTTTCAAGAAATCTTATGATTCACTTCCCGAACAAGTCTCAGCGAAAACGCCTATAGCCCCCTCCCCTACTAAGCCAAATATAAATAATGAAACGCAGATTAAGGCTCCCGTCGTAGAAGAACCCAAGGTTAAAGAATTAGTAGAAACTGAAGCAAAAGCAGAGCCTGTTATAGAAGCAGTAGTAAAAGCTCCAACCATCCAGGCATCAAAAATCACCTCAGACAACCTTCCGCAAGATTCAATACAAAGACGCCACGCACTTTCTCAATTGCACAATATTATTGAAACCATTAAAGGTCCACGTCCTTCAGACTCTATTCAAAATCGGCATTACGACGCATTGATTAAAAGCATCATTACGCAAGCGTTAACTGATAAATCAGCTCTTGAAAATTTATATAAAAACTATGGAAGCATTCCTAAGACTATCCTCCAAGTTATTATAAAACCTACTACTCAAGTTCAAGAAACCATAGTGCAAGCGGAAGAGTCACCTGTAACAGAAGTTACTTCTGTCAACACACAGACTGAACCTGTAATTTCTATACCTCCTACTGATTCAATTTTACGTCGTCATTACGATAGCTTGATTAATAATCAAGGTCAGACTGGAGAAGCACCTGTAGCACAAGAATCTCTAGTACAAGAAACTATAACCCATACAGAGATTGAACCCATTTTATCAGCAGTACCTACAGACTCGATTTTACGTCGTCATTACGATACATTGATAAATAATGAACTTAACCGACTTTTAGAAGAACAATAATAAACAATTTTAATGTGTCATAGGATAGCCCTTTAAACTAAGCCATCCTATGACAGAACTTATAATATGCTACAAAGTCACAAAAAAGTTTTAGCTATATTGCTTTAGATTTTGTTTTTGTACAGCGAGTGCATTGATAAACAGTCACTAACTTACCCTGCTTAACATCAAACTGCTTCTCTTTAAAGATTTTCCACTTATGGAAACCGAACTGGCAAAGAGATTTGCCTTTATGTCTATCAGCAACACTGATTTTTTTAAACTGAACAATTTCACCCATAGTTATTTAGTTAAATTATTTTTTAGCGATGGTCTGCCACGCGACTAACCATGTTTGACTCAGATAAGAATCTGCTTTTTTACCTAAAGCACCATTCAATATGGAAGATAAGGTATGAGTAATCACACCAAAAAAATAAGCATTAATCAATTGGGGATCAATATCACGTATTTCACCATTTCGAATACCAGACTGAATAATTTTAAAAATCTTTACAAAAGCTGCCGTATCTAAAACCGGCTTTTGCTCTGGCAAAAACTCATTCAGCTTTAGAAAAAATAAAAAACGGATTACATCCGGCGCTTCATCCGCCAACCTAAAAAGCAAGTCCGTTATCCCCCTTAATTGCTCAGAAGACTTTTGATTTTTGCGTCTGATTTCATCGATTGAAATACTTAAACTATCAAATATACTGACATATAACTCCGCCGCCATCATCTGTTTATCTTTAAAATGATGATAAATAAAGCTAGTATTTTGTAAGCCCAACTGTTCGGCAATATCAATTAGCGATGTTTTAAAATAGCCTTTGCTTGTAAATAACTTTAAAGCGACCAATAAAATCTCGTCTTTTGTTACTGCTCTCACGTATATACTTTCTTCTCTTTCCTGATCCATTTGTGTTATGCCGCAGCGTTTCAATACACTGTATCTATAAGTGTTAAAAAAATGGCTTACTCAAAATTTGCTCAACTACCCAGGAAACCCTTCTGTTAAATCGACTCAAATTAGAAACCATAAAGTTCGAAGTTGTTTTTATAACAACACCGCTAGCTAATCTATTTATTGTTCCTTAATAACCACAAAAGCAGCATTTAAGTAACTCATCATTGACCATAAAGTCAGCACAGAAGCCACATATAACAGAACATAACCCATCATATTTATAGGCAAACCAAATAAGTCCTCACGGTATAACAAAAAACCAATAGCCAACATTTGTGCACTTGTTTTCCATTTGCCTAATTGAGAAACTTTCACCTTGGCACGCTGACCAATTTCAGCCATCCATTCTCTCAAAGAAGCAATCGTAATCTCACGACCAATAATAACCGCTGCAGGAATTGCTAAATAAACTGACCCCTGCTGTTGAACAATTAAAACGAGCACGATCGCCACCATAAGCTTATCAGCGACTGGGTCTAAAAAAGCACCAAAAGGCGTTTCCAATTTTAACCTTCTAGCTAAGTAACCATCTAACCAGTCCGTCACACCGGCCATAAAAAAGATCAAAGTGCAAACAACATTAGAATACTGCCAAGGTAAATAAAAAACCACGGCTAATAAAGGAATTAACGCGATTCTTAGCAATGTAAGGTTTGTAGGTATATTAAATTGAATCGCCATCTTGATGATGAAATAGTTCGTATATTCGCTCTGCCAACTGCCGACTTATGCCGTCAATGCTACAAAGTGCATCCACGCCTGCGCATTTAATGCCTTGCAGCCCCCCAAACTGTTTTAATAATAACTGCCGTCGCTTAGACCCTAATCCAGGAATATTTTCCAATACAGATTGCTTTGAGGACTTACCACGACGTGCTCTATGTCCTGTAATTGCAAACCGGTGAGCTTCATCACGTATTTGCTGAATCAACAACAATCCACTGGAACTCGGCACAATATCCAAAGGCTGCTCCTGATCAACTAAAATCAGTTTTTCCATGCCCGGCTTTCTATCGGGTCCCTTTGAAACGCCGACTATCATAACATTGTTTATCTCTAATTCAGCTAATGCCTTTTGCGCTTCATGTACCTGACCTTTGCCCCCGTCAATAAACAATATGTCTGGAGCGATATGTTCACCTTGTTTGAGTCGCTTAAAGCGCCGATATACGGCCTGATAAATCGCCGCATAATCATCTCCGCCGGTAATATCAGTAATATTAAAACGCCGATACGCTGATTTTACGGCTCCTTCTCTATCAAAAACCACGCAGGACGCCACCGTTTGATCACCTTGCGTATGACTAATATCAAAACATTCCAATCGCTTAGGCACCTCTACACAGCCCAAATCCTCTTGTAAACTTAAGAACCGCGCATAAACACCCTGCTTATCAGCTAATTTACTTAGCAATGAGTTTTGGGCATTAGTCATAGCCATTTGTAGCCATTTTAAACGCTCACCTCTTACATTAGCAGAAATAAGTACAGAATGTTTTGCTTCACTGGTTAAGACTTCAACTAACAAGGCTGTTTCTTCCAAATCATGACTGACAATCAATTCATAAGGAATCGGCTTATCAAGGTAATATTGAGGAATAAATGCCTGTATAATTAACGCTGGATCTTGCTCACTGTTAATCCCCGGGAAAAAAACTTTATTCCCTAAATGCTGGCCATTACGAATAAAGAATACTTGTACACAAGCTACATTACCTTTACTGGCGCAGGCAATAATATCAACATCACCCTTTTCGCCCGAAACAAAATACTTTTCCAGCACAGATCGCAATTTTGAAATTTGATCTCTATAACCCGCCGCTTCTTCAAATTTAAGCTTGGCTGAAGACTGCTCCATCTTAACAATTAACTGTTCAATCAACAAACTGCCTTTTCCCTCTAGAAACATCACAGTGCTCTCAACATCCAAGGCATAACTGGATTTATCAATAAAACCCACACAGGGTGCAGTACACCTTTCGATTTGATACTGCAAACAAGGCCTGCTGCGATTACTATAAATAGCATCATCACACTGACGAACCGGAAATAAACGCTGCAATAATTTTAAACTTTCCCTAACTGCGCCAGAGCTAGGATAAGGTCCGAAATAGCGGCCCTTTTTACGTTTCGCTCCACGATGATAAGTGATTTGAGGAAAATCATGATCATTAGACAAAAACACATAAGGAAATGAACGATCGTCTCGTAAACAGATATTATAACGGGGCTTATGCAACTTGATTTGCTGACATTCAAGTAATAATGCCTCGCCTTCGGTGTGCGTCACAGTTACTTCAATAGCGGTCACTTTAGAAACCATCACTTGCTGCTTTATTGAAGCAGTTTGACTTTTAAAATAGCTGGAAACACGATTTTTAAGATTTTTTGCTTTACCAATATAGATAATTTCGCCCTTTTCGCTCAGCATTTTATAAATACCAGGGCGCGAGGTTAAATTCTTTAAAAAAGACGCTATATTAAAATCATTAACAGATTCTTCAAGAACCACAATTCATACCAAATAAAATCCAAATTGGACCAACATATCATATTAATTTCATTTGACAAGTTTGACATTTTTAAACTATCCTTAAATCAAGTTTAATATTTGTAATTTTTTTAATTTTTCCTCTTTTTATGGTATTTCCCATGACTTTCTTACACAAATCGTACCTCAAAACCTGCTTAGCCATTACTATTGCTGCTTTTTGTTTTTCTGCACACGCTGAAGTTGATGTCGATGCCGCTAAAGCTTTAGCCAAAGAAAACGGTTGTTTTAGATGCCATGGCACTGATAAAGACAAGGATGGTCCAGCCTGGAATAAAGTTGCTGCGAAATACAAAGGGGACGCAAAAGCCCAAGAAAAACTCCTGCAACACCTTTCTTCTGGAAGAAACGTCAAATTTGCTGACGGACATGAAGAAGCACACACTATCCTAAAGGCCGAAGATCCTAAGGCTGCTGCCAATCTGGCTGATTTTATTCTTTCTTTAAAATAGCTAAAACATTGTGGTGAGTGAATACCAAGGGACCTCCTTGTTTTCGCATCACCACTAAATTTAGATTAGCTGCGTGAAAACGATGTAGCTCTTAAACCTTGCAGGAACTTTAAACTAATGAACACATTAATTAAAATCATCATGCTGTGCGGGCTCCTCGTTGGATCCTCCTATGCTGCAAATAACCCGACGACCACCACTAAATCACCTGCTCAAGCATTGGACAGGGATTCAGTGTGTACTACTTGCCACGATGAGAATGAAGCCAAACCCATTCTCTCAATTTATCAAACTGCGCACGGCAACAAAGCCGATTCACGGACACCCTCTTGCCAATCATGTCATGGTCAAAGCGAGAAACATCTGAGCAGTAAAAGTTCTGCACCAGATGTTATTTTTGGTGCAAAAACGACAGGTGCATTTTCACCCAACGCAGCCAAAGAACAAAATGCAAGCTGCTTGTCTTGTCACGAAAAAGATCCTACCCGGACCCATTGGCAAGGCGGCGCTCATCAGGCGGCAGATCTAGCCTGTACTTCATGCCATGTAGTTCATAATGCACATGACAAAGTACGAGAAAAACAAACTCAAAGAGACGTATGCTTTACCTGTCATAAGGATCAAAAAGCACAGTCTAACAAGTTTTCACATCACCCAATTCCTGAAGGCAAAATCGCTTGCTCCGATTGCCATAACCCACATGGCTCTGCAGGCCCCAAATTACTGGTCAAAAGCACTGTGACTGAAACCTGCTACACCTGTCATGCAGAAAAACGCGGCCCTTTCCTCTGGGAGCATCAGCCAGTCACTGAAGATTGTACTAACTGCCACACCCCTCATGGATCGAACATTACACCTTTATTGAAATCACGGGCCCCCTTCATCTGTGAAGAGTGCCACGATGGTCCACATAACAGTAAAACCCCGACTGCTGAAAATGCAGCAGGCATACAAGGAGGACTAACAGGCTCTCCTGCAAACCCAAGTACTAGCTATACCGGTCGTGCTTGTATGAATTGCCACAGCATGGTGCATGGATCAAATGATCCAGCTGGCGCCTTATTGCAACGCTAACCCACAACGGAGACAATCATGAAAATTCGTAATGACGAAATGAAGGTCAGCATCATGGCTCTAGCGATACGCTGTGCATTGTTGGCAACTACCACACTCCCGTTTGGAGCTTATGCATTAGCCGATGAAGCAACGGATGAACTTACAAAACCTTCAAATACGGTTAATTTTGGTGCTTTATATGCAGACCAATCCTCTGCCAGGTTTGGTCAATATAACGGATTAAATAACCAAGGTGCCTATGGTTTGGGCGGTTTTGATATACGCGGGGGCAACGGCTACGATCAAAATAGCGGTAGCGGACTCCGCTGGAAATTAGGCGGCTCTAACCTTGGAACAACATCTAGAGAGCTCGATGGCTCTGCCAGCGATCAAGGTAAATGGAAAATCAATCTTGGCTATGATGAACTGCAACACAACATCACTAATAGCTATATAACACCATTACAGGGTAATCCCGGTGATAATAACTTTACCCTGCCGTCAAACTTTGGCTCCATCAATACGGCGAGCGGTCAACCAGGGACCAGAAGCCTAACACCTGCCCAGTCCTCTGACTTTCAGGGTGTAAATGAATCGGTCAATCGCAAAACAGGTTCGTTTGGCTCAACTTATACATTCAGCCCACAATTAAGTGCACAAATTGATTATAAGCACTTAGATCAATCTGGTGCAAAGCTAATTGGTACAGGATCACAGGGTGGAATAAACTTAGTAGGTGGCTCTACAGGCAAAGCCGAAGCTAACATGCTGATTTTAAACCCTACCAGCTATCAAACCGACAATGTTAACGCAGCCTTGAGTTGGAGAGGTGATAAAGGAAATTTGACTGGCGGATATTATGGCTCAATATTTCATGATGATTATAATAGCCTAAGCTGGCAAAGTCCTATGACCTCTGCAGCCAGTAAATGTATAGGAGTTAATTGTTATTCCAATAACACTATGAGCACTGCGCCAAGCAATAGCTTGCATCAGGCGAATCTCACCGGTGGCTATAATTTTGGCTATGACACCAAAATAGCGGGAGGGTTTTCTTATGGTTACAACCAGCAGAACTCCAGTTTCGCACCCACCTTGATTCCTCAAGCTAGTGGAGTTGCTTACAATATGATGCAAGCCAATGGCCTACCTACTTCATCACTTAACGGTGTTGTAGAAACCAAACACGGTGATGTCAAACTAACCAACCAGAGCATTAAAGATTTGACATTGACTGCAGGCTATAAAATCAATGAGCGCGACAACCGCACCGATTCAAATGCGTATAAATACATGACTATCTCTGTTGAGCCTTATACAGGGGTTAATACTCCTTATAGCAATCGTAAGATGCAATATGAAGCAACAGCTGCTTATCGTTTAACCAAATCCCAAAATATAAACTTTGGCTACGAACATGAAAGCATAAAACGTTGGTGTAACGGAGTATTAGGTGGTGCTCAATGTGTGTCGAGTCCGGCCAGTAACGAAGATAAAATGAATCTGACCTATCGGTTAAAAGCACTCGACAGCGTTAACTTTAATGCTGGCTATACCTATGCAAACCGCCGCGCTGAGAATGATCCTAATTTCCTCGCAAATGCAGGTAATTATGCTTCAACCACGGCTGTTTCAAGTTCAGCCCTAAATGCTGGTAATTTCCTTGGCTACATTGCCTATCCTTATGCTAACCGTGACCAAAACTTAGGTAAAGCTGGAGTCACTTGGCAAATCACCCAAAAACTGGATTTAGGTGTCAATGGTCGTTATACTTATGACACTTACGATGCAAAACTGGGTGTACAAAATGGTCAGGCAGCAGGGGTGAATGTTGATGCGACTTATAACTATGCAGAAAACAGCAATGTGTCTGCCTATTGGAATTGGCAAAATGGACAAAGAAACTTGCGGAGCGCGGCAAGTGGTAATGGTGCATCACAAATAGTAGCGCCTACCAATATTTGGAGTAACCGACTCAATGACGTAAGTAATACCGTAGGTATATTGACTCGCCGTAATGGCTTGTTAAACGGGAAGATAGATCTGATTGGCGATTTATCTTATTCATTGGATACTACCAGCTATTCAACACAAGTGCCTTATAGCTCAACTTGTGGACTGTCAACGACACTTACTTGCGGTGCTTTATCGCCCATTAAGAATGAAATGTGGAGTTTAAAGTTAACCAGTAATTACCAACTCTACAAAAACGGTAAATTATCTTTAACTTATATGTATCAAAAGTTAAACAGCAATGATTACTTTTATAACTCCCAAATGGTTGGCTATACCCCAAACTCTTTAATGCCAACCAACTTACAAATGCAAAATTATGCGGTTAATGTGATTGGCCTAACATACAACCACAGTTTCTAACGAGCATTTTAATTAAAGAAAACAGTGTAACCCTGTTAGAGAACTCAGCCCAATAAATGCAGACTCATTGATTTGCTTTATTGGGCTTTTATAAGCTATACCCAGTTAGACTAAGCCTTCGTACCAACCCGTTTATCTACAAGAAAGCCCATTTTACCTAATTAACTGGAGAAACTATTTTCATAAGGACAACTGAAAATATATACCCCACTCTAATATTTTAACACTCATATAGTAATTATTAACTTTTTTTCAAACCAAACTTTATTCAAGATAACTTAACGAGATTAAATCTCATAACCCTGAGAGTAAAAAAATGATTAATCTAAGAGATGATTTAACTTTAGGTCACCTGTCTGTGACAAACAGGGTTTTGTTTTCTGGCTTCTTGTTCGTTATTGGTATAGGCCTACTCATGTCAGGACTCCAAATATTGCTGACCCATGGCATGGCGGATGGTGAACCCGGCCTTTCGAAAAAAGATATTGTTTATAGCTTTTATGGAAATCGCTCAGGCTCTAAATTAGAGACCGCGCTTAACGGAAAGATGAAAAGCAAAGCCCCACCCGAAGTTAACGAGATGCTGATTCGATGGGCCCATGATGGAGCACCTAAAGCGGAATGGGATAGTAAAATTAGTGCCGCTGTTGAAAAACATTGTTATAAATGCCATGATGAAGAATCCGACTTACCCCAATTAACTAAATATGATGTCGCGAAAGGCTTGGCTGAAGTTGATCAAGGTGCAAGTATCAGCTCACTCACACGCGTCTCACATATCCACTTATTTGGTATCAGCTTTATATTTCTATATGTTGGATGGATTTTCAGCATGGCAGTATTTAACCCTTTCTGGAAACTGATTTTAATATCATCACCCTTCGCCTTCTTGGTGATAGATGTTAGTTCATGGTGGATCACAAAATTCTGGCCTGACTTTGCAATTATTACCATGCTAAGCGGTATCGGCTATAGCATTGCGGTCATGATTATGTTTGTCACCTCTTTTGCCCAAATGTGGTTACCAAAATGGACCAAACCATCGCAATCTAACATTTATGCAATCGTAAGAGAAAACTACAACAGAAAAAAAAGTGCTTAATTCCCTTTAAATCCTTTCAGTCATTGGCACTTGGCATCAACCGGACCTGTTCATTGATGCCAAATAACACCCTCCTAGCAAAATTAGAAACAAATTCCTTAGTACTTGTCGTAGAATAAACACCTTCGTTAACTGTAGCTTCATTAATTAAGCGACTCTTCAGTTACCTCAACTTTTAACTCTAACTTTAGGAACAGAAAGATGACTGAAATTTTACATAAGCTAACATTGGGTAAGCTTCCTTTAACCTACCGATTTTTGTTCACCAGTTTTTTATTGGTAGTTGGCCTGGGTTTGTGTATGGCAGGCGCTCAAATCATGCTCACACATGGGATGGCTGATGGTAAACCCGGATTATCCATGGATGATATTGTGTATAGCTATTACGGCAATCGTTCTGGCTCTAAACTGGAATCAGCGCTTACCGGCAAAATGAAAGATAAAGCCCCAGCATCTGTTAACATTACCCTAATAAAATGGGTACGGGATGATGCGCCAGAAGCCGAATGGGCAAAAGTTGGTCCTTTATTTGAACAACACTGTTCAAAGTGCCACGATGCTGAATCAGGATTACCCGAAGTAACTAAATTAGAAGTTGCAAAAAGCCTCGCTGAAGTGGATCACGGTGAAAGTATTAGCTCTTTAACCCGGGTTTCACACATTCATTTATTTGGAATTAGTTTTATTTTCTTATTTGTTGGATTAATTTTTGCGATGGCAGAATTTAACCCTTTTTGGAAGATCGTACTTATAACAACGCCTTTTGCTTTTTTAGTCCTGGACGTTGCCTCTTGGTGGCTAACCAAATTCTGGCCCGAATGCGCCTGGTTTACGATGATAGGTGGTTTAGGATATAGTCTGGCTGCCTTAATTATGTTTGGTGCTTCTTTTGCTCAAATGTGGCTACCTCGCTGGACCCAAAAATAACCCCGCCCTGTTTTCCCAATATTGACTGTGGGGCGAAATAATCGCCCCACTATTAAACATACCCTCGGCCAACTCAACTTTAATTAGATTGACGCTATATGAACAGGCTGCCTGGAATAAAACCACATCTGGTAAATACTCATTAAAATCTGAAAGCCCATAGATAGCCCCATTAAGGCCCCGCTATAAACCACGACATAAGCAAATGAGGGTGTTGATTTGGTAATAAACCAGGAAATAACATCCAGTAACATTGCAAAAAACGGAATAACCACGGTAACTCTTTTTACATTTGCATCAATATCACAGAGCAGAAAGATTTTGCCTATAAAAAACAGGATAAAGGCAATCCCAAATAAATGGATATGGGAAACGCGCACCAGCGTGGGTAAGGTTGCTCCTCCCGGATGCGCCACTTGTGACACGGTTTCATAATGCGTTAAATCCGGCAAAGACGGGTTAACACTTGGCGTATGACATAAAATACAATCCCGATTCAGAATCGGTGCAATCTCGTCATTATAGCCAGCTTCATCGGCACCATTATGTATCCATCGCAAAATTACGTCTTTATCACCGATATAACGCAGATTATTTTTCATAATGCCGTTAATTGCATTACCTAAACGGGTCTGGTTACTATTGCCATGGTAACTGATCACCACATCTTCTACCGAGAGTCCCGCTTTGCCATCCAGGCCTTGATGAGTAAAGTACATATTCGTCAATGCCATCAAATAGCCCAGACCGATTGTTAAGAGAAATACGGTATTTAAAATTCTCTCACTGACAGAAATATCTTTAAAACGGATATAGTGTTTCTCGTACATAATTGCTCCTTTAGAACGCTAACCAGCCATTTAGCATGAAGGTGTTGTTATTTTGTGCATCCGTATTGGAGCCATTAAACTGAGAATAACCAATATACTGTAAGCTGGTACGCAAGTTCATCAGATAATGATAGGTATCCGATTTACCAAAAGGCACATACACAAGCTCTGCCGTAAAGTATTGACTGTTCGGCCTTGACAGATAATATCCGGCGTCGGGCGAATAAAGATTCGCATCCTGTGAACCCGTTACCCGATTATAGCCAAAGGTAACACCATAGGTTTGATCGTAGGTATAAGCGGCATTAATTTTATACGTTGTTAAATAGGTGTTGCCACTGGCAGCAAGCCCCCCGGCCAAACGGGTCGCCGTTAATTTCTGATCTTCGTAAATGTACGTCGTTTTAGCTTCAAAAATATGCTTGGGATTACCCATATACTGGTAGGTCGCATCAACAGCTAAATCCGAATAATGATCCGTACCGTTGCTGCGGTCCCGCCCCGGAAAGACATCCGCAATCATGCCATAATGACCCAATGAAACATAATGCCCTTGCCAGTCTTTTTGTAAGGCAGCCCGCCAATAAGGCGCTGCACCATCAATTTGTTGCTGACCCGCATCCGCAACGCCCAAACCTTTTTGCACCTTGTAATTCAATGAAGAATAACCACCAGCCTCAAGGTATAACAGATTATTAATCATGGTATAGGCTGTCGCCCCACCCACCTGGGTAGAAAAAGCACCGTCAATTAAAGAGGAGGCTCCTATACCGGGTTGTACAGCACTCCCAGTATAAGGAAAGCTCCATGCTGAGGTGGTGTTCCACAAATCCTGTACCGTCGGATTGTTGTTCAGAGAAATACCATAGGTTACAGGGATATCGGTATCTAACTGATCTGCAAAGCGGATATCGGTATTATCTAGAGCCAGTCTATCCGAATAGCCATCATAGGTAAGCTGGCTAAAAGCCCCCACTTTTCCATAAATACGACCAGCATAAAACAAAGACGCCTGATCAAAGGTAAAGTTATTGTTCTGGTTATAACCCGAAGCAAAACCTGTAGCATCCTGATCTTTTTGGGTATGCGTTAACGAGCCTTGGACCATCCCGCTCAAGGCGGGTACTTTAGCCTCAATCCCTTTGCCTCCGCTCATGGTATAACCGCCTAATTTAAACTCACGACCAAAAGGGGTTAAATTAGGACCAAATGATTGGGTATGGCAAACATTACAATTTTGGCCTGTCTGCCGGGAAAAACTGGGCACTGCATTGGTTGGCGAACTCATCAATAGCAGAACAGTTGCCAATACCAGTAGGCATGCCTGAAAAACAGTGGGGGTTGTCGTTCGTTTGATAGTAGCTTGCATAAATTTTCTCATCAATAAAGTCAGTAGCTAGTTAATATTTTCTTGTATTTAAAATATACAGAGGACAATCTGAATAGAGACTGAATAAACACCCAAGGATGAACTGATAAACCCTGAGATTCGAGCGAATTGCACCAAATTAATGCAAATAGCGCACTATAATCTGGCGTTTTAATTTTTTATTGATCGTAACCTTTAATTAAGCAATTAAAAAACATCAGCTTTTACTTAATGGCTTATAATTTGCTTACAACACGCCAAATTCATTTTTATTTAAGAAGCAAGCTTAGTTGTACTTAACGTATCTTAGCTAAATTAGTAATTTAACAATCACTGTTAGTTAGTTTGTTTTCTAAAGTACTTTCGAAAACTCTTTTGCCTTGCTCATGCTAGCTTGGAATATAATAGAAATATAATAAGTACACGCTATCACTAAAAATCAAAGTGGTATGCCTAATGTTTACACTATAAATAGAAGACAATATGCAGCAAGAGTACCATTTAAAGCATGGAAAGCCTTACCCATCAGGCTCTAAATATAGCCCAAAAGGTGTAAATTTCTCCATTTTCAGTCGCCATGCTGAATACGTAGAGCTTTTACTTTTCTCAAGTGCTGAGAGCGACGAACCTTTTCAAATCATTCCGCTAAATAAAGACATCAATAGAACTTTTTTCTCTTGGCATGTCTATGTTTCCAAGCTGCCCGAAGGTACTTGGTATGCGTGGCGCATGGATGGGCCGGGCCAGGCGCGCGATTCCAGCTTTCGCTTCGAAAAAGATAAAAATCTGCTTGATCCTTGGGCCTATGCAGTCAGCGATAAACGCTGGAACCGTAAAGCCGCTTGTAAACCTGGCGACAATACCCGAACCGCAATGCGCTGCATGGTAACTGATGATCGTTATGATTGGGAAAGCGATACGCCGTTAGCCATTAGAAGTGAAAAAGCCATCGTTTATGAACTTCATGTAGGCGGATTTACTCGTCATAAATCATCAAAAGTTGCAAATCCTGGCACCTTTTCAGGCCTCATTGAAAAAATACCTTATCTTCAAAAACTAGGCATTAGCCATGTGGAATTATTACCCATTATGGCTTTTGATGAGCAAGATGTGCCACTAAAAACAGCTGACTTAGGCTTAAAAAATTACTGGGGGTACAGCACTCACAGCTTCTTTAGCCCTCACCCTGGCTATTGTGTAACGCCTGAACAAGGCACTCATGTCCAGGAGTTTAGAGATTTAGTCAAAGCGCTGCATAAAGCCGGAATCGGTGTCATTATGGATGTGGTGTTTAACCATACTGCAGAAGCAGGTGCGGATGGTCCGGTCATTAATTTTAGGGGTATTGGCGGCAAATCCTTTTATCATGTCGACAAAATAGACAAAAGCATCTTACGAGACTACACCGGCTGTGGAAATACAGTTAATGCTAACCACCCATTGGTTGCACGTTTCATTATTAGCTGCCTTGAATACTGGGTCAGGGAAATGCATGTTGATGGTTTCCGCTTCGACCTTGCCAGCGCGATGGCAC
Organism: uncultured Methylococcaceae bacterium; assembly: GCA_903866825.1. Lineage (GTDB taxonomy): Bacteria > Pseudomonadota > Gammaproteobacteria > Methylococcales > Methylomonadaceae > Methylobacter_C. The sequence continues at coordinate 41,503 of CAIPPE010000255.1, forward strand.
GCGGAGAAAATGGGGAAGTGTTACAGGATCCACCGGTATTATGGGGGATCGAACTTTCAGAACAACTCATAAAAACCAAACTGATTGCCGAAGCCTGGGATGCTGCCGGCCTGTATCAGGTAGGAAGCTTTCCTGGTTACCGTTGGGCTGAGTGGAATGGTAGATACCGTGACATCATCCGTCAGTTTGTGCGTGGCGACAAAGGTATTTTATCAGAACTCGCAACCCGAATCAGTGGCAGTAGTGATCTTTACCAATATCAAGGCAGGCTACCAATAAATAGTATTAACTTTGTAACCTGTCACGACGGCTTTACCTTATATGATTTGTTTAGCTACAACCACAAGCATAATGAAGCTAACGGGGAAGATAACAGAGATGGCTGTAGCAATAATATAAGCTATAACTGTGGGGTTGAGGGTGATACAACAGATAAAAGTATTTTAGCGTTACGAAAACAACAGGCAAAAAATGTGTTTTCTATTTTACTGATCAGCCAGGGCGTCCCCATGTTACTGGCCGGTGACGAGTTATTACACAGTCAACAGGGTAATAATAATTGTTACTGCCAGGATAATGAATTAAGCTGGTTAGACTGGTCTTTAACAGAAAAAAATGCTGACACACTTCGCTTTGTGCAGCAAATGATTGCGCTTCGCAAGAGACATCCCTCTATTATGCGTCGTCGTTTTTTAACAGGCCAATCCATTGACGGAAAAAACGTAAGCGATGTTTCCTGGCATGGTGTTGAACTTAATAAACCCTTATGGTTTGATCCAGAGGCAAGCCTATTATCCTATACGCTTGCAGGCATAGAAGAAAGTGAAGCTAACCTGCATATTATTCTTAACATGTCAGATCAGGCTACTGCTGTGGAACTTCCTCAACTTGAGGGTAAAAAGTGGTGTGTTGCAGTCGATACTTCAAAACCATCACCTAATGATATTATTCTTCCTGAACAACAAAAAACCTATGAAGAAACTCACTATAAGATCAATAATAAATCTGTGGTCATATTAGAAAGTGTCAACACCAAGTCTCACAAATTATTAGGCTTGTTTTAACAATCTCAGAATTTTATTAAGCTGTGAAAAGCGCTTTTAATTATGTTTCTTGATTATCATGAAACAGGTGAAGAGAGAAATAATTTGGACATTAACCTACTGAATAGTCAATATGGACTGACAGACCACTTGACTTTCATCGAAGGCAAAGGTGAATTTCCATTTATTTCTGTTCAAAATAAAAGCGCCACTGCTGTTATTTCGTTATATGCTGCGCAAGTACTCTCATTTAAACCGGTATCTGAAACTGAAGATCTATTATTTTTGAGTAAAAAAACCTTCTATGAAGATGGCCGGGCTATGCGAGGCGGAATTCCTATTTGCTGGCCATGGTTCGGCCCTAACCAGTCGGGCATTGATTTACCAGACCATGGCTTTGTACGAAATAGCTTGTGGACTGTCGTCAAAACAACTGCGGTTTCCGAAAAAGAAACCCTTATTAAATTACGCTTCAAATATAATCCACACCGGACAGACCATTGGCCAGAAACATTTATATTAGAACTTGATATTTCTGTAGGTGAGTCATTAACCCTCAATTTATCAACGCACAATATAGGTCGTAAAGCGCTCTATATTACCCAAGCATTGCATGCCTATTTTTATATTGGCGATATCCACAAAATCTCTATTTTGGGTTTAGAGAAAACCGATTATCTAGACAAATTAGATAATGGTCAGCAAAAATACCAATCTCACGCTGTCACAATCCCATTTGAAGTTGATCGAATCTACAAAGATGTCAAAAGAGAATTAACTATTACGGATCCGGTGTTTAATCGGGATATTTTATTAACGTCTAATCATTACAAAACTGCTATCGTCTGGAATCCCTGGCGATATGTCTCGGCTCATATAGCTGACTTAGAACCAGATGACTATAAACGTTTTGTTTGCCTCGAAGCAGGTAACGTAACTACTGATATCCTTGAGATTCAGCCTGATAATTCAGTCACGTTAAGTGTTAACTACAAAATAATCTCTAAATCGTATCAATAAAAAAGGTTAACACGCCATGATTACCGGTTTACGTGACACATCAACCGGTATTTGTGTCACGTAAACCGCGTTTAAATTTCCAATAACAGTATGGTATCTACTACAAGATAACTACTATACTTATCATAATTAAATGAAATAAAAATTTTCACTCAAATAATTTAACTTGGCATGATATCCGCTAAATTAAATACAAACACTGTTTTAAATGCGATATCGTTGGTGCACCAACGACCCCTTCTTGCAGAACACTAACAACGGTCCATGAATAGGCTTAATGTATTATTGATTGAAGATGATCCTAATATCACTTTGTTAGAAGATGAACTGAAAGAGATAGGTTTTATCTGTCTAAAGACTCCGTATGACTCAACTTTTTTAACACTGGTTAAAGATATTGCGCCCAATCTTATTATTTTTAATCTGGAGATACCCTCCAACGCCCTATTCGCTGATCTGCAGACGCTGAGTCATCAATTAGCATTACCGATTATTATGTTTACCCGTGATAACCATATTGGCACTATAAACCAGGCCATTAAAGCCGATGTGTGTGCATTAATAGTGGGGGACGTTGAACACAAAAGGCTTAATAGCATTATCAATGTCGCTATCGCTAGATTTAAACACCAGCAAGCATTAAAAACAGCATTAGAAGAGGCCTGTGCAAAGCTTGAAGATAGAAAAGTAACCGACCAAGCGAAAGCCATTTTAATCAAGACCCAAAACTTCACTGAAGATGAAGCCTATCACACCCTAAGAAAACTCGCCATGGATAGGAAAATCACTTTGGGCGAAATGGCTAAAAATGTCATCGCCATGTCCGATCTGTTTAAATAGTTACCATGAATACAACATCGATGAAAACATTTATTAAAGTCACCGAAATATGGATACCCGATAAAGAACGCACCCAACTGGAGTTTGGCTCAGGTCTATACGGTGAATTAATTGACTTTAAAGCAGACAGTGAACAACTGACCTTTGCTTATAACGAAGGTTTGCCCGGCAAAGCCTGGGCGGAAGGTCATCCCATTGTATTAACAGAATTTGAACATTCCTATTTTAAACGAACCATCGCAGCAAAAAGCGCAGGCTTAACCTGTGGCATTGCGATTCCCATTTTTTCGGGGGACTTTCTGATGGCGGTGGTGGTTTTTTTCTGCGGAGACGATGAGGATCATGCTGGAGCCATTGAAGTCTGGGATAAAAATGTGAACGTCGAAAATAATCTAAAAGTGATGAATGGTTATTATGGTACGCTCCAGCACTTTGAGACCATTTCCAGACAACTCAATATGCCAAAAGGTCAAGGACTGGCAGGACTCGCGTGGGAATCGGGTATGCCGGTTCTTGTTGAAGATATAGGCCAGGCGACAACCTTTATCAGAACACAGGATGCGCAGTTAGCGGGCATTACAGTGGGGATTAGTATCCCGGTTTATAACAATCCTAACGAACCTTATATCCTGGCATTTCTTTCTGCTAAAGCCACGCCTATTGCAAAACGCATCCAAATCTGGATACCTAACAAAGAAGGCACTCAACTTATCTGTCAACAGGGTTATAGCAAACATAATAATGATCTGGCGAAAATTTTTGAAACACTCCCCGTCACCAAAGGCATTGGCGCATTAGGTCGCGTCTGGTTAACAGGCATGCCTATCATCACAGGCAATCATGAACCTGGTTACAACCCTGAACTCGATAATCTAAGTAAAATGCTGGCGATACCTGTCATTGAGCAAGGCCGATTAAAAGCTATTGTTAGTTTTTTGTTTTAATACTCATCTTGGTGCAAAGAAGCCGATGTTATGCACATTAGTGGCGCAATAAGACCCCAGTCGATCTTTAACCGGCCCCCTAATCATCACCAAGACCACCCCAACATATCAATCTAACACCTTGTAATAAATAAACTATTTAAAATAAATTCAACTCACCGAAAAAACTGGCAAACTTCCTGCAATAGAATTAGCAGAGGTTCCAACGTGGGAATCAGCATTTATTGCTCAATGTAGAGCACCAGACAAAGGCGTCGACTTGATCACTGTGTTTTTTAACACACGATTAATCGGCGTTTTTTTTTGCTAAAAATTTCTGTATAGGACAATATCATCATGAAACAACCTGAAAAACGATCACTTAAAAAAGGCCTTAAAACCCTTTCTGCTGTCGCTGCCATTATTGCCTTAAGCTTTGCCTCATCAGCGGAAGCGGTAGAAAAATTAGAAAAGGAAAACCTAAAGTTAGGCTTTATTAAATTAACCGACATGGCCCCGTTAGCGGTTGCTTATGAGAAAGGCTACTTTGAAGACGAAGGACTTTCCGTACAACTGGAAGCCCAAGCCAACTGGAAAGTCTTATTGGATCGCGTCATTAATGGCGAATTAGATGGGGCGCACATGTTGGCAACCCTACCCTTTGGCACAGCCATTGGTTATGGCACTAAAGCCGATATTGTCAGCGCCTTTACCCTGACTTTAAACGGCGATGCCATTACCGTCTCCAATGATGTTTGGGCGCAAATGAAACCACACATACCGATGAAAGACGGTAAACCTGTGCACCCTATTAAAGCGGATACCTTAAAACCGGTGTTAGAAAAATATAAGAATGCAGGCAAGCCCTTTAACATGGCGATGACCTTCCCGGTCGGTACCCATAATATGAAACTGCGCTATTGGTTGGCAGCGGGGGGAATTAAGCCCGGTTATTATGCGCCACCCGAAGATACCTCAGGACAAATTGATGCGGAAGCCCTGTTATCCGTCACACCGCCACCCCAAATGCCAGCAACTATGGATTCAGGCACTATTGCAGGCTACTGTGTGGGCGAACCCTGGAATCAACAGGCCGTTTTCAAAGGGATAGGCGTTCCGGTTATTAGCGATTACGAGCTGATGAAAAACAGTCCAGAGAAAATATTCGGGGTGACTAAAGACTTTGCCGATAAAAACCCTAATACGCACTTAGCCCTTATTAAAGCACTGATTAGGGCCTCACTCTGGTTAGATGCAGAAAATAACAAGAATCGTAATGAAGGTATCGAAATGCTCTCACAAAAACAATATGTGGGGGCTGATTATGAAGTACTGGCTAACAGTATGAATGGCACTTTCGAATACGAGAAAGGTGATAAACGCCCCTTGACGGACTTTAATGTGTTTTCTCGCTACAACGGTTCTTACCCTTATTACAGTGATGCGATATGGAGCTTGACTCAAATGCGTCGTTGGGGACAAATCAATGAACAAAAACCCGATGCCTGGTATCTTGAAACCGCAAAGAAAGTCTACCGCCCTGATATCTTTATGACTGCAGCCCATGCCTTAATCAAAGAAGGTAAAGCCAAAGCCAGTGATTTTCCTTCAGACCAGGAAACCGGCATTAAAGCCCCGAATGCTGATTATATTGACGGCGTTGTTTTTGATGCCACGAAACCGAATGATTACTTAAATAAATTTGCTATTGGACTAAAAGGCAAACAAAAAGTAGTCGGTAGCAAAGTGGTTGAATAATCACTTTAAAGCACTCTAAGAAACCCGTTGAACTTGCTTAAGGTAAAAACCATGAATAACCAACTCATTAAATTTTTTAACATCACCGGTTTAACCTGGTTTGTGCCTTTAGTAAAAATGGCATCCGGTGAAAACCCCACCCAACAACTTCGGCAATTATTTTTAATCATGGGCGTGCCGATTATCGCCTTTACTGTGTTCTTGGGTGTTTGGAGTGTCTCTGCTTCACAAGTCAACACCAGCTTAGGTGCAATTCCTGGTCCAACGGCGGTTTGGCATGAAGCCAAGGGCTTATTGTCCGAACACTTTGCTGAAAAAGAAAAAGAAGCCGCATTTTATCAACGTCAGCAAGACCGTCATGCTCAAGCACTGTTAGAAAATCCAGCCGCCGAGATTAAATCACGGCCTTATAACGGCCAGGCAACTTATCTGGATAAAATCTTTACGAGTCTCTACACAGTATTTGCCGGTTTTATAATTGCGACCCTGATTGCCGTCCCGTTAGGGCTACTGTGTGGCATGAGTTCCGTGATTAATACCGCCATTAACCCATTGATTCAGATATTTAAACCCGTGTCACCTTTGGCCTGGTTGCCGATTGTCACGCTCGTCGTCAGTGCTATGTATGTGACCACCGATGATTCCTGGTTTGAGAAATCCTTCTTAACCTCGGCCATTACCGTCACCTTATGTTCATTATGGCCGACTTTAATTAATACCGCAGTGGGTGTTTCATCCATCGATAAAGATTTAGTGAATGTCGGAAAAGTGTTGCGCCTAAACTGGTTTACGCAAATCAGGAAAGTCATTTTACCATCCACCTTACCGTATATCTTTACCGGTATGCGTTTATCACTCGGGGTGGGCTGGATGGTCTTGATTGCCGCTGAAATGTTAGCTCAGAACCCTGGCTTAGGAAAGTTTGTCTGGGATGAGTTTCAAAATGGCAGCTCAAACTCCTTGGGACGCATCATGGTTGCCGTGTTTACTATCGGTATCATTGGCTTTATTTTAGATCGCATCATGCAATCGTTTCAAAAAGTATTTTCTTTCGGTAACGCCCTTTAATCTGGAGTCTGTGATGTCTGCCTTAAAACTTAAACTGGTTACAGCTAACGAAAACACGGACCTAAAAGAAAGCACTGTGTTTATGAATACCCCGTCAAATGACCCGTGCTTGCCTTTAGTTGAATTAAAAAATGTATGCAAAAGCTACGGTGAAGGCAACGCTAAAACCTCTATCTTAAAGAACATTAACTTAACAGTGAAAGAAGGTGAATTTATTGCCATTGTCGGTTTTTCTGGCAGTGGTAAAACGACACTCATTTCAACCATTGCGGGTTTAATCCAGGCGGATAGCGGTGACGTCTTAAAACAGGGTGCTCCGATTACTGGCCCCGGGCCTGATCGGGGTGTGGTGTTTCAAAACTATTCCTTAATGCCCTGGTTAACCGTTTATGAAAATGTGGCTCTTGCTGTCGATGCCATCTTTAAAGACTGGTCTGCCGCAGAAAGAAAAGCCCATACCGAAAAATACATTCGTATGGTTAACTTAGGCGCTGCGATGACTAAAAAACCCGCTGAATTATCAGGCGGGATGCGGCAACGGGTTAATGTCGCCAGAGCCTTAGCAGCCAGTCCTGATATTTTATTACTGGATGAACCCTTAAGTGCCTTGGACGCTTTAACGCGGGGGAACTTGCAAGATGAGATTTTACAAATCTGGGCGCAAGAAAAGAAAACTGTAATATTAATTACCAATGATGTGGATGAAGCAATTTATATGGCTGACCGCGTGATTGCTTTAAACCCAGGCCCTGATGCCACTTTTGGCCCTGACTTTATTATTGATATTGAGCGCCCACGGGACAGAACCGCGTTAAATCAAAACGACACCTTTAAAAAGTTACGCGCTGAAATCACCCAATACTTAATGGCCATTGGTATTGAAAAGAACCAGGCGGTTGGCACGGATAAAATCACTTTACCTAACGTTCAACCCAATACCAGTCATCATTGGCAAGTGGGTAGTTCTGCTCTTAATCATCCCGACGTTGCTAAACCCCGTTATTTAGAGTTTTCTCAACTTTCAAAAATCTATCCAACACCCGATGGTAACAGTACCGTTAAAGTGGTGGATGGCTTCGATTTAAAAGTTAAAAAAGGCGAGTTTATTTCTATTATTGGCCATTCTGGCTGCGGTAAATCAACCGTGTTATCCATGACTGCCGGCTTAAATAGTATTTCTGAGGGCGTCATTGTTTTAGACAATAAAGAAATTAACGGTGCGGGGCCAGATAGAGGCGTAGTGTTTCAAGCACCCAGTTTATTTCCCTGGTTAACCGCGTATGAGAACGTGGCCTTAGGGGTTGAGAAAGTGTACCCCCATGCCACCGCCGCAGAACGCAAAGATATTATTGAATATTATCTAACCCGAGTGGGTTTAGGCGATGTCTTACACAAAAAAGCCCAAGCCTTATCCAATGGCATGAAGCAACGGGTCGGTATCGCCAGAGCTTTTGCTTTATCACCTAAACTGCTCTTATTGGACGAACCTTTTGGCATGTTAGATTCTTTAACCCGCTGGGAATTACAGGAAGTCTTAATGGAAGTGTGGGAACGCACCCAAGTGACCGCGATTGTAGTGACTCATGATGTGGATGAAGCTATCTTATTAGCCGACCGCGTGGTGATGATGACTAATGGCCCTCATGCCAAAATTGGCAAGATAGAAACCATTGATTTACCTAGACCTCGAACCCGTAAAGCCTTGTTAGCCCACCCTGATTATTACAAATACCGAGAGAGTTTACTGAGCTTTCTTGCCGAATGTGAACACACCCATTAGCCGCAAAGCCACACCAACAACTTAAACGGGGTCGAACACGCTGTTCGAACTCCTCAACCTGAATAAATTAAACATCTTAAATTATAAGATAGGGGTCGTTATGTCTAAAAATCAAAGTATTGTGCCATTTTCAGCTGCATTATTATCACTGTCAGTAGTCAGCTTCTCAGCATTAGCTGATGTTACTCAAGATATTGAAGACGCACTCAACTTTTATCATTACGGTAAAAACGGTGCCATCAAGTTTGATTTAAACACCCGCTTTGAAGATGTAAATCAATATAATGTCAGAAGCCCTGCACTCAACGGCAAAACACTTCCTGCTTCAAAACAACCTTCGACCGCTAATGCCGTAACATCACGCTTACGTCTAGGTCTTCTTTCTCCTGTTTTTCATGGTCTGCAAGGTTACGCCGAATACGAAGGTGTGTATGCCATGGACTCTGATTACAACAGTTCCGTCAATGGAAAAACGAACTATTCAACCATTAAAGACCCTTACGTTAATGAATTGGATCAATTATGGCTCAGTTATGCAGGGATCTCCGACACACTGATCAAAGGGGGTCGTCAACGTATTAAACTCGATGATGATCGATTTATTGGTAATGTGGGTTGGAGACAATTAGAGCAAACCTATGATTCTGTTTTAATCACCCATAACAATCAACAGCTTTTTGGTTTAACCATTAATGCCGGCTATATCGGTAATGTTAAAACCTTTACTTCAACCAATGTCGGCATTAACGCCCCGCTGTTAAATATCAATTATAAAGTCGGTGATTATGGCAACTTGATCGGTTATGGCTACTGGCTAGACTATACAGACCGTGTGAACTATGCAAACTCTAACCAAACCTATGGCCTACGTTTTACCAATTATCTAAAACCAGGCGACTCGTTCAAAGTGAATGATAACCTGGGACTGCTTTATACCGCTGAATGGGGGATTCAATCTGATTATGTCAATAGTCCTCAACACTATACCGTTGATCGCTACAACTTCATGGGCGGTGTAACAGCCTTCAATATTACTTTACAAGGCGCAATGGAACAAAAAAATGGCATTGGTGCCAATAAAACATTTATTACTCCTTTAGGTACTAACCATGCTTTTCAAGGCTGGGCTGATATCTTCCTCATAACACCCAGCAATGGTATTCGTGACATTTTTGGAACCTTAACGACTACTTTAGATAGGGGCAGCGTTTCCTTATCCGGCATATACCATGATTTTTATAACGACACTGGCAGTATTCATTATGGTAGCGAATGGGACTTTATGGCCACTAAAAAATTCGGAAAACACTACTCCATATTAGCCAGTTACGCTTATTACAATGCGGATCATTATGATACGGATACCCAAAAAATATGGGTGTCGGGCAATATTAGTTTCTAAATCTTGATCGCTTATCCCTATTAGCTTATCAACATTGCAGCTCTATCAGCATTGAGGTTGAACATGAACACATCTAAAAAAACCCTGGTTGTCATTGGTAATGGCATGGTCGGACACCATTTTTTAACCAGTCTAGTCAATAGTCCTATCAAAGAAACCTATCACATCGTGACTTTTTGCGAAGAACCCAGAGCGGCTTATGATCGTGTTCACCTCTCTGCTTTTTTCTCAGGACAAACCGCAGACGATTTATCCTTAGTCGAACCGGGCTTCTTTGAGCAACACGGCATCACCCTCCATATCGGGGATAAAGCCGCCCAGATTAACCGAGAAGAACAAACAGTCCTCTCAGACAAAGGTGTTCTCATTCATTATGATACCTTGGTGTTAGCCACCGGCTCTTTTCCATTTGTACCGCCTGTGCCCGGTCATGATAGACCCGAATGCTTAGTGTATCGAACCATTGAAGATCTTGAAGCCATTGCCACGGTTGCTCAAAAAAGTAAAGTGGGCGTGGTCGTAGGCGGTGGTTTATTAGGTTTAGAAGCCGCTAAAGCCTTACATGATTTAGGTCTAAAAACTCACGTGGTCGAATTTGCCCCCCGTCTCATGGCGGTGCAATTAGATGAAGCGGGTGGCGCCCTGCTAAGACATAAAATAGAACACTTAGGTGTCACCGTACACACCGGAAAAAATACCCAGTTAATTACAGACGGCGAACACTGCTTTAATAAAATGTGTTTTGCCGATGGTGAAGAACTGGAAACAGACCTCATTTTATTCTCTGCCGGCATTCGTCCCCGTGATGATATTGCCAGAGCGTGCGGACTTGAGGTCGGGCCTAGAGGCGGGATTGTGATCGACAATCAATGTAAAACCTCCGATGCGAATATTTATGCGATAGGTGAATGTGCGCTTTGGAATGGCATGATCTATGGCTTAGTCGCGCCCGGTTATGCCATGGCTCGCACTGTGGTAGCCGATCTTGCTAGCCAACCAGCCAGTTTTACCGGTGCCGATATGAGTACTAAACTAAAACTCATGGGTGTTGATGTAGCCAGTATCGGTGATGCCCATGCGAAGTCTCAAGGTGCCCTCACCTACACCTATCAAAACGGTGATCTGGAAATTTATAAACGTATTGTGGTCAGCGCCGATAAAAAACACTTGTTAGGCGCAGTCTTAGTTGGTGATGCGTCCGGTTATAGCACCTTATTACAATACTGTTTAAATGGCATAGAATTACCGGAACATCCAGACACCTTAATTTTACCCAGTCGTTCTGATGAATCCGGCGGACTCGGTCCTGATGCGTTACCACTGTCTGCGCAAATATGTTCTTGTTATGATGTCAGTAAAGGCGATATCTGCCAAGCCATTGAAGCCGGTTGCAGCACGGTCGGTGACTTAAAAGCCTGCACTAAAGCCGGTTCGGGTTGTGGCGGTTGTGCGGCTTTAGTTAAATCCGTATTAAACTCAGAACTGACTAAACAAGGTATCACCGTTAATACCGATTTGTGTGAGCATTTTGCCTACACCCGACAAGATCTGTTTACCCTCATTAAAGTCGAAAAGATTACCACTTTTGATGATCTGATTGAAAAACATGGCCACGGTTTAGGGTGTGACATTTGCAAACCTACCGTTGCCTCTATTCTGGCCTCTAACTGGAATGACTTTGTCTTAAAACCAGAACTCGCACCCTTGCAAGATAGTAATGATGCCTTTTTAGCCAATATTCAAAAAGACGGTACCTATTCAGTAGTACCGCGCATTGCCGGTGGGGAAATTAGTCCTGATATGTTGATTACATTAGGTCAGGTCGGTAAAAAATACCAACTCTATACCAAGATAACCGGTGGGCAACGGGTGGATTTATTCGGTGCGAGAGTTGAACAATTGCCGTTAATATGGAAAGATCTGATTGATGCGGGTTTTGAATCCGGTCATGCCTACGGAAAATCCTTGCGTACCGTTAAATCCTGTGTCGGCAGTAATTGGTGCCGTTATGGGGTTGATGACAGTGTCGGTTTAGCCATCGAACTTGAAAATCGTTACAAAGGCCTCCGCTCCCCGCATAAAATTAAGTTTGCCGTCTCAGGCTGTACCCGAGAATGTGCAGAAGCCCAAGGTAAAGACGTAGGTATTATTGCAACCGAACACGGTTGGAGTTTATATGTGTGCGGCAATGGTGGCATGAAACCGCGTCACGCTGATTTATTTGCCACCCATTTAGATAAAGAGACTTTAATTGAATACATAGACCGCTTTTTAAGTTTTTATATTCGCACCGCCGACCGTTTACAACGCACCTCGGTATGGATGGAAAACATGGAAGGCGGCCTCGATTATTTAAAGTCCGTCATTATCGAAGATAACCTGGGGCTGTGTGAACAATTAGAAGCGCAAATGCAACACGTCGTTGATACCTATCAATGTGAATGGAAAACCACGATTGAAGATGAATCCAAGTTAAAACGCTTTAAACACTTTATCAATAGCGACCAAGCCGATGACAACATCGTCTTTATTGAAGAACGTGGACAGCTTCGTCCGGCTGAAACTAAAGACCAAAAACATTTTAAACTCGTGGAGGTTGCGTAATGTCACACTGGCAAACTATTTGTGAAGTAGATGCTTTGCAAGCTAATTCAGGGGTCTGCGCTTTAGTCGAAGGCCAACAAGTGGCGGTCTTTTATATGCCTAAATCACAATCGGTGTTTGCACTGCATAATTATGATCCCTTTGCTAAAGCGAATGTGTTATCCCGAGGCATTATTGGCGACATCAAAGGCGAACCTATTGTGGCTTCCCCCGTGTATAAACAACATTTCAACTTAAAAACCGGCTGTTGTCTTGAAGACGAGACCGTTAAGATACCCGCGTATTCGGTACGCATTGACCAGTCACACGTTCAGATTAATCTTGATTATGACTAAGCTAGTCGTGATTGGAAACGGGATGGCAGGAATGCGGACTGTCGAAGAAGTGTTAAGAGCCGACCCGCATCAGTATGAGATTACCGTGTTTGGTGCTGAGCCGCATGCTAATTACAACCGTATTATGTTATCTTCTGTACTGAGCGGTGAAAAGAACCTGGAAGACATCTTTATCAATGATCGTGCGTGGTATCAGCAACATAACATTACGCTGCATACCGGTGCGGATAAAACCGTGGTGTCTATTGATCGGCAATTAAGACAGGTAGTGACTCAAGACGGTACGGTGGCAGCGTATGATCGACTCTTAATCAGCACCGGTTCAAAAGCCGTGTTGGCCGATATACCCGGTAAGTCTTTAACCGGCGTACTTAGTTTTAGAGACATTGCCGATGTTCAATCTATGTTGTCTTACAGCCAGACGCACCAAAAAGCGGTGATCTTAGGTGGTGGTTTATTAGGCCTTGAAGCCGCAAATGGCTTAGCCTTAAGAGGCATGGACGTGACGGTGATTCATAACAACGCCGTGTTATTGAATCGTCAAATGGATCAACACGCCAGTAAAATACTGCAAAAAGAGCTTGAACAAAAAGGCTTAACATTTAAGATGGCGGCCAACGTTAAACAGTTGGTCGGTGATGAAATGGGGCATATCAAAGCGGTGCATTTTGCTAACGGTGACAGCCTAGACTGTGATTTATTTATCATGGCGATTGGTGTGCGACCTAATATTAAGCTAGCCAAAGCCGCAGGTCTGTACTGTGAAAAAGGCATTGTGGTCAATGACACTCTGCAAAGTTATGATCCTCGTATTTATGCCGTAGGCGAATGTATTCAACATCGAGGCGAAACCTTTGGCCTTGTTGCGCCCTTGTATGAGCAAGCTAAAGTCTGCGCCAATCATTTAACCGAACATGGCGTGGCCCAATACTTAACGTTACCCACGGCCACTAAACTTAAAGTGACAGGCATTAACCTATTTTCGATGGGTGACTTTATCGGTGATGAATCCTCAGAAACGATTCAGTTTACCGACTCTGACTTAACCATCTATAAAAAACTGATCATTAAAGCGAATAAACTGGTCGGTGCGGTATTATATGGCGACACCCGTGATAGTTTTTGGTACCAAGAGTTACTCGAATCAGAACAATCGATAGCGGACATCCGAGCAGGACTCATCTTTGGAAAAGCGTATGTTTAATCAACCCAGAATCATTCAAACCACTTGCCCTTATTGCGGCGTAGGTTGTGGCATTAGTGCCGCAGTGAATGAAGCGCATCACGCCGTTAAAATTGCAGGCGATCAAACACACCCTGCCAATACCGGACGCTTATGTTCTAAAGGTTCTGCTTTAGGTGATACGCTTGACTTAAACAGTCGCTTATTAAACCCGCATATTAACGGT
>CAIPPE010000256.1 GCA_903866825.1 uncultured Methylococcaceae bacterium
ATGATTGTGCTGCGCAACCTATTGCAGTTGTTGACGCTAATTATTTAGTGAAACTAAATCGATGAAGGTGAATATAGATTTGCCGAAACTATTTTTTCAATTCACTTTTTATTGTGCTTCGAACACAAGTGATAGTGGCAAAAATATAATCGAACAGGGTTTTGACTCTGAGATATCTCCACAAATTACTCCACTTCCAAGGTATTGAAATAACAGGTCAACATGACTTCAGGTATTTTCGAATAGTCATTCGTTAGAGTAAATGACAAGTTACGACAGGCAATATTCGCGAGAAAGATGAGCTGATAATGATAGCATTATTGGCAGATGTTCATCTTGATTTGTAGCTCAGTCGTGGTGCGATTAACAAGCTTAAACCTATCAGCCATAATGCATTCGTCTGCTTGAAGTATGTGGTCTTTATCGGCAGACTTGGCGGGGCACTCTAAGTCTTTGGTTAGCGACTTTAATTAACAAGGTTTAAAGTTTAGCCGTTCGTATTAGTCCAATTGAGCTATGAACGGCCTTAAAGTCCTACTTATAAATGCCCCGCTTGATTTTGAAAGATTACAAGCTAGCTAAATCAATCACGAAACGATATTTAACATCACTTTTTAAAACCCGTTCATAAGCTTCATTGATAGTTTGAATTGGAATGATTTCTACATCTGAAGTGATGTTGTGTTCAGCGCAGAAGTCTAGCATTTCTTGGGTTTCTTTGATTCCTCCGATTAATGATCCCGCAATGCTACGTCGTTTAAAGATTAAGTTTCCAACCGAAGGAGAGGGATGGGGTTGATCGGGTACGCCCACCAGGCATAAGGTTCCATCACGCTTTAAGAGGGCAGTAAAGGCATCGAGGTTATGGGGTGCTGCAACGGTATTGAGGATAAAATCAAAGCTGGCCAGGTGTTGCGCCATCTCTTCCGGATTTTTTGAAATCACAACCTCATCAGCTCCCAGTCGTTTAGCATCGTCTATCTTGCTGGGTGAGGTGGTAAAAAGGACCACATGAGCGCCAAAGGCATGGGCAAATTTAATGCCCATGTGACCTAAACCACCTAAGCCTACGACACCTACTTTGTCACCTTTTCCAATGTTCCAATGTCTTAAGGGTGAATAAGTGGTTATACCTGCACAAAGCAAAGGGGCGGTAGCGGCCAAATCCAGTTTGTCTGATACCTGCAGAACAAAGTTTTGATTGACGACGATTTGTTTAGAATAGCCACCATAGTTAGTACCCCCCGAATGTTTGTCCGGAAAATTGTAGGTAAATTCAGCGTTATTGCAGTACTGTTCTAAATGGTCATGACATTCCGGGCAAACGCCACAAGAATCAACCATACAGCCAACCCCCACGCTATCACCGACTTTAAACTGTGTGACTTCGCTACCTATTTGAGTGACTTTACCTACAATTTCATGACCTGGCACCATAGGAAACGTCGAATTACCCCATTCGTTTCGGACTTGGTGTATATCTGAATGACAAACTCCACAGAAGAGAATCTCAATTTGTACATCGTTTGGCAGGGGATCGCGTCTCTCAAAGTTGAAAGGTGCAAGAGGAGAGGTGTGATTATGGGCGGCATAGCCTTGAGTTTTTTGCATAATGTGTTCCTTTGATTATTTTATTTCAATGTGGATTTCATTTCGGCGCAGAAAGGGTAATGTCCATGGCGGATCATAGGCTGCAGATTGTAGTGCAGAAATAATAGTATAGTCATGGGATCTTAGCCAAGCGTCCAGTGCTTCAGATTTTTCTTTAATACTTTGTTCACTTAGGCTGCCTGAGTAGTTTAGAACAGCGACTTTTTTACTCGGAATTTCGGCTATTATTACTGTTGGATCAAGAGGAATTGGGGCTGTTAAAAGAGTGTATTCTTTGGGTAGAACAAAGCGCATCAGCCAGATGTCTGCAGTTTTTTGTTGAATGACCGGTGCTGTCATCGCAATGCTTTCAGCTTGCTGTTCCTGAATAACGGGGGCTGTCATCGCGAGTTTTTGCTGGGCTTTATTATTACCAAAAATATAACCAGCCAAGCGCTGAAAGCCCTGGCTGCTGCTGGTTTTATAGTCTGCATTAATTTCGGTTTGGGCAACAACCAGGGTAGGGTACTGTCTGATCTGGATAGTTCCATAATCATTAAGTACCTGATATTTGGGTTCTTCTGAGCTACGTATACCCACAACAGTACATCCCGTTAGAAAAATACTGGTTAAAAGGTTTATCAGTTTTTTCATTATTAAACTAATCCTTTTGATTATAAATTAAATCAGTTAATTTGTCTGATTGTTAGCTTTGTATACTATAACAAGACTGTTGATAAATCATGAATAAATATAATTATCCAGAAATATCTGTTTTTATGCTTGAAGGGGGGCTTGCAGGAGTTGAGGTTCGAATAAATATCGTTTGAGTGAATATCGGTGGATAATTTTGATAATTTGTTAGGGAAGGGCGACTGGTAAGTCGCCCCAAGGCTTTTTAATTACGTCTACCGTTTTTGCCGGTAGCAGGTTCTTCAAATTTAACCTTTAAAGGTTTGCCGCAATATAAGTTGCCGTCAAGTGCTGCAATAGCTGCTCTTGCTTCGTGACCTTCCATTCCGATAAAGCCGAAACCTCTACATTTTCCGCTAAAGATATCGGAAACAAGTTGAATGGAGCGGACTTTGCCATATTCTGAAAATAAGGCTTGAACAGAAGCCTCTGTGGCCTCGCTAGGTAAGTTTCCTACAAAAAGTCGTTTCAAAAGACATATCCTAAATTCATGGGGTGAGTTGATGGGCCGGAAAAAACCGGCTGTGCCACAACTCCGCCTGTTATTTAGGTGGAGTTGGGTGTCAGAAAGTAATGTCAGTTTATGCTGATGTTACATTTGAAGCTTGTGGGCCTTTAGCGCCTGATTCCACTTCGTATTTTACTGCTTGACCTTCTGCGAGGGTGCGAAAACCGCCGTCACTTGAAATAGCAGAGAAATGTACGAATACATCGGCACTGCCATCACTAGGAGATATAAAGCCGAATCCTTTAGATTCGTTGAACCACTTGACCGTACCTGTTGCCATGTAACGTCCTCAATAAATGAATGTAAATATTTTATTGCAAATCATACCGGGCACAAAAAGGAAAAAAACGGATGGAATTTTTGAGAAGTGCTGATTAAAGTGCAAAACTTTTTATTAAATAGAAGTCTCGCATCAAACGCAATACTGTCCACTAACCTGTTTATTATAGTGCTTAATAGTAACTATAGCCATCTAATCTTTTATGCTGATCTATTATGTCGATACTTACTTCCAAATACTGACAATATTAGTGAAGTCATCAGTCCAGGGTTGCATGTCAAAATATAAGGGCATTTTTTGCCAATTACCTAAGCGACTTAGACTTAATTGGCTAAGGGTTTGAGGGTCTTTTGCCATGACTACCCAGTCGGTAGCGACAACTAAAGGCAGTTCTTGTTGAGGCTTAAACTCTTCTATGAGTGCCGAAATATGCATTTTCTCTGCATGTATAGATAATACTTTCTTGAGTAATAGATGTCGGTTCGTAATATGAAAAGCTAATATGCCTTTTGGCTTAAGCTTTTTAAAATATAGCTCAATTGCTTCTTTAGTCAGTAAATGGGTGGGTACAGAATCTGAGCTAAAAGCATCCATAATTAACAAGTCAAATTTGCCATCAGGTTCTTTATCTAAAGAGAGACGAGCGTCACCGATACTCGTTTTAGAATCATATGTGCAACGTTTTAAATAGCTGAAATATTCCGGGTTACTGGCAATATCGACAACCAATGGATCGATTTCGTATAAAGTCCAGTGTTGTGAGGGTTTGGCATAACAGGCTAAGGCCCCCGCACCGAGTCCAACGATACCGATAGTCCAATCCTGATTGCTATCATCATATTCTTTAAATAGCTGTCCCATTGGGCCGGGGCGACTGTAATAGGTTAACGGAATGGTCGCAAGAGCTTCTGGTAGTCTTTGTGCGCCATGTTTAGTGGTGCCATGAAAAAGTTCATGATAGGTTTCAGGCTGATTTTGTTCTGACGTCAGTACACTTTCTCTTACCGCGAGAACTCCAAAGAAGGTGCGTTTTTGATAAAGGGTATGTGACGACAGGCCATGAAGTCCTAAAGAAAGGAAAATAATGGCACCTGTTGTTAATGCGAAGGCAACGGGTTTGGCTCTCAGAAAAAAGCTGACCAGGGTTAGCGCAATTAAACTGATAACTATAAGATCAAAATATTGCAGTAAATCTTCAATGTTTGCATAAAGAACCAAGCCGAAAATAACCAGCAGAGCAGGGATTGCTATTTGCAGCATTAAGCTATTTTTAACTGAACTGATGGGCCAGGGTCTTAGTAATAATGCGGCAACAATCATGATTGGGTATTCATAGATTCCATTGAATATGAACGGTGCCACGAAGGTATTAAACATACCACCTAACATGCCACCAAAAGACATGATCAGATAAAACGTTGTTAAATGCTTTGTATTGGGTCTATTTTTAGCCAGCTCACCATGACAGACCATGACAGCAAAGAAAAATGCAATCAGATGTAGAATGAGATACGCCCAATAGGGTAAGTCTGCGGGATTTATAAATGCATAGGCTATAAAGGGTAACAAGAATAGCGGCTGTAGCTTAACTATGATTGGATGTATTTTGTCATTCCATTTGGAAAATACAATAACGAAAGACAGCAAGTAAACAGTTAAAGGGATAATCCATAACAAAGGTACTGACGCTATGTCAGTACTTATAAAATTGGTTAAACCTAAAAGTAGACTTGAGGGTACAAACGCTAACACTAGCCAATGAAGTTTTGTAAAAAGACTGAGTGTACTTACTTCGCTGGTTTCTTTTTGTGTAATAGCTTGGTTTTTTTTGCTTTTCCATAAAATAGCTGCACAGCCTGCGATAAGCAGACACAATATTCCATAACCTATACCCCAGTAAGTTTTTTGATTTGTTACTCCAATGCTGGGCTCAAGCAAGAAAGGATAACTGAGTAGTGCAATCAAACTGCCTGTATTACTGGCTGCATAAAGAAAATAAGGGTCATCGCTCGTTTGATGGCCAACATTGGCAAACCATTTTTGTATCAGGGGCGCTGTGGTTGACACTACAAAAAAAGGTAGTCCGATAGCAAGGAGTAGTGTCCAGAGTAGCCAGAAGGTGGGGTTGCTTTCAGTGGGCGGAGCCGTATTTTCTGGTAAGGCGAGTGGTAATGCTAAGAAACTGATCAGAATAACAACAGTGTGTATCTGTATTTGCCGATGCTGACTAAATCGAGTAGAAAGTGTATGGGCGTATAGATAGCCTAAAAACAGAATAGTTTGGTAAAACACCATGCAGGTATTCCATACTGCAGGTGAACCACCTAACAAGGGTAAGAGGATTTTACCAAACAGGGGTTGCAGAACAAACATCAGTGATGCACTGACAAATAATGTCCCCGCAAATAATAATGTCCAAGATAAACTTCGGTTAGTTTTTGCGGGGTCAGTCATTGTTTATGAATCGATTTTAAGCGTTTTATTAGTTTTATTAATAGTTCGCCTGAACACGATAGACGAACTTATAGTTTAGTAATCCATATTAAACTTAGCGTAAACCATCGATGCCGAGATGTAATGGTTCAAGTTATAAATCTATCTTTCTTTCTTTTTTAATTAAGTTTAGATAAAGCATTTCTAGCCAATTCACTTAACTCTGATCCATCTGCGTGCAAATACGCAATAATGTCGCTACGCATTCTGGGGTCCCATGATCTTTTTATGTGATTTATCACGCCTTTAGCTGCGATTTCTTTATCGGGTTCCGCATTAAAAAAATCACTAATATCATTGGCCATTCTAATAAGGGTTTCAATTTTATTGCTCATAATACATCGTTGTTATGGGTTAAACGCTGAGGATGTGTGTATATAACATGCTGATCATCTCTAGCAAAGCCTATTAATGTTAGACCGGTCTCATTGGCTAGACGTATGGCTAAACCAGTAGGCGCAGAAATAGCCGCCAGTAGGTTAATGCCTACCCATGCTGTCTTTTGAACCATTTCATAACTTGCTCGACTAGTAACGATAACAAAACCTGTTGATAGGTCTTTTCCGGTTTTCAACAGAAAGCCGATCAATTTATCCAGCGCGTTATGTCTCCCCACATCCTCTCTAATATCAATTATACCTTGCCCCGGAACTGCCCAGGCAGCTGCATGAATAGCGCCCGTGATTCGGTTGAGATTTTGGTGTTGATGCAGTTCTGATAATGCAGCACGTAAATCAGTAGAAGTCATCTTAAGGCTACCATCAACCGCATTGGGTTGTCGGATAGCCTGATTTAATGTGCTTGCACCACATAGACCGCAACCCGTTCGTCCAGTCAAATTACGGCCTTTATCAGACATGCATTGAAACCGATAGTCAGGAATCTTTATTTGAATTTCGATTCCATTAGAACGGTTATAAATCCGTGTTGACAAGAGTTCTTGCGGATTTTTTAAAATACCCTCAGTAATACTAAACCCTAATGCAAATTCTTCAAGATTTGTAGGCGTTGCCAGCATAACGACATGAGGCAATCCATTATAAATTAAAGAAATAGGGACTTCTTCAGCAACATAATCCAGTTTTTGCTCGTGTACTCCAGCTTTCCAGCGATCAACAGTAATTTCCTGATAACTTGGCCAGCCCAAATCTAATAATAACTCATCCACAATTCAACTCACACCCAGCCGTTAAGATGGGTGATGAGGATTTTGGCTTTGGTTATTGTTATGAACCATTACTAATGCCTTGTTCAAGCAAATCTAATTGCAGGTCTGAAAAAGCCTGGTATTCTTTTTGCCATTCAGACGGTTGAAGCACCTTGGTAATTTGCACAGCCGTAACTTTGTACTCAGGGCAGTTAGTGGCCCAGTCAGAGTTGTCAGTTGTGATAACATTCGCCCCGGATTCAGGAAAATGGAACGTTGTGTAGACAACGCCAGGTTGAACTCGATCAGTCACCAATGCACGTAACACTGTTTCACCGACACGGCTTTTAATACCGACCCAGTCATTTGTTTTTATGCCACGATCTTCGGCATCATGAGGGTGAATTTCTAAAATATCTTCTGAATGCCAGGCATTATTTTCAGTACGACGGGTTTGGGCACCGACATTGTATTGAGATAAAATACGACCCGTCGTTAATATCAATGGGAACTTTTGAGTTACTTTCTCTCTGGTTGCAACGTATTCTGTTAACATAAACAAACCTTTACCATCATCACGCAAAAATTCATCTTTATGCATAATAGGTGTGCCTTCAGGTGTTTCATCGTTGCAAGGCCATTGTATGCTACCCAATTCTGCTATTTTGTCATAGCTTACGCCATTAAAGCTGGGTGTTAATCGGGCGATCTCATCCATGATTTCAGATGGATGACTATAATTCATGGGATAGCCTAACGCATTTGATAGAAGTTGTGTTACTTCCCAATCAGCATAGCCAGCTAAAGGACGCATCACCTTACGTACGGGTGAAATACGGCGCTCTGCGTTGGTAAAGGTGCCATCTTTTTCTAAAAAGGAAGCGCCAGGCAAGAAAACGTGGGCAAACTTTGCAGTTTCATTTAAGAAAATATCTTGTACTATGACACACTCCATTGCGCGTAACGCATTGTGAACATGACTAATATCCGGATCTGATTGAGCAATGTCTTCACCTTCTATATACATTCCCAAATAGTAACCATCTAAAGCCGCATCAAACATATTAGGAATTCGTAATCCGGGCTCAGTGCTTAAGGGTGCTTGCCAAGCTGATTCAAACAATGCATGTGTTTCGGGATCAGACACATGGCGATAACCGGGTAACTCATGAGGAAATGATCCCATATCACATGAGCCTTGAACGTTATTTTGTCCACGTAAAGGATTTACCCCAACGCCATCACGACCTAAGTTGCCAGTTGCCATAGCTAAATTGGCAATGCCAATCACGGTAGTGGAGCCTTGACTATGTTCAGTGACGCCTAAGCCATAATGAAAGGCACCATTTTTGGTGGTTCCATAAAGGCGGGCAGCCGCTCTCATTTCTGCAGCGGGTACACCTGTAATAGCCTCAGTATTTTCTGGCGAATGGCGGACATCTGAAACAAAGGCGCGCCATTTATTAAATGATACGACGTCGCAACGGGCATTGACAAAGGCTTCATCAACCAGGTTCTCAGTAACAATAACGTGAGCCAACGCATTAACAACAGCTACGTTAGTACCTGGGCGCAATTTCAAATGATAATCAGCTTGAACGTGGGCGGTTCTGACTAAATCTATATTGCGCGGGTCAATAACGATTAATTTAGCGCCTTGACGTAAGCGTTTCTTCATCATTGATCCGAAGACTGGATGGCCATCGGTCGGATTTACACCCATAAGAACGATGACGTCTGCTTTCATCACAGAGTCAAAGTTTTGTGTGCCAGAAGACTCACCAAATGTTTGTTTTAGTCCATATCCTGTAGGCGAATGACAGACTCGTGCGCAGGTATCAACATTGTTATTGCCAAAGCCAGCGCGGATTAATTTTTGGACAAGATAGGCTTCTTCGTTGGTGCAACGTGAGGAAGTAATGCCACCAATAGCGTTTTTGCCATATTTTGCTTGAATACGTTTTAATTCAGAAGCCGCATGGTTAATGGCTTCTTCCCAACTGACTTCTTGCCATGCATCTTTAATGCTAGCGCGTATCATGGGTTTAGTAATGCGATCCTTATGTGTTGCATATCCAAAGGCGAAGCGACCTTTTATGCATGAATGACCGTGGTTTGCTTTGCCATCCTTATTGGGTACCATTCGGATGACTTGTTCACCTTTCATTTCAGCTCTAAATGAACAGCCAACACCACAATAGGCACAGGTGGTAATAATTGCATGTTCGGGTTGACCATGGTCAATAACCGATTTTTCCATTAATGTGGCGGTAGGGCAAGCTTGAACACAGGCACCACAAGAAACACATTCTGATTCCATGAAAGTTTCATTTTGTCCGGGTGATACTTTAGAATCAAAACCACGGCCATCAATGGTTAAAGCAAAAGTGCCTTGGGTTTCTTCACAGGCTCTTACGCAGCGAGAGCACACAATACATTTACTGGGATCAAAGCTAAAGTAAGGATTGCTTTCGTCTTTAACGGCATGAAGATGGGTTTCAACCGGATGGTAACGAACTTCACGCAAGCCTACTGCACCCGCCATATCTTGTAATTCACAATCACCATTAGATGAACAGGTCAAGCAATCCAGAGGATGATCAGAGATGTATAACTCCATTACACCACGACGAACTTCTGCCAGTTTCTGGTTTTGAGTAACAACTTTTAGGCCTTCCGCTGCAGGTGTAGTACACGATGCGGGCATGCCACGTCCACCTTCAATCTGAACGACGCAAAGGCGACACGAGCCAAAAGGTTCGATGCTGTCAGTCGCGCATAATTTAGGTATGTCGATACCGATAGAGGCAGCAGCACGCATAATAGAAGTGCCTTGAGGAACTGTGACTTTAAAGCCATCAATTTCTAGCGTAACTAGCTGACTTGCGGTGCTGGCAGGTGTGCCAAAATCTTGTTCTTTATTAATGCTCATGATGGATTCCTCGAGTCGTCGTTATCAGGCAGCCTTTACATTTTCAGTGAGACCAAAGTCTTCAGGAAAATGATTTAAAGCACTTAAAACAGGATAAGGGGTCATTCCGCCTAACGCACAAAGCGAGCCATTAAGCAGTGTGTTGCAAAGATCACGGAGTAACGGAATGTTCTTGCCTAGCTCTTTTCCAGCAAGAATATCATCCATTACTTCGTATCCACGAGTAGAGCCTATGCGACAGGGCGTACATTTGCCACAAGATTCAGCCGCACAAAATTCCATGTTGTAACGGGCTAATTCCGCCATATTAGCCGTATCATCAAATACCACTACACCACCGTGTCCCAAGACTGTCCAATTAGCGGCAAAGGCTTCATAATCTAAAGGGGTATCAAATTGCGATTCAGGCAGATAAGAGCCTAAAGGGCCGCCGACCTGAACAGCTTTGATAGGTCTGCCGGAGGCTGAACCACCACCAAAATCATAGAGCAATTCACGCAAGGTCATGCCGAAAGCGACTTCGACCAAACCGGTACGTTTAAGGTTGCCGGCCAGTTGTAGAGGTAAAGTTCCTCGTGAGCGACCCATACCAAAATCGCGGTAATACTCGCCCCCTTTGTCTAAAATAATGGGCACAGAAGCTAGAGAGATCACATTATTAACGACAGTGGGTTTACCAAACAAACCGCTGATTGCGGGTAAGGGCGGTTTAAAACGTACCAGGCCGCGTTTACCTTCCAAACTTTCCATGAGGGACGTTTCTTCGCCACAAACATAGGCGCCCGCACCTAAACGCACTTCAAGATGAAATGCTTTGCCGCTGCCTTGAATATCATTCCCTAAATAACCCGCTTCATACGCTTTTTGAATAGCGGTATTGAGAGCGATGTGCGCATGAGGGTATTCTACACGTAAGTAAATATAACCTTGAGTTGCGCCCACAGCGATACCAGCAATCGTCATCCCTTCAATTAAAACAAAAGGATCACCTTCCATCACCATGCGGTCAGAGAAAGTGCCAGAGTCACCTTCGTCAGCATTGCAGATTATATACTTCTGCTCTGATGGAGTATTGAGCACGGTATTCCATTTGATGCCAGTCGGGAAAGCAGCGCCTCCGCGTCCTCGTAAACCAGAGTCGGTGACCGCTTTAACAATCTCAGCTTGTGACTGGTTAAGCGCATTACCGAGCCCTTTGTAGCCATCAAGTTTAATATAATCATCTAAGCTGACAGGGTCGGTTATTCCGATACGGGCAAAAGTTAAGCGTTGTTGATTTTTTAAATAGTCCAGTTCTTCAGTCAAGCCCAAATAGAGAGGATGAGCGCCACCTTCAGTAAAGTTTGCATCAAAAAGACTGGCTACGTCTGTTACCTGAACAGGGCCATAAGCTTTTCTACCTTCTTCGGTAAGCACTTCCACCAGTGGTTCAAGCCAATAGAGGCCTCTTGAGCCATTACGAACTAACCGGATAGTAATGTTGCGTTTTTCAGCTTCTTTGGCAATCGCTTTGGCAACGCGATCTGCGCCGATTGAAACAGCAGTCGAGTCACATGGGACATAAAGGGTAATACTCATGCAAGTTCCTCTGTTTCGTTGATAATGCTGTCAAAGTTGTCTGGCGAAACCCGTCCATATACTTCATGACCGATTTGTATGGCAGGAGAGCAAGCACAATTACCTAAGCAGTAAACAGGTTCAAGAGAAAATTTTCCATCTTGCGTGGTTTCATGATAATCGATACCCAGGCTTTCTTTAATATGATTTTCCAAATGCTTACCACCTACTGCCTGGCACGATTCAGCACGACACACATGTATAGTCTGTTTTCCCGGTGCAGTGTCGCGAAAATAATGGTAAAAGCTGATGACTCCGTGAACTTCAGCGCGAGAAAGATTGAGTGCTTTCGCAATTGCAGGGACGCTATCGGTTGGAATATAACCTAGTTTATCTTGTATGGCATGTAAAATAGGCAATAATGCACCTGGTTTATCTTGGAGTGCGGAAATAATAGTTTGCACTGTTGCTGGTATTGTGGTTAATTCAGTCATTCTCTGCTCTCAATGGCAATTCTGCTTGATAAAACAACACGCATCCCTCGTGCTACCTTAAAATAGTGGGATAGCATAGCATAAGTAGATTTTTGTGTAAAAGACACAATTACTAGGTTTTTATACTTCTTTCAATTAGTTTAAACCAAATGAGAAAGAGCTATTTATAGCAGGACAAGCAACAAATATATAGAACTTAACTCTTTGCAGATTAATAAGCAGATGACGAAGTGTTGCAGGCGTTTTTGGATTTGTATCGAGTGGGCGGTAGGTAAACGGTAGCCTATCGAGCTAGGCTACCGTTTTTAAAGCATTAGATGAGGGTTACTTCTTCTGCTTGTGGGCCTTTTTGGCCTTGGGTAACAGTAAACTGTACTTTTTGACCTTCATCAAGAGATTTAAA
The DNA here is from genome assembly GCA_903866825.1 of uncultured Methylococcaceae bacterium. Taxonomy (GTDB): domain Bacteria; phylum Pseudomonadota; class Gammaproteobacteria; order Methylococcales; family Methylomonadaceae; genus Methylobacter_C. The sequence continues at coordinate 12,098 of CAIPPE010000256.1, forward strand.
GCCAGAGCTGTTGATGTTACGGAAGTGAACAAAAACGTCAGGGCCATTTTCTTGTTGAATAAAGCCAAAACCTTTTTCTGCGTTAAACCATTTAACTATACCAGTAGTCATTTTAAGTCCTATGTAAAATATGTAATTGAAGCCCGTACAGGCTGGTGGCGCTGGGAAATTTAAGAATTACTTATGATAAACAGGACGAGCAATATAGGAAAAACATCGTAGAGATAAGCATAACGGTAAAACAATTTTCAAGCTAGTTCAATTCTATAGGCATGGGTTAATAATGTCAATCATAAACTCACCCATCGTTATAGTTCTTGAATGAGCTTATCCGGTCTTCTTTGTAAATAGGACGCTTTGGGGTCTATAATAAATCGATTATTCATAGTCGTTCTACCTATCAGCATACGAAATAACATGCTGTCTCTATTGGTGAGGGTAATTTCAGCATTTATAATCGATTGCCCTAAAACCAGTCGAGTTTCTATCACATAGCGACGTTGCTTATGACCACCAGAATCTGACACCATACGTCGATCTTTAATAGGAGAATGACATTCTATAAATATATCTGAGTTTCGTTGTTTAGGGTGAATAGCAAACATAACCCAGCGTTGTCCATCCTTTCTGTAAGGCTCTATTGCAAATGCATGTAATGCTGAGGAGCGCGCGCCAGTATCAACTTTTGCTTTGATTTGGCCAATGTTGAGTTCGGGTAAGCCCACCCATTCACGCCAACCCAGCATAGGCATTGAGGAAGTTATATTTGACATCTTAAACAGCCTATAAATTAGTTATCGATTAACTTTTTTATGTTGCCAGGAGTTTTCTCTGAGCTTTTAGATTCCATACTAATATCTCGCTTTCGACCACGGTGGAGCTGGTTACTTCCGCGTTTTTTGTTATTACGCGGTTTTACTCGCTTGATATCGAGTTTGCGGTCATTTATTTCTACTGATTTTAAATGCTGAAAAATATCAGGTGGCATTTCATCCGGTAGTTCTATCAGTGTATAAGTCCGCTGAATATTAATATTGTTGATATTGTTTTTATCGACACCGGATTCTTCAATTAAAAGCTTTTTTAATTGTTCTGAGGTAACAGCGTGATCAAATCCTACATCCAGACGATAACGAACCATTTTAATGATGAATGATTTGTTCTTTGTAGGTAATTGACCCTCTAAGTTTTTATCTTTAGGCGTTGGTGTTTCAAGCTGCTGGGTTAAATAGACAAGGGCAGCAGCACACGTTAGGCTGTCAATTTCAAGTTCATGGGTTATGGATTTGATAAAGTTACGCTGAGCTTCCAGGTTCTCTAACGCCAGAATTTTTATAAGTCTGTTTTTCAGCGGCGTATCTTTATTTGTGTAATGAGGCATAGTTAACTTCTAGTAGCACTCATGACAAAATTTCTACATAAGCTTCATCTCGGAGTTTGCGCATCCAAAGCTCGGTTTCTTCTTCAATTTTACGTTTACGAATAGCATCCCTAACCAGATTTTTTTTGTGTTCTGCGCTGTTGTCTTTATTTTGACGATCAGTAACCTGGATTAAGTGCCATCCGAATTGCGATTGCACTGGGGCACTTATCTGATTTATTTCTAGTTTACCCATAGCGTCTTCGAAAGGCTTGACCAGATCACCCGGACTTACCCAATCAAGAGAGCCACCTTTTAATGCAGAACCTTTATCATCAGAGTTTGCACGAGCAAGGGCTGCAAAGTCTTCGCCCTTTTCAATTTTCTCTTTAAAGGCTAATAAGCGTTTTTTAGCTTCTTCATCATCGACTAGTTCATTGGTTTTTATCAATATGTGCCGAACTTTTGTTTTGGTGATCATATGGTCATCGAAATCCTTGATTTCGAGCATTTTAATAATATGAAAACCGCTAGGACTGCGGATAGGATCAGCAATATCACCACCATGCATTTTACTGACTTCAGCGGTAAACAGGGTAGGGATATCATTGATCGATCGCCAGCCTAGGTCACCGCCTTTGAGGGCATTATCATCGTTTGATTCACTAATCGCTGTTTGAGTAAAATCTTCTCCAGCTCGTAGTTTTTTAACTAATTCGTTCGCTTTATGCTGTGCACTCTGAATTTCGGAAGCTGAAGCACCTTCTCTAATAGCAATAAGAATGTGACCCAAGTGATATTGCACTTGCTCATTTTTAATATTACCCTGGGTTTCCAGATAGTGATCAACTTCTCTATCGGTCACTTTGATCCGCCCACCTATTTCTCTTGCGCGTAACTGGTTAATAATAATTTCATTACGCATGTTGTCTAAGAAGTCTTTGTAAGACATGCCCTGACGCTGTAATTCCTCTCTGAATTGTTCGAGGGACATGTTGTTACGCTGTGCAATTTCTGCGGCAGAAGAATTAAGCATATCTTCAGTCACTGCAATGCCCGCCTTTTCAGCAAGCTGGCGCTGAAGCTTGTCCATGATAATTTTTTCTAAAACCTGCTTGCGTAATATAGATTCAGGTGGCATTTGAGCCTGGCTGGCACGTATTCTTTGTTCAATGCTGGCAACCTCCTTATCAAGCTCCTGTTCTAAAATGACATCGTCTTCAACAATGGCCGCAATTTTACCTAATGTTTCAGACCAGGCTGAATGGTTGCTGATTAATAAAATGCTTGTCAGTAAGGTAAACAGGGTTATTTTTAATAAGCGTCTATTAATCATTTTTGATATCCACGATAGCCATAAATTTCATTTCTCAAGAAGGTATCCATATCATCTCCCATGGCTGATAAGCCTTTTAATTCGAATTCGAAAAATATTCCATTTTGGGGCGTACCAGTAAGAGTATTGTTCGTAGCAACAACACTGTTGGCGTTTGCTATGTTGTTAATGTAGCGTCTGACTGCAATACGAAAACGCCAGCAACAATTTTCTTTTTCCACCCCAAAGAAGGCATCCTGGGTTTTATTATAGAGTAATGAATATTGCCAGCGCCCCATCGCACTCCAGTTGTCGTAAATAGGATAACGAAACGAGGTATCAGCTTGGGTTATATCATTACTGCCATCAGGTACTAGCGGGTTTTTTCTATACAGGTAGCCAATATTAAATAATTCGTTTGTTTTGGTAGCAAAATGGATGGCACCATTAATACGTTGAACACTATTATACTGAGTGCTCCACTGCATGCCTGATGTTGCAGATATCTGGCGAGTAATTTCACTCGATAATTCGGTGACCAGATTCGATGTACGATTGGTTTGTACCTGACTACCGATAACGGGATTCTGTCCATATTGCAAAGTAACGTCACGGTTCCGAAAATACAGAATTTGACCCACATTCAATTTAAGTCGTTCCAGTCCTGATTTATCATCAATAAGCCGAGAAGTTAAGGCTGTTGTGACCTGATTAGCATCCTGTATTCTATCAGAGCTACTGAAGCTGTTTTCCCGGAACATGGAATAGTATTGAAAGTCATATTGTGCTGTATCGAATACCGGGATATTTTGCTGATTACTGTAAGGCACATATAAATAGAATAAGCGGGGCTCTATGGTATGTAAAAAGTCAGAGCTGCCAATATTAAGGTTCCTTTCAAAACTCGTGCCGGTATCTGCAGAAAATAGGGGTAGTGTTCTGGAGACCGAGTTAGGAGCACCCGGTAAGGTATTGCCTGCGCTGACATTGGACAGCATGTAATTAGTTTGTTGCAAAGAAAGCTTGGGCGTAAAGTATGAACTGGCAGTTTGCAGTGGAATACTTATCGAAGGCTTAACATTGAAACGTTGACCGTCTACCAGACTGGCTTGTTGAAAATGCGCATATTCATTCTCCATGCTAGTGTTCAAGGGCATGAAACTGAAAGAATGATTCAGGTTAAGGTTAATACGTGGTAACACCCGATAAGGCAAAGGCGTGTTAATCAAGGTGGTATTAATCGCCTGGTAGTTAGCAAATGAACCTGTCAGGTTGACGCCTTGGCCTGCATAAGAAAGGTCACCTGTGCTCCTTAAATAGTTTGAATTCGAGAAGCTTAAGGCACTGCCCAATTGAGCAAAATATTCTTTATCCGATACATAATTCAAATCCAGGTTTGAATGGATGCTTTGGGTAATCGCTGAAGTATTTTTAATTGAACCAAGGTAGCGGGTTGATTGAGTCAATGCATCATTGGGCATAAACTCCGCACCGATTCTACCTCTGGAACTTTCAGTCAGGTAACGGAATTGACCGGCTAATAAAAAGCCTCTTTTGGTCATTTCCCTTGGGCTAATCGTTGCATCGTAATTAGGCGCGATATTCCAGTAAAAGGGCGTGGAAAACCGGAATCCACTGTACTTGGTGTTACCAAATGACGGCATTAAAAAACCGGAAAGCCGGCGATTATCAATGGGAAACGCCATGTAGGGCGTATAAAAAACCGGTGCACCCTTAAATTCCATCCAGGCATTCTTAACAGTCCCTTGTCCGGTGGTTTTGTCCATAGTCATTTCGTCACTATGAATCACCCAGTCCTGATTACCTGGGCGGCAACTGGTGTAGGCGACATCTTTGTATTCTGAATAGGTTTTACTCTTTCTGTTATAAAGTTTTGCACGGCCTCTCAGGGGTGCTGTTGCTGCAATAAATTGCGCATCTCTTAGCTTGTATTCGTCTGTGGCCAAATTGAGCATGGCCGTATTGGTATGCAAAGCGAGTTCATCTTCTCGGTAGTACACATCCCCATGCAGGTCGAGTACTTGAGAAAGACTATTGTAGTTAGCCTTTTCTGAAACAGATTGTTGATCTGCCCGTGACATTTTTACGTTGCCAGAGTAATCTCCAATTTCATTGTCATACATCTCCGCATAGTTGGATTTGACTTCCATCGGTGCGGTTTCACGTTCAGAGGCTTTAGATACGAAATTCTGCTTTGTGCCGCGTTCGGCGTTACAACTTTGCCAGGGGTCATAAGCCAGTTGCGAGGTAAGCGTACTAAAAACCTGTTCCTGTTGACGATTAAAAGCCGGCTCCAAAAGGCTAAGCATCGGCGTTTCATATATAAAGGGTGAGGTTTTTTCTTTCGGTGCAGAGGATGATTCCACTGGCGCAGAGGATGCTTCCACTACAGGTTCGGCATTATCATTTGGCACAGCACCAACTTGTTGACAATTCCATCCGCTATCGCCTTTATGAGAATTACAGTTCCAGCCAGATTGAAGGCCAATTGTCTCGGTAGTCTGGGTATTTTCTTTCGCCGGTTTTGGAGTGTTTAAAGCTGATTGTTCTGTATTATTAATCGGCTTACGAGCCATTACCGGTTGTTTAGCAGGAGTAGCCAGGACTGGGTGTTCAGGCTTTACACTCTCTGCAGAGTGACTCTCTGTAGGCTTGGGCGGGTTTTGAGTCAGCTTCGGTTCAGAGGCAATCGGCTTCGTATTTTCATCTGATTCAGGTGATACCGGTTGTTTTACCGGAACGGGTTCGGCTGTTTTAGGTGTTTCAGTGACAACGGGCTGCACAGGCTTAGCCGCTTCGGCAGGCACCGCCTCTTTTACTTTATGGGGCTGTTTGGCATCACCAATACAAACCCATTCTTTGGTATCTTTATTTTGCTCGCAATTCCACGATGCTTCATTCGCAAAGCTGGTCGAGGCAGTGATTGATGGTAAAAAAACTAGAAATAAACGGCGAAGCATAGATGATAGTTAAGTTTAGTAGCGTAATGGATCGTAAATCGAATAAAATGCTCAGGTTTCAATTTTACCTCAATTTATCACAGCGTTATAAATAATCTGACTAAAATCATGATACCCAACGATTTAAGAACACTATCCATGCTTGATTGGCTTGAGAATGATCTATTATTGATTATTAATAGCTGTGAGCCAGCGTCTAGTGATGCCAGTTTTCGACGTTACTTTAGAGTGAGGACAGTCGAGGGGGACTATATAGTCATGGATGCGCCACCAGAAAAAGAAAACATAGAGTCGTTTATTAAGGTTGCAGGAATATTAGCGCATTCTCAGGTTAATGTCCCCACTATTTTCCAACAAAACTTAAGTGACGGATTTTTATTATTGGAAGATTTTGGCTCTAAGTGCTACCTGGATGAGCTTAATGCAGATAATGCCACCCGGTTATATCAGTGCGCCTTTGAGGCTTTATTTAAATTGCAATCGTTGACTGATATTAATAGCTGTAACCTACCCAGCTATGATGTTCCCCTTTTACAAAGAGAGCTCAGTATTTTTAACGAGTGGTTTCTGACGCAATTACTGGATGTACAGATTCCTTCAGAACTTTGGGAAGCGGTCAGTGAGAAATTGATCGTTTCAGCACTTGAACAACCCAAGGTGTGCGTGCATCGGGATTATCATTCACGAAATCTTATGGTGTTAACTGAAGATTCTCCCGGCATTATTGATTTTCAGGATGCTGTGGTAGGCCCGATTACTTATGATTTAGTCTCTTTATTAAAAGATTGCTATATTGCCTGGCCTCTGGATCAAGTTGAAGCATGGATGACTGATTATTTTGAAAAATTAGTGAATGCGGGATTGATAGCATGTAGCTCAGACCAGTTTAAACGCGGGTTTGATTTAATGGGGATGCAGCGGCATCTTAAGGCGATTGGTATTTTTTCAAGGTTGCATTTGAGGGATGATAAATCAACGTATCTACAAGACATACCCCGTACCTTAAATTACGTGATGGCAGTCTGTTCAAGTTATCCAGAGTTTGCCGAGTTTGGTGAGTTTTTGCAAAACCAGATCAAACCTCTGCTTGATGACACGCTTTTGTTGATAAAGAATAACGCCATCAACGAGGCTGCTTTATGACTATGAAAGTGATGATTTTAGCCGCAGGGCGCGGTGAGCGGATGCGTCCGTTGACAGATGTTACGCCCAAGCCTTTATTACCTGTCGGCGGTAAAACGATCATTGAGCACACGCTTAACCAATTGGTTTCGTCTGGCTTTAAAGACATCATCATTAACCACGCTCATCTGGGTCAGCAAATTGAAGATTATTTAGGCGATGGACAACGCTACGGTGCCCATATTCAGTATTCAGCTGAAGGAGAGCAGGGCTTAGAGACGGCGGGGGGAATTATTAATGCTTTGCCTTTATTGGGTAACGATGTTTTTATGGTCGTTAATGGCGATATTGCGACAAACTTTCCGTTTGAAACTTTAGTTGATCAACCGGTTGATTTAGCTCATTTAGTATTAGTTGATAACCCTCAGCATCATGAACAGGGTGATTTTGGTTTGGATGCGAGTGGTAAAGTCATTCTTAACAGTGTTGAGAAGTTTACTTTTAGTGGGATTGGGTTATATCATCCTGACTTATTTAAAGATATTCCATCTGGAAGTAGTAAACTGGGGCCTTTATTACGTCAGGCGATCAGCAATCAGCGGGTTTCGGGGCAAAAGTTTTCAGGTTTCTGGATGGATATCGGTACACCTGAGCGCTTACAGACGCTTAATCAATTGTATTATTCGTAAGAGCTCGTATCGCTCGATTTTATGGGTTGCTCCAATCCAATCGGTATTATTTTATCACTTACCCACAATTGCTTATTGACAAATCAGATAAGCTAATCAACTTAACCGAAATAGGATAAATTCAATCAAATAACTTGTAAGTCATTGATTGTTAACTATGTAAGTGTGTTGTATAACTATTACACAATCTAACTAATTTTAAGAAAAATTATGCAGTTAGAGCGTTACTCAATAACTAATTCACAGACTTATCCACAGGTGCTGTGGATAAGTTTATAAGCCCATGATGTTCAGCTTGAATAGCCCATGATTAGAAGATAGTCAGGCTCAAACTCCACCAACCAGCACACTAATCACATCACTCCACTGCCCAACCTGCTCATCATGTAACAAGTAGATGGCTTTGTATTGCCATGTTTGGCTATTGTTAGCCACTGGAAGAGCGAATTTATCAATTGTGTTCGGTTCAATATTGATGGTCAAAAGGGTAAAGTTATTACCATCACCCCTATCTACCCAAATTTCTATTGCGGCGGCATGGCCTTTGGTCCAGGCAATAATTGGATGTCCGGCCTGATACTGGATACTTAAAATAGGTTTCCAGGTACTGGGATCAATGACTGGTGCTGTCCCGATTAACCATAAATCTTTACCAATGGCTTCAGTGTAGCTCTTGCTGGCTTTAATCAGGCCGACTAAGGCCGATAAACGAGGAATAACACCTGGGCTAACTGGAGATGGTATGGGTTGAACCAGAGCGGGTGGCACTGGCCAGATTGCTGAACCAGTGCCACCATCACGGAGTTGATTTTTATAGGCCGTCCAGTTTTGAGAATAGGCTTGCATCTCGCTGGCGCTCTGGAGGGTATAACGGAAACTGGTGTTATCTGCATTCAGCAGGTTTAAATCGTCCCCAGAAATATTCAGCAAACTGGCATAAGAGGGTAAGGCGGTTGCCAGATGGGTAAGTAAGTCTGCCTTACCGCTATCTGTACTCGGCATAAATGTAATAGTGCTCATAATAGTTAAGTTCCTTAGAAATGATCAATTTAAAACGTGATGCAGAACTCAAAAAACAGTCTGCAATGATTCTTTAGCATCCTGCTGTTGTTAATATGCATCTAGCCGAAACGATTAATGACTGGCCCGCTCTTTAGCCCGCTTTAAAAAAGCTTATTGAGCAGTAGAAAAATACTTTTAAGTGCTGGCACTTTAAGGTGATAAACTGAAAAATAACGGCTCATGGCTAGAAAAGGGTGGCGTAGCGCTAAGAAAACAGATTTGAGCGCTGGACCAACCTTTTTGAGTACTGAAAAACTATTTTTAAGTGCCAGACTGTCCTGGAAACATCAAGTCTGTGATAATCTAACGCCAAAATACTCTTTTTTAGCGCTGTAAAATTATTTCTTAGTGCTGAGAAAGGAGGGTTGCTGGGGTGTTTGGCTCATTGAGACACTAAAAAATATAAGCTTAGCGCTCGACCAGGAGATTTCAGCACTCTGTAAGGTATTCTTAGCGCCAGGATTGTATTATCTAAATACGTTGTTGCTTGCTGATCGCTAGCGAGAGATGGATGAGTGCTGCTTGACATGAACAAATCAGTCGACTCATTGAATTTTTGGCTAATTCAGTAGGCTTTATAATCACTATAGACCTATTTACGGAAACCGCAAGATAAATAATGACTTTATTTAAACGCATTGTCGGGTAGCTCGTATCCCTATGACTTTGTTAGTAAATCGCGATTGCTTACAAAGCTTTGTGACTTTTGCACTATTAATTAAAACGTACCTAATAATATCCCGTAGAATGCTAGGCTACAGTATTAATTTGGATTAAAGTATGATGAAGAAAGCTAAATATTTGTCTGTTTTTTCACCCGCTACGAAGCAGGAGAGAAAAGACAATTTTGATAATTACTGGGCGTTTACTCAGCAGCACGGTGGGGAGTTGTTCGAAGACGATAAGGATTTGGCTAAAAAACGGGCCACACTCAAGCATTTTCAGGATAACCCGGTCAGATTGCGCAAACCTCTTGCTGATCCGGATGCTTTTTATCGCAATTATGTTGACATGCAAGATGACCCTAAATCACTGGATCGAATGACTTTAATGCTGACGGGTATTTACAAGTTTGCCAGGCATGAATGGGTGGGTATTAAAGGCGCTTGGGACGCAGTACCCGATATAGCTAATTCAAAGAGTGTTGAAGACAAGATCAGTCGCGTGCATTTAGCCGAAGAATTTTGCCATGTGCGCCTGTTTGATGAAATGCTCCGCACCTGTGGTCTGGATCAAGTGGAATGGGTGCCCTTAGGTCCTATTAAAGAGAAAATCTATGAACAGTTTCCTAAATTCCCCGGATTTTTAATGGATACGCCTGCGTTCGTCACCGAATTGATGGGGGTGACTTTCTACTGTCATTTATATGGTCTTTTTGATGACGTTCTGGCTGATGAACCGGAAGTACGTGACCGTTTAAAAGCATTACTGGATGAAATTACTATTGATGAAGTGGCCCATGTCGGGCAACGAAGAAACTTTATTGGCCCAATCGGTATGAAAGTTTCAAAACTACTGGTTAAACCTCTTTACACGCTGTTTTTTAATGATATACCTGAAGTTGGGCAATTGTTTAACGTTGAGCAGATGATTAAAGACGGTGTCGGTTTTAATTTTAATGAATTACCTGAGTATATGATTGAACGTAGCTGGATTCCTTCCTACTGCAAAGTTCTAGCATGATAACGATACTAAGGATTGGATACTCTGTTTAATCCATAATTATTTTATGCCAAACGAAGTAGCACATATCCTGGGAGAAACCGCGCACTTATCCTCGCTTGGTTTCGGAGTCGTTACCACTGATGGGATTATCAACTATGCCAATCCGGCATTTTGTGACATGTTCCTTATTTCTACTTCTGAAACTTACATTGGACAATCCTTGTTAGCGTTTCCTTTGGTTTGTTACAACTCCAGTTTCACCGAACTACAATTGGCACTTGATTGCCCTGACCCTGCTGTCATTCAATTCCATTTTGATCGGGACATTGATCCTCTTACTTTGGAGATTGCTGAACTTAATGCCGGATCGCGAATGTTAGTCGCCAAGCGTAAGCAACAATTACTGATCGAGTCTATATCTTCTATATCGCCTAATCAACGAGACCACTTAACGGGGCTTGGAAACCGCATGTTACTCGACGAAATACTCGAAAACTGGCAACCCGGTAGTCCTGAAGTTTCCTCGTTGGCAGTGATCATGATTGATCTTGACCGCTTCAAGAAAGTTATCGAGGCACTCGGTCACCGTGCTGGAGATAAACTGTTAAAGCTCGTCGCCAAACGTATTTTGTCTGTCGTACAAGAGCCGGACACGGTGGTTCGGATGGGCGGGGATGTGTTTGTAATAGCATATACTATCGGCCTTAAATCAATGGGTGCTGAATGGGTTGCCAGGCGTATTGTCGAACTGATCAGTCGGCCATTCCTGGTTGATGGACAGCAGGTGAATATTAGTGCAAGTATCGGTATAGCGGCACTCAATCATGGCACCAACACTATAACTGATCTACTGAAGCACGCTGAATTTGCGCTTTACAAGGCGAAGGGAACTCGTAAAGGCACCATCAGGTTTTTTGAACCCGAGCTTGCGTTGCAGGCTATGAAACGGTACAGCCTCGAAATCGATTTGCGCAGCGCTTTACTACTTAAAGAATTCATCTTGTTGTATCAACCGCAAGTTAATATGACTGACGGTAGCCTGCAGGGTTTCGAAGCACTGATTCGCTGGCAAAACCCAGCACGGGGGTTAATATCCCCGCTTGATTTCATACCATTAACTGAAGACACTGGCGAGATTCACACGATTGGCGAGTGGATATTGCATACTGCCTGTCAAGAAGCAATGAGTTGGGACGGAAATTTTTCTGTAGGCGTTAATGTCTCACCTATCCAGTTTGAAAGTGAAGGTATCGTAGATATCGTTAGCTCGGTTCTTGCAAGCACCGGATTACCACCCAATCGACTTGAACTGGAAATTACGGAGGGTGTATTGATCAAGGATTTTGCCAATGTGCTAAAACAACTTTGGGCACTTAAATCTCTGGGCGTTGGGATTGCAATGGACGACTTTGGCACAGGTTATTCCTCGCTGAGTTATCTAAACAGCTTTCCATTCTCCAAAATCAAGATTGATCAATCATTTGTGCGTGGAGAAAGCTATCCAAAGTCGCGAGCACTGCTGCAGGCAATCATTAGTCTGGGTGCAAATCTTGATATAGTCACCATCGCAGAAGGCGTGGAAACCCAGGAACAGTATGATCAACTGGCGGCTGATGGCTGTCTGGGGGCACAAGGCTACCTTATCAGTGTCCCCATGCCCACATCCTCGATCAGAGACTTTATCTCCGATTTTAAAAAAAATCCACGTTAGCCGATATTATCCAGGTATGAACACATGACAAACTCAACATTAACTATATGGGTGGTTTGCAGGTAAAACGTACACTATAAAGCGCCTTTAGAACGCTAACCAGCCATTAACCATAAACGTATTGTTATTTTGTGCATCCGTATTGGAGCCATTAAACTGAGAATAACCAATATACTGTAAGCTAGTACGCAAATTCATCAGATAATGATAGGCATCCGATTTACCAAAAGGCACGTACACCAGCTCTGCAGTATAGTATTGGCTGTTCGGTCTTGACAGATAATAACCTCCGTCAGGAGAATAAAGATTCGCATCCTGTGAACCCGTTACCCGATTATAGCCAAAGGTAACACCATAGGTTTGATCATAGGTATATGAGGTATTAAATTTATAGGTGGTTAAATAGGTGTTGCCACTGGCAGCAAGCCCTCCGGCTAAACGGGTTGCGGTTAATTTCTGATCTTCGTAAATATACGTCGTTTTAGCTTCAAAAATATGCTTTGTGTTACCCATATACTGATAAGTAGCATCAACAGCTAAATCTGAATAATGATCCGTACCGTTGCTACGGTCCCGCCCCGGAAAGACATCCGCAATCATGCCGTAATGACCCAATGATACATAATGCCCTTGCCAGTCTTTTTGTAAGGCAGCCCGCCAATAAGGTGCTGCGCCATCAATTTGTTGTTGCCCAGGATCAGCGACACCCAAACCTTTTTGCACATTATAATTTAAAGAAGAGTAACCACCGGCTTCAAGATACAACAGATTGTTAATCATGGTATAAGCCGTTGCTCCACCCACCTGGGTAGAAAAAGCGCCGTCAATTAGAGAAGAAGCGCCAATCCCCGGCTGCACGCCACTTCCTGTGTACGGAAAGCCCCATGCAGAAGTTGTGTTCCACAAATCCTGTACTGTCGGATTGTTGTTCAGAGAAATACCATAGGTTACTGGTATATCAGTATCTAACTGATCCGCAAAACGGATATCCGTATTATCCAGATGCAGTACATTCGCATAGCCATCATAGGATAGCTGGCTAAGTGCCCCTACTTTTCCATAAATACGACCCGCATAAAACAGGGAGGCCTGATCGAAGGTAAAATTATTATTTTGGTTGTAGCCTGATGCAAGGGTAGAAGGATCTTGATTTTTCTGGGTATTCGTAAATGATCCCTGCACCATGCCACTCAAGGCGGGTACTTTAGCGTCAATCCCTTTGCCGCCGCTCATGGTATAACCGCCTAATTTAAAATCACGACCAAAAGGCGTTAAATTAGGGCCAAATGATTGAGTATGGCAAACACTGCAACTTTCTCCTGTTTGCCTTGAAAAACTGGGGACTGCATTGGCTGGTTGGCTGATTAGTAAAAAAGTAACGAATAAAGTCAGTGGCAATGCAAGCAAAGATTGACTGTATGTTGTTTTTTTTAACATGGTTTTCATAGAATAGTTTCTTACGTGTAGTTAAATAAAAAAGACCTTTATTAAAAGCTACTTTAACATATCAAGTTAAATTGAATATTAAATCAAAGAAATTAATTACTGGCGGGTAGGAAGACTGACTGGTTTTTGGTGTTGGGCGTTGATACACCCAACACTATCGAATGACTATTGTACGTCCGAGATCGTTTTTTCTTCTATTTTGTTAACGTTAAGCTCGTTTGGACTTCCGAGGCAGAGTCTTTGGAAGACTTTGGCTGCAGCGATACCGTTGATAACAAAAGCAATGGTGATGGGTAAAGCAAACCATGCGCCTTCGTTGCTAGCATGTGAAAGCAATAGATCTTCGCCAAGGAAAGCAGGGGAGATAGGGAAGCCGACCAAACCCAGGAAACTTGAAAATAGCAGTAATGACAGTTTGGGCTGAGTTTCAGACATGGCCCGATAGGCAAAGGGTGAATCAGAAAAATTACTGTTTTTAAGTAGGTGGTATAACGTAAATATACCTAATGCCCAGGCGGGAACAATACCACTAGCAAATATAACCACATCATTTAATGCCCCTGGGTTTAAAAACCAGACAGACAGCCCCGCTAATGTTGAGCTAAGGCCGATTGCATTCCAGACACTGTAGGGGCTGTGTTTTTGGCTAAAAGCGCTTAAAGAGGCAGTTACCATAAAAATCGACACAGGATAGGCAAAATATTGAGTCGTTAGTCCAAACACTAAAATAATAAGCCCCACAAACCCGAAGCTTCCGGAAATATAAAGAAATTTTCTTGAAAGTTTCATCGCATTGATGGTCGATCCTGCACGTTTTAAGGGCGTCCAAAGTACTGAGCGAACTAATAGTTCTAAACAGCCTTCTTGTAATGAGAATACATAAAGGGTGTTTTTTAAGATGTCAGGGAGTACGGCTCTTAGGGATGGTGACAGGAACTGGAATTTTGTATTGTTTTCGATGTAAAAATCACTATCGGTTGCGCCTTCAACTCTTAGTAAGTGTACGACAATTGAAGGTGACACCAGCAGTTGATAACAACGTAAAAAGGCATTGCCCAGAAAATGGATCAATACTAAGGTCTCAAGGCCAAGTGCAACCTCCATAAACATAAAACCTACTTGCGTGATGGAGCCATAGGCGATTTTTCCTTTGATGTTTGATTGGGTTTTTTCTGAAATGCTGGCAAATATAACGGTCAGCAAGCCAATGTTAAATACACTCCATCTGGTAACATAGTTATATGACCAGATAGGGATTGTCCTAAGCAATAAGAAAACACCTAAATGTACCGACAAGGCGCCATAAAAAATAGCACTTGAGGGAGTGGGGCCTTCCATGGCACGAGGTAGCCAAAAGCAGAATGGAAATTGTGCTGACTTTCCTGAGGCGGCAATTAATATTAAAGTCGAAATTAGCCATAAGGAGCCATAGCTTGCTGGAGGCGTTGCGGTGCTGTTAAATAAATTCGCTAATTGGCTAAAATGCTGGCTTTCGTGAAACAATACGTGACTCATCAAGCTGCCTAATAATAAGCCGATGTCACAGAACCGGTAGATGGTATAGGCTCTTAAAGAATTTCGGATCGGCTGCATTCTATGGCGGTAGAAGGCGATCAGTAAGAATGAGGCGATACCTACAATTTCCCAGCCCGCGAACAGAACGTCTATCGATCCAGAAAGAATGACAAGATTGAGTCCAAAAACGAAGCTAAAGATCGTTAGAAAAAAGCGCTTATATCCGGCTTCTCTGTGTAGATAATAGCGGCAATATTTTACGATGATCGAAAAAATAGCCCAGGTACAGAAGAGGTAAACGGCACTGATACGATCCAGATAAAATAACAAAGGAAAACTATAGTCATGGGTTTCATACACAGTTAGCCATTGGTATTCGTGATTTGGAAAACCTGCTATTGTCCATAAGGTTAATAATGCAATAATACTAAGCCCTAAGGCGTGACTGCACCAGTAGCTGATGAAGGCAATCTTTTTCTCGTCTGCTGCCGATAAAAAAATAAGTAAGAAGCCCAGTAAGGGTAACCCCAGGCAGGTTAAGATCAGTTCGTTCATGCTTGATTCCGAATAAATTGGTGTACGGGGATCGTTTGGGTTTTACCTATAAAGATATCTTGAGATTTTGAAGAAACAGGGGCTTCTTCATTTTCTGGTAGAATCACGGGTTCCCAGCCATTGGCGGAATAAAGAAAAAGTTGTTGGTTGTCAGGATGGCAAGAGACGACTCTTACCCATTCATTATCTAACCACTCCTTAAGATGATCAGCCAGTTTGGCAACGGTCTTATCAATAATGTCGGTAGTCTGTTCAACCACAATCAGTAAGCGAGCGGGTTGATGCACTTCGATCATCTGGTGTGGTAATCCGGTCCGTAAATCACCTTCAACGCCATTAGCCACCCCGAGTAAACCGATAACGTTATGGGGCAGTTTAGTACCCGCACCGTAGACTGAATTATCGATACGCGAAAAAAAGTATTCCAGATTGATACCGCCACAAACAG
Source organism: uncultured Methylococcaceae bacterium (assembly GCA_903866825.1). Lineage (GTDB taxonomy): Bacteria > Pseudomonadota > Gammaproteobacteria > Methylococcales > Methylomonadaceae > Methylobacter_C. The sequence continues at coordinate 27,967 of CAIPPE010000256.1, forward strand.
GAATAACCGCTGAAAGTATTCTAGCCATAATGTCACCCTGTGCATCTGTTTGTGGGTCGTAGGAGTGTAGAAACGCCCTACGGTCCATAAACAGGTCTCGGGTTAACTGGCGTCTGCCTACAATGGCGTAAAGATTATTGGAGTGGTTATATTCTGGTCGTGGTTCAAAGATGGAAGTTGCACGGTTTTTAACGTGAGCATGGGCAATTTCATTGGTTTGATCTTGTGGCGCCAATTCGAACCAGCGACTGCGTTCTCGGGCATTACGCTGTAGGGCCAGGCTCATAGTCTCCTGAAAAGTAGCCAAAGCAGGAATTGGGTGTTCTATAAGTAGATGAGGGTCAAAATAGGTCACTTCATCACGGCTGGTATTATGCAGTGCGGCTACAAATCGGGTTTCGTCAGGAATATTAATGCCGCGTTCACGTAAAATAGCACGAACCGACTCATTGTTAGCCATCCAGGCAAAGGCACGGGCATTGGGTGCGCCGGGTTTTCCTGAACAGGCACCACAATCATAAGCTGCGAAATGCGGGTTGTTGACACTACTAGAACCATGAGCAACTACGACTACTAACGGAGCAAAGCGTTCTGTCAGTCCGATATTTCGCAGTAATCCACCTAAACGATCGGCCATTTCGGTGTATGAAAAACCCAATAAATGACCATCGGGCGTCAGTTCGTCTGTTTCTCTCAATAAGTGTAACTGGGAGTGGGATTCTATTTCGCTTAATGATCTGATGTTGGGCAGTTTTGAGCCAGGCCGGAAAACGTCCCAAGCCATTTTTACTGCGTAACCAATACCTACTGTTTGTGTATAAAGCCAACCTCTAAACATGGTATGTGCAGTGAAATGCATGTTGGTGAGGTTGCCCCTTTTGGGTTTGTTGCTGGGTTTAGGTGTGCTACTTAATTCTTTGATTAAATGTTTTGGAACAATGATGTTTGGGCATTGAGCGACTGGGTAGGCATCATCTAAACCCTGATAAAAAAAGTCGATACCAAAAAAGCCGGCTGCACCTAAGGTTTCAATGGCTGGGTTTACTTCTTCCAGATGTCGTCTTAATGAACATTCTCTGTCGTCTATACAGAACAGTGCTTGTGCAACGGGTTTTAGGTTTGTTGCTCCGTTCGGTTTTGAATGCTTGGCTTTTAAAGCGATGAGCAGTTCTGAGTGTAATGACCATTCCATGGCTTCATGCCAGACTTTTAAGCGTAAAGGAATGGTAGGTTTAACCCAGCCTTGTTTCAACAAGGGCGTGTCAATGTTATAAGGTATCGATGAGATGTTGACGAGCTGTGAGCCATATTTCTTTTCTAGAAACATATGTTCGATCAATAGCTCTACTGCAATCAATTCTTTAAGAGAGATCTCGCGGCGGGCCAGTAACATGTTCGGACTTTGTTCGATTACACTGACCATTCCAGACCAGCCTGGGTGGGCCAATAACATTTCTAACAAATATTGCTCATAAAGTTGTTCATCACCGACTATTTTCTCAAGACAGATCAGAATTACTTCATCAGGGCTTTTAGAGAGCAGCTCAAAGGCAATAGGGCCATTTAATGGATACAGAGGTAATAAGCTATGTTGGGTTAACCGAACTATACAATCCCAGAAATGTTCACCGCTTTTAGGAAGGCTCCAGGTGCTAATGCCCTGATCCAAAAAGTTTCCTAACAGTCTAAACATGATAGGATGTACCAAAGCATTAAGGTTGAACTCCAGGTGCGTTAACCAGGCATAGCGAATGCCATGATTAGCTAATGAAACCGGAGGGTAGTGGCTGGTATGGTCTTTTTCAAACAGTGAGTTCCGAAGTTTTTCCTGTTCTAAAACAGTGCATCCAGAATGTTCAATTGCCCAATTAATGGCGTTTGCTTTGATCCTGCCTTCTTGGTATAAAGCTTGATAATCGCTCAGAGGTAGATAACTCCGTGCACCGAAAACTTTTGCAGCAATAGCGATACCTTCATGAAAGGGATGGTCCTGAACGGCATGTAAGGTGTTGTGATGAATAAAATCTTTGATAGGGCCTTGGGCAGGTAGCCAATGAGCAATATGTGCTATTGCGGTGTCTAAATTAAAGGTCGTATCGGCAATTTCAGGCTTAGCCATATTATTATTTTTAAACCTCAGCAGGGTTATCATTAAAGGGTTGGCTTTTCTCTCAAGCGCATATTTTTTAAAGATCAAGCATGAAGTGCGCCACAGTTATTTAAAAAACACTCTAAATTATACTTTGGAAAATTTAGGGTGTTATAACACTCTGAATTTTTGTATATAATAAGTCAAGCTACGCTTTGCGTTTTCATTACCAGGTTTGATCATGCTAGCTGAATGCTGATTTTTGGGAGAATAAAGTGGCAGTTGTTGTTCAAATAAACCAAGCTATTTGGTTTAAAAGCCCCGTTTATCAAGTTGAGGTTCAAGTTGAATGATGCGACCCTGATCATTAAAATAAACAGTAATCAGCCTGGCATTTCGGCATGGGATTAGTTCTTCAGCGTTGACATGATAAAACTCGCATAGCTCAGTATCAGTGACCACTTGTTGACTTTTTGTTGGTTTTGATGATTTTCTGATCAGTTTAATAGCAATCCAGCCAAACCAGAGTATGATCATAATTAGCAACGTGAACGCATACAGTTGCATCAGTTCCAGTAAACTTTTGTATCCACCAAACCAGCGCATTTGGTTGATCAATTTTTTATCCCCCAACATCCAACTCGTTAAGGTGACCAAGGGGACTAATAAATAAATCCACATAATCCAGCAAATAGCCCAGGCACATAAAGCCCCCAGTCTTTTTTGGAGACTCTGAAGCTGTGGCACATTAATAATGTAGTTTTTCATTTCTTGCGCAAGCCTCTATCCACGGTAACCCAAACCGCACGCTGTCCTCTTTTCTTTTTTATGGCCTTAATCGAGCCGACTATTGTGGTGCCAACGTTAATGATCCAATAGACAATAGGATACCAGACCATCCAATAGTAATAGCGGGCAACTCCTCCGGTCTTTAATTCGTAATTTGAATCTATAAATAGACTCACGCCAAATTGAATCAGACAGGTCAGGCTAAGCAGCATACTGGTCCAACTGGGGCTTAGATCGTGCAGAGATTGCCAGGTTGATTCAGTAAATAATTCTATAGGCGCGAAGAGTAAATGTAGCAGGATTAAGAATGACCAGACGATACTAATTAAACATTCTCCGTATAACAGCCACATTCCACGTGAAGACCAACGAAATAATTGTTTAAAATAACGTAGCAGGACTTCTGTTCCACCTTGTGCCCAACGCGATCTCTGTTTCCAGAGTCCTTCCAGTGTTTCAGGCATAAGCACCCAGCAGAGGGCATTGGGTTCAAAGTAGATAGACCAGCCACCGAGCTGTAATTTCCAACTGATATCGATGTCTTCGGTAACCATATCGTTACTCCAATAACCGACATCATGCAGAGCTGATTTACGGAATGCAGCAATTACACCGGATACAGTAAATATTTTCCCGTAAGATCGCTGTGCACGTTTAATCATGCCGACAATAGCTGAAAATTCACCGACTTGAATCCTGCCTAATAAGGTAGAACGATTGCGGATTCTTGGATTACCAGTAACAGCGCCAATATGGGGTTTATTGATAAAATGCCTAACCATCCAAGCAACTGCTTCGGGTGCAAGCAATGCGTCGCCATCAATACAAATTAAAATTTCACTATTAGCCAGTAAAGCCCCAGCGCGTAGGCCCATTGCTTTACCTTGATTGGTATGCAGATTAACTACCCGTAATTGGGAATATTCTTTTGCCAAGGACTCCAGTATATCTAGTGTGTTATCTTTGCTGCCATCGTTGATCGCAATAATTTCAAAATTAGGATATTTTTGTTCAAGGAGAATTTCAACCGTTTCCCGAACATTATCGGCTTCGTTGTAACACGGAATTAAAATAGAAACAGGAGGAAATTCAGTTAACTCAGGTAAATTATCCGAGTTGCCTTGTTGATGCCATTCAAACCGAAAGTAAAATATCAGGGCACCAAATATCCAAATGTAAGCCATGAATAAGGGATAGTAATAAATAAAATCTTCTAGCGATGCGTCAAGTGGAGTCCATGCAGAAACCAAGAATCGCCATAGTGTGTTTAGGTCTTCAGCCAAAAATTGCAATGAAAGAGTCATATTCTTTTAAGGCGGGTAACGTTGAATAATCTAAATTTGTTTGGCTGATAGCTAGACATGTTACGGTAACTCAGGCACGGTAAAGTGTTTTTGCAAATCAATTAGCTCCGGCTGATTTTCAAAGACGTTATCAGGGTAATAACCTAGATGTTTTGCACCCAATTTTTTTAATAGCTCGACTTGCTCATTGAAAACTGACATCGGAATTTTCTCGTGGGTTTTCCAGTTAACAGACTGAAGTTCAAAGACTGTTTTTTTAAGTCCATTTGGATAACCCGCTGCTTTGCTGACTAATTCAGTTAGCCATTCCATTGGTTTTTCGGCTTCTTCCATAAAGGGCATGGCTTCAATGGCAACATAGTCATAATGCTTCAAAAAGCTGTCGAAGGATTGAGCAAACCATTCTTCACTATCCGGGTTTAATAACGGTAGAGTATAAAAGTTTCGGGCTGTTTTAATTCCAGGTCTGTAAAAACGTACTCGATTAGCGAGTTCATCTGTTAATTGATTAATCAATTCTGTTTTGTGTTGTGCCCAAGTCAGGCGCATTTTTCCCGTTGCAACTAATTGATCAAATTGATCGGGCAGCCCCCAGACTTCTTTACCATAAGCAAATGCAGCGGGTGACGCATCTTCAAAGTCAGATAAAATACCATCGTCATGAAACAGGATGCCATCAAAATTACAGTAGATTGCCAGATCCTCATAAATTTCAGCTATATATTCGCGAGCTTCTGCATTAAACGGGGATAACCGGGTGTAGATATGACTGGATTTTTGAGCCTTACCCTCGCGCCATTCCTGGACGTACCAGGACTGAGGTATGTTTCCTTGATAGGCCAAAATTGGCATCCAGGCATAGACTTTTACACCAGCGATTTTTTTTAATTGCCAGGCAACTCGATTAAATAAGTCTTGTTTTACAGGTAAATGTCGATTAGGAAAATATAAGGCATCAGCGTTGCCATCGCCATCGGGATCCGCATAGGCTTGCAAGTACACCGTATTGATGTGCAGGTCTTTAATACGTTGAACTTCGGCATCCAGGTTGTGTTCTAGTTGTTCAGGGTTCTTATCATAAAGATAATCCATATCCAAATGCGCAATACGAAGAGACCGATCAACTCTGAGGGTATTAATAATTTCCTTAAAATCATTTAAATTAGGGTTATCAGTAATCAATAAGCGTTTTAGACTACTGATGTCTGCTAAAGTATTTGTTCCATCAATCAAGCCCATAGTAATGGGCATTCCAGCTGCACGAGCAGCCTCAATGCTTAGCTGATTGTATTCCCCATAAGGCCAAACCATAACCCTGGGTCTTGTCCCTGTATGTTGAAATATAAACTCTGCGCTTTTTAAAAGGGCCGTATGAAGTCGTTTTCGATAATCTTCTTCAGACTCATAAGTAAGCATAGGGTCATCATAGAGTCGGCTAACTGCAGCTGCCTGGGTATTACCTTGGGGATTTGCAATAATGCCCTTGTGGAGATCGTAGCTGTGTGAGGCGATTTCTACTAGGCCAGATTGGCTTAGTTCTCTCAGTTGTTCCCAGGTTAACAATGGTTTGCCTATCTCTAGCGCACTCACGTTGCCGTCCATCCAGGTCCCAATTAAGGCTACTGTTGCAGCTATATGGTATTTCTTTAAAAGCGGAAAAACTTTCGTATAAAAACTTTGATAACCATCGTCAAAGGTTAGCAAAACACTCTGGTTGGGCAATTGGGTTTGTCCTTTGGTAGCATCCAATACGTTTTGTATGCTGATGATCTTGTAGTTATTTTTTATTAGCCACTTGATATGCTCTTCAAGATGCTCGACACGGGTATCCATTGAATTGAGAGCGTTTTTATTATGAGCATCAATGATGTCGTGATAATTAAGCACTATAAAACGAGGCTCCAGCGCAGATGCGCTGCAAGCAAAAATACTCAAAAAAATAAACAAACTTATTTTCTTTAACTTGCTAATGGAGTGAAAGGAGAAAAAAATGGTCATGTAATAGTTTGTAATAGAATGGTTAACTCGTTACAGTCGCTTAATATAAATCAACGTGCGTATAAAATTAAAGGGTAAGAAAATCTTCAAGGTGTTGCAAAGTGAGGGCTTGTTGAGCAGCTAACGCTTTATCTTCTGGGGTATTATAACCCCATAATGCAAAAATCAGCTCAATGCTGGCAAGTTCAGGGGTTTTTAAAACATTGAGGAGGGTAGGTAGCCGATCTTCAACAAAGACAATCTTCTTATTGGGATGAACTTTTAATAATTTCTTTAAAAGTTCTACTTTGTTCATATTACGATCCAGACCAAAAATTCGTTCTGGTTCTAATTCAATGGCATTGGCTTTTAATATCTGTTCAACAAAGCGCTCTTGCTTGGTCGTGATAATATACCAGGTGGATTGAACATTTAACTTTTGTAATTTCCTTGCTATGTCAGTAAATAGCGGATTCATCTTGACCCAATCAACCAGATCATTTTTAATCCATGTGTCTCGGGTTTCTCCAAATAACGACTTTAAGTCTTCAATACCAACGTTTGCTTCGTCTAATAATGTTTCCGTTTTGCTATGATAATTTTGGTAAATATCTGCAATAGATTCCTCATTATATAATAGCCGCATAGCCAAAATCGCTTCATAACCGGTTTCTATCATCGGTCTTACCACGCGAAATTGCTCTATGAGTTCGGGCGGAGCTTGTGTCGGCATATCTTTCCAGATTTGAGAAGCGGCTTTCCATCCTGTTAGTGCGGTTTCAACGGCGCTGTCACAGATGACGCCATCAAAATCGAGAGCAAATATTATTGAATCGTTCATGCTGGGAGTTTCATTCGTTAAATGAGAATTGGCTGCTTACAATAGACTAATCTAACAATTAGATTAGTCTATTGTAAGGGTTAAACAGGAACTTGCAAAATGCCAGGGTGAGCGTTGGTGGGGATTGTTTTAGCGTCAGGCGTTAATGATTTTAAAATACTCACTTTCTGAGAAAATATCCTGATTCTCTTCAACACTATCGAGATAAACCTTGCTATTTAAATGATCAAACTCATGTTGAAATATCCTAGCTACGAAGCCTTCTAAACGAGTTTCTACCAAAATACTGTTCGTGTCGGTATAAGAGACGAGAATATTTTTATACCGAGGCACTAAAGCTCGAATACCTGGAATACTTAAACAGCCTTCCCAGTCTTTTTCCTTATCATTAGATAATGCTGTAAAGCTTGGATTAATCATCACTGTGGGTGTCATCATGGGTGCATGGGGATAGCGTGTTGAAGGACGGGAGGCGATTATCATGATTTGTTTAGACAGGCTGATTTGAGGAGCAGCGATACCTACGCCTTGTGTCGATGCCAGCGTATCTTGCAGGGCTTTGATAATGGCCTGAGTTTCTGGGCTATCTAAATCAGTAACAACTTCAGCAGGTTGGCGTAATACTGGGTTACCCAATTGAGCAATTTCGCGAATATCTGTCATTAAGATGCCTGTAGTTCATTTAATATCACTGATTGAGCTTGTATTTGCTCTTCATCAGTCGTATTTAATAATTGCAGATAGCTGCCGTCTGCTTGTAGCAACCAGGCCTGGGTATTATCTTTAAGATATAAATCCAGATCATGCAAAATACGGTTGCAGAGTCGTTTGCTTTCAACGGGGAAACAGATTTCAACACGCCTGAACATATTTCTATTCATTAAGTCGGCGCTGGAAGCATAGACTTCTTGATTGCCATCATTAGAAAAAGCATAGATGCGAGCATGTTCCAAAAAGCGTCCAATAATAGCGCGAACTTCTATATTTTGAGAGACGCCAGGAATGCCGGGTCTAAGGCAACAAATTCCCCGGACAATTAGCTTGACCTCAACACCCGCTTGAGAGGCTCGATAAAGGGCCTTTATCGCTTGCTCTTCTACGATCGCATTAACCTGAATGATAATTTTGGCAGGTTTACCATTTTTTGCATGGCTTATCTCGCGTTCAATCTTTTCCAATATACCTTTATGTAAGGTAAAAGGAGATTGCAATAATTTGTTTAACTTAGTCACCTTGCCCAAGCTGGTGAGTTGTGCAAATACACGTCTTACATCTTCACCCAGTTCTTTATTGCATGAAAACAGGCCGTAATCAGTATAAAGCTGTGCCGTTTTTGGGTGGTAGTTGCCCGTTCCTAAATGCACATAATTACGTAACTCCTGGCCTTCTCTACGTAACACCAGACACATTTTGGCATGCGTTTTATAACCTACGACACCATAAACAACATGCACGGCGGCTTCCTGTAATTTGGACGCTAAATCAATATTGGCTTTTTCGTCAAAGCGGGCTCTGAGTTCAATGACAACCGTGACTTCTTTTCCTGCTCTGGCTGCTCTAATTAAAGCGGCAACGATCGGAGAGTCTGAGCCAGTGCGATACAGGGTTTGTTTAATAGCCAGAACTTCGGGTGAGGCTGCGGCTTGGCGTAAAAACTCAACAACGGGTGAGAAAGATTCAAAGGGGTGATGTAGTAATATATCGTGGCGCTTTATCGCAGCGAAAATGTCTTTGTTACGAGCAAGTTGTGGCGGTGTGCTGGGTTTAAAAGGTGTAAACTTAAGATCAGGTCGGTCAACCAGGCTATTAACTTCTTGAATTCTGTTCAGATTAACGGGACCATCGACTAAAAATAATCTGTCCCGATTCATTTCAAAGCGATCCAGCAAGAAATTAACCGTATCATCAGGACAAGCCGCATCTATTTCCAGGCGGACTTCATCACCATAATTACGCATCGCCAGTTCGCCTTGAACAGCGAGCAATAAGTCATCAATAGCATCATCATCGACAAAAAAATCACTGTTGCGAGTAACTCTAAATTGATAACAGCCTTTGACGGTCATTCCGGTAAATAATTCACTTACAAAAGCATGAATAATAGAGGACAAAAAAACAAAGTCACTCGGGCCACTTTGAGTTTCCTCAGCGGGTAATTTAATAACGCGGGGGAGTGCGCGGGGGGCTTGTAAAATAGCACGACCGCTGTTTCTGCCAAAGGCATCTTTACCGGTTAAGGAAATGATAAAGTTTAAGCTTTTATTAAGTATCCTTGGGAAAGGATGTGCCGAATCTAGCCCGACGGGGGTTAAGATAGGCAATAATTCATCATTAAAATACTTGGCTAACCATTTTTGTTGTGCCTCATTCCATTCAGTTCTTCGAATAAATCGAATGTTTTCTGCGTTGAGTTTTGGAATCAAAATTTCATTAAGAACCTGATATTGTTCCTCTACTAATTTATGGGAGTGAATTGAAATCTGTTCTAATTGTTCTTTTGGCGTTAGCCCGTCCGGCCCACTTGTTTTGTGGTCAATAGCGGACATTTCCAGGACACTGGCAACCCGTACTTCAAAGAACTCATCCAGATTTGAGCAGGAGATGCAAAGGTAGTTGAGTCGCTCAAGCAAAGGAACCGACTCATTTTTGGCTTGAGCCAAAACGCGTTTATTGAACGCCAGCAAGCTGAGGTCACGATTAATATAAAGTTCTGGCTTCTCAAGGTTTATTTCTTCAACGCTCTCTAGGGTATCCATCTCGTTCCTTAAACTATCGGGTATCACACCGCTTATTAAAACATGTCGATCACTCACTTGCACGATATGTAGATTTAAACTGGCTTGTGCTAATTGGGTATTTATTTCTTTCATACTAAAAGCCGCCAACAGGGAGTTATAAAAGTCTCGCTGTAAAACGTCAGGTTCGTTGGCAGCATATTTGTTGACCATTTCCTGAGCCTCTTCAATACTGCCTGGACGCAATAAGTCCATAACGAAGATAACTGACCTGGGTTTGGCATATTTCTTTATGGTTTGCCAAAGCACTTGTGGATCAGGTAAATGATGCAACAAACTATTACTAAAAATTATCTCATAGCTGGATTGCGGTAATATGACATCCGGTAATAGTCCTTTAATAAAATGAATTTGTTCAGTTTGGTCGGGTGTTAAAGCGGCTTTTGCATAATTTAGCATGGGTTCTGAGCCATCCAGGGCATGAAGCTTAGCTGACGGGAAGGCTTTAGCAAAACGGAAACTAATGTCGCCTGGACCACAGCCTAAGTCCAGTGCTGTGCCACTAAAGTTTGGGTCATTAATCAGTGTTTGTAGCTGATCTATAAAATCATTATGAGGCGTATTGAAATCGGCTTCAGCGTAAGCTTTTACTTGATCAATATCGTCCATTAACTCGGGTTCTAATACTCGTTTCATACTATAAAGCCCCTGTTTCCCTGTAGTCCACCTGTGTGAATAGCTATCAGCCGCTGATCCGGTTTAAATGTGTGTTTTTTGATTAAATCATAAAGTCCATACATCATTTTACCTGTATAAACAGGTTCAAGGATTATGCCTGTCTTATTTTCAAAATTACTTATAAAACTTAATAGATCTGCAGTAGTTTTAGCAAATCCACCTAAATGATAGTTTAACTTAATATCCCAATGGTTACCTGGTCTTGCTATTAGTTCTTTAACATCCGTTTCTAAAAAACCAGCGTTTTTTAAGGCTGCAAAACCCAGTAAATTTACCTGGCTGGGTGCGGCGTTAATGATACCAGCCAAGGTTGTTCCAGTGCCACAAGGGACACAAAGCGTGTCGTAAGCGATATCAATTTCATTAACGAGTTCCGCGACACCTTTTAACGCGAATACTTGTGCGCCTCCCTCGGGTAACCAATACTCATTGGGCTTAATATTGGGCAATGCCTGTGGAGCTTTGTATTGTCTTAAAGTTCTATATTCCGAACGGGATATAAAGGAGAGTTTCATACCCCAGTTCTGTATATCAATCAAAGTGGGTGTTAACACACTGGGTTGCTGGCCACGAATAAATCCTTGAGTTTTTAGTCCTAAAATATGTCCTGTGTAAGCCAATGCATGTAAATGATTAGAATACATACCTCCCATACTGATGATAGTGTCTGCATTTAAAGTCAGTGCATGATTTAGACAATACTTTAGTTTTCGCCATTTGTTACCAGAAATGATGGGGTGTAGTAAATCATCACGCTTCATCCATAACTCAATAGAAAACGCAGCTAATAAAGGGTCATCAATCTTTGTTAAAGTGGATGGCTGAAAGGTTTTTTCCAGGTTAATAAGGTCTGGGTGCATGAGGGAATGAGTGTTTTATCTAATCGTTGAGATATGGGAAGGTCTCATAGATGTTTATTCGATTTTTTCAGACGGTATTCTTTAAATTGCGCCTTTAATTGCTTTACTATGCGATAGACAGCACTTTCAGTAATTTTATCATGTGCCCACTTCAACCAAGTCGTGATGGTAGTATAAATGCTATTTATAAATGAGAAGGTAAGTAACTGTGGTTTAGTCAGAGCAAACACTCTAGCGACTAATAAGGTGCCCAGTAGTTTTGCTAATATCTCGGTGAGAATGCCTTGTAGAATTAATCCATTTGCTATCAAAGCGAAGGCGATCAGGTTTAGAGGAGTAACAATCATAAGTGGGATTGTAAAGGCAATCAAGGCGATAGAAGGTTTTGTCTGTCTTAGCCATTCCTCAGCTTGTTCAAGATGCAACCAATGAGATAAGGAGCGTCCCAATGCGGTTAGTAAATCCCATAGCCACTCTTCAATAAGAAGTAAAATGGCCAATAGCGAGAGTAGGAGCTTTTTCATTGATTACCTGGCGAGGGACTAAATGGATAATTGTAACGGATTATTTATTAATGAAAACTTAATATCATTAAACGGTTACTCTTTTTTCTAATCTAGGTCAGCCATGTCTTGATACCCTTTGTAGGCATAAACCAATTCTGGGTTATCTTTTGATATCCTATTGCTTTGCGCGTCTTGTTGTATTTATGAGTTATATATTTATGGGTTATATTTGATGTAAAAATTTAGTTTCGACTTCAATTGCAACAAATTCTGCGCGGATAATAGGATTTAATATCAGTTCTTGTAAAGATACACGTGCATTGACTTTATTAAGCTCACCATTTATGTTAAGAGAATAGCCAAGTTGATTAAGTGAAAAATTAATGGTTCTTTTATCGTCCTCAGATAAATTCATATTTAAAATAATTTTAGATATTCCTTTTGCAATATTGTAACGATTAACATCTTGTTTTAAGAACAGTTCAAATCTCCATTTAGGTAAAAGAGCTATACCGCCACTTACTGGATTACCTTCATTTTTTAACTCATTATTTAAATCGAGAATGTTGGTAATAAATAATTCGAGGTTTCTCTCATCAGTCAATATAGACTTCTTTAAAAACTGTTCACCGTCAATAATTGAGATATCTACCGATTTGCTATTATCAAGTTCTGTTTGCCCTTCAATTATCGGTGCATAACTGTCAGCGACATGCGAAACAAATGCTTCATTATGGAGTGGCTTATCGGCTCCAAAAATTAAAAACCCAATCATGCAAAGATAAACAAAACCAATCATAAAACTCAATAAATCACCCTCATCAACTGAAGATGAGTCATCAATTAAAGATGAGTCGTATCTAGAATAGTTTGAACCCGAATCATAGACAAAATGCAATGAACCTGTAGGATTTGGTTTATTTATGTTTCCCCAAAAATCACGCTCAACAATAAAACCACGACGCTCATACCATGTGAGATTATCGTATTCATTGCCTCCTTTTATGTAATGCTCTTTCCCATTCTGATATTCTTCCCAACTCATAACAACCTCTTGTGGCACTATTTATGGCAATACGTCAAGATTGTAAAACATTTTTTCGCAATCAACAAACTGATTAATCGGATCAGTTTATGCCTCTGAAATGCGATTTAATTTACCGAGAAAACTTGGGTTAGTTTGTGTTACTGGGTTGGGTAATCTGGTTGAATATTATGGTCTACTAAGTAAGTTTAAGGAGACTCATCCCACAGACAAGGGTAAAATAATAGTTGTGATAAATGAGAATAGCATGGATATTATCAATAAACGAGAAACACCAGAAGCAATAAATTTTAAATCAATTATAGACAATAAACGTCTAGCTGATGTGCGAATTCTTGTAGTTGATGATAGTGAGATTATTCGTGAAGTGGCTCAGACAATTCTGGAGGCAGAGGGTGCGGTAGTGCGTTTGGCAGAAGATGGGCAGGTTGCTGTTGATTGGTTAACGGCGCAACCTGACAGCGTTGACATTGTGTTAATGGATATACAAATGCCATGCATAGATGGTTATACAGCCACTCGTCTCATCCGTCAAAATCCAAGATGGGCATCATTACCCATTATTGCTTTAACTGCGGGTGCGTTTGATTCATTTAAAGAAGCCGCGTTAGCATCAGGCATGAATGATTTCATATTCAAGCCGTTTAATGTTGAACAATTGCTATCGATCATTCAAGGTTATACAGGTAGTCTGCCCAGAGCAACCCTACAGAGAAATAGTCGATCAGATCAGAGGGTCCTAGTAACAACTACAAAACCAGATCCATTAGACGCGACTTTTCTAGATTTGCCCGGTATCGATATACAGAACGGACTTAAGCATTGGCATAAAGAAGCAGACTATCGAAAAATTTTGACTAAATACTTTAACAGCTATAAATCTGTAGGAAATGAAATTGCAGAACTGATAAGGCTGAATGATAAAGATAATGCATCGTTGTTGATTCACAAACTAAGAGGTGCCATCGTTTATTTGGCGTTACCGACTGTAGAACAATCCCTATACTATCTTGATAAACTTTTTCACGATAGTATGTCGACAATTGAAGCAGCAGAGACACTGCAAAATGCTTTTGATGAAGTAGGTATTTCATTAGCTAAATGGGACGCTGTTAATTCCATGGTTGACGATCAAGTGTTACTTTTACAAGATGATGAGTCTAATCCAAAAGAGTTAAGGTCAATATTGGAACAATTTTTAGCTGCATTGGATCAGGATGATCCTGATTGTGCCGAACCCTTCTTAAGGCAATTACAAGGCAGAATAGCAGAAGCAGAGTTTAAACTAATCCGCGAACACTTAAGTGAGTTCGCGTTTCGTAAGGCTGAAGAAGTTACCCGCAAAGTGATTGGGCAGCTAACACTTTATTAAGCCGATAATTGGGAGAAACATTTCATGACAGTTAAAATTCTGATAGTTGACGATGAAGTCATTAATCTTGAAATGCTGCGGCATATTCTAAAATCAGAATACCAATTGATTTATGCACGGAGCGGTACAGAAGCCATTAGCGCAGTAGAAAAACATCATCCAAACCTAATATTACTGGATATCCAAATGCCGGATATGGATGGATATACCGTGTGCAGAACTTTAAAGGCTAATCCAAAGTTTGAGGCTATCCCAGTGATTTTTATAACTTCAATGTCAGATGCTGGCAATGAAGTCGCTGGATTTGAAGCGGGTTGTGTTGATTATATAGCTAAACCTGTTGTACCGAGTATTGTTAAAGCCAGAGTAAAAACTCATTTGAGCTTGGTTAAAGCCACTCAGTTGGAAAAAAGTCATCGAGACGCAATTTTTATGCTGGGTGAAGCCGGACATTATAACGACACCGATACAGGCGTACATATCTGGCGGATGGCTGAATACTCAAAAGTCATTGCAACTGCGATGGGCTGGAATGTAATTGAAGTGGAAATGTTAGAGTTGGCAGCAACAATGCACGATACAGGAAAAATTGGTATTCCTGATATGATTTTGTGTAAGCCAGGGAAATTAGATGAACTTGAATGGCAAATTATGCGACGACACTGTCAAATAGGTTTCGATATTTTGTCAAAAAGTGATGCACCTCTATTCCAGTTAGCAGCAAAAATTGCACTTAGTCACCATGAGCAATGGGATGGAAACGGTTATCCTCAAGCTTTGGCAGGAACTGATATACCGGAATCAGCCCGGATCGTAGCAGTAGCGGATGTTTTTGATGCATTGACCATGCAGCGTGCTTATAAGGAAGCCTGGCCGGTGGAAAATGCAATAAAGCTGATACGTGAAGGCGCGGGCAAGCATTTTGACCCAGAAATAGTCGGTTGTTTTTTGGATAATCAAGCAAAGATACTTGAAATAAGGTCTGACTGGGATTGTAAGGAATCAGAACTAGGCAAAGCCAGTTAGAAAACGCTTAAGGAAAACTTATACTAATTGACATTGTAATACCCTCTGCTATTAGGATCGAACACCCGCTCAAGGTCAAATCTGACATTATTTTCTTGATGGGGAAGTCATTTATATATTCTTATTCATTTAAATCAATAGCCTTGATTTCTGCACAAACAGCTTCTAGCATATCGTGTAGTGAAGTCAAGTCAGTCACCAGTTCAGTAGCAGGCAAACCGTCATGGACTTTTTTTTCAAGTGAGTAAGCGAGGTCTTGTAAGGCCGTCATACCCAACATAGCAGCAAGGCCTTTAAGGGAGTGGGCAATTCGCTCGGCACTGGCATTATCACCAGAATCTAACGCAGTTTGCATTTTGTCGGCATCTGACAGATGAATCTCAGTAAACTTCGTGAGGAAGCGTCGATAGCCAGCGACATTACCATTCAAAAATTTCAGCCCTGAGGTTTGATCAATTAAACAACTGCCAGAATCCAGGGTAGGGGTTAGAGTGGCTTCTGGAGTCGTTGTCTCATCAAAGGGGATAGGGTCTTTTTGAGAAAGCCATCGTACCAGAACAGCCTGCAAATGTTCTGGAACAACAGGCTTTGCAACAAAATCATTCATCCCGGCATCTTGACAACGCCAGCGGTCTTCTTCAAAAGCATTGGCCGTCATAGCGATGATAGGAATATTATGGCCTATCGGTAGTTGCCTGATTCTGCGGGTTGCTTCCAGTCCATCCATAATCGGCATCTGCATATCCATCAAAACCAGATCATATTTTTTTTGCACAATCATGGCTAAGGCTTCGCCGCCATGGTGGGCTATGTCAACTTTTAAGCTATAACCTTTAAGCATTTCACTTGCCACTTCCTGGTTAATTTCATTGTCTTCAACCAAAAGAACCTCGGCGCCTGTTCTTAGTTTTTCTCCCTGAGAAATGGCTTTGTATTGGGGTAATTCATTTAGAGTGCCATGTTTTAAAATGGCGGTAAACCAAAAGGTGCTACCCTGACCAATGCGACTAACCACCCCAGTCTCTCCACCCATCATGCCTGCAAGTTTTTTGGATATTGCAAGACCCAGGCCGGTCCCACCATATTTTCGGGTCGTAGAGGCTTCGGCCTGTTCAAAGTTCTCAAACAGTTTGCTTTGTTGTGCTTCGTTAATGCCAATGCCGGTATCTTGGACCTCAAAGCGCAAGGTTACATGTTCCTGATTTTCGGAACAGATAGATGCACGCAGAGTCACACTACCCTGATTTGTAAACTTGATGGCGTTACTGAGGAAGTTAATCAGAATCTGACGAAGCCGTAATGCATCGCCTACCAAGGGTAAGTTGTCAAGGCGTGGCTCGATTTCTTCAATGAATCTTAACCCTTTGGCTATAAAGTGATCGGTCATCATGCTATCGATATCAATCAAGACGGTGGAAACGAGAAAGGTGGTCTCTTCTAGCACCAGGTGATTAGATTCGATTTTAGCTAAGTCGAGAATGTCATTAATTATGCCCAGCAGGTGTTTACCCGAATGGATGATCTTGTTTAGCTTGTCTTTCTGTGAGGGTTGGTCGATTTGTGCTTGCAATAACAGGGCAAAGCCGATAATCCCGTTCATTGGGGTACGAATTTCATGGCTCATATTGGCTAGAAACAGACTTTTGGATTGGTTGGCAAGCTCAGCTTCACTTTTGGCTTTTTCAAGCTCGGTGGTGCGCTCTTCAACCAGTTGTTCAAGGTGCAGGCGGTAATTATTAAGCTCTAACTCTAACTGCACACGCTCGGTAGTATCAGTCCAGATCAAGGAAAGATAATGATGACCTTGTAGGGTAATAGAGGTGGACCTGATATTAACATTCCGTAAGGTGCCATCTTTTCGCCGGCGCAAGGAATCGAAACTTCCACTACCTAATTCAATATGGGTTTGTACTTTCTTGGCTGTAGTTTCTGGGTCCAGTTCACCTTGAATGTCTGTTAATTTAAGGTTGGAAAACTCTTCTAGCGTGTATCCTAAGGATTGATAGGCAAGTTCGTTAAATTCAACGAAACCAAGCGTTTCTGTATCAACCAGGCAAATCGCGACCGGGGCTTGCACCACAATAGACCTGAATATTTCTTCACGTTTTTTCAGTTGCTCCTGTATTTTGAGTCGTTCAGTGATGTCCTGAAAAACAACAACGGCCCCTAACAAAGTGTTTTCCTGATAAATCGGGTGGGTCGTATATTCTACGGAAATGCTGCTGCCATCTTTGCGCCAGAGCACCTCATCGTCGATATGCCTCATCACGCCATCCTGAAAGGTCGCATACATTGGGCATGTGTCCCTTGGATAGAAGCTACCATCTGCATGACTATGATGAACCTTTTCATGCATTGAAATGTCCGTCAATTCAGAGGGGGTATAACCCAGCATAATGGCGGCCGCCTGATTAACGAAAGTAGTGTTGCCCTGATTATCCAAGCCCCAAATACCTGTAGGAGACGAGTCCAAAAGCAATCGGTTTTGCACTTCACTTTTTATCAGGCTTTGGGTAATCTTTAGCGACTCTAGTGCATAAGACACATTATTGGTTAAGGTATTGATTAAGGCGACCACTTCGTTATCAAAGAAATTGACGTCTGTATGGTAGAGGTTAAGAATCGCATAAATATCATCATGCCTAAAAATCGGGAAACAGGCCGTGGAGTTCCAACCATGAGTCAATGCTACTTTTCTCCAGGGGATCATAATAGGGTTATTGGCAGTATCATTATTAATTAATTGTTTTTTCTCTCGATAAGCCCACCCGGATACTTGGCCCTCCGGTAAATCTGCACGCGTTGAAATAGTTAAGCTATCCAGATAGTCAAGACCTTGCCCGTATTTATAAGTGGGTATAATGCACTGAGTTTCCGGGTTTTCGAAACCAATCCAGGCCATACTCATTAAGCCACTTTCAATGGGTATCCGACAGAGAAAATCCAGAACTTGCTGCTCATTCGAAGCATGAAGTATCTGTTCATTGATATTCGCCATATCTCTGTATACATGACTGAGTTTTTTTGAACGTTGTTCAACTGCAGTAACGAGTGCAAGTTGCTGTATCGCCCGTTGTTGTTTTAAAAAATAATACAAACCGGCTATTATGCCAACGATGGCAACCAATAATAGGCTAATGATCCACCAAAAAATCGTCCACATTTGCGAAAATGCTTCGGTGCGATCAATTTTGACCTGTAATATCCAGGGTGTGCCTGAAATAGGACCAAATCTGTCCAACACCTTAACGCCTCGGTAGTCAACTCCCAGTATTGCTCTGGGCTGATTAGATTGAAGTGCAACAGCAGCAGTCAATGAAGGCGTATTAAGAGGGCGCCGTAAGCTTAACGCGGCGTCTTTAGAAAAACGCAGATCATTCAGGTAAAGAACCTGGTCACCCTCTCGTCTGATTAAAAGGCTCTCAGTCGTGAAGCTTTGAATAGGCTGAGATTGGATCATTGGGTACAATATTTGCTTAGGATCGATCCGAAGCACAACAGTAGCAATAACATGCTCTTCTTTATCTGAACCGATTGTAATGGGCACCACCCAATCCATATGAATATGCCCATTATTCTCTCGGTACAAATCGGTATTAACAACTTTCTTTTCCGCTATTACCTGAGGCAACTTTGCTTGAATAACATCAGAAATATCTTCGTTGTCACCTACACCGAGCAACTCATTTCCTGTCGTATCTACCAATAAAATACTTTCATAGTTATAAGCGATTTGAAGTGACTTAAACTGTTTTATTAGAATAGTCTTTTGAAGTGATTCGTTTTTGTGTTGAATAAGTTCTTGAATACTCTTGGCAAGATTAACGGATTCTTTCAAGCTAAGACAGTCACCTTGTCTTTCGTTTAACCAGCTCTCAATTTGGCTGGTCTTAAGTTTAAGAATATTTTCAATATTGTTATACGTTGCCCGTTCAACGGCTGGAATTTGAATTACAAGGTAAGTGAGACTTATCAACGGCAGTATGAGTATCAAAAATAAAATTTGGTAAGCAAAATACTTATTTTTCATGACTTAAACCCTTGAGTTATGATGTGTAATTCGGGGAAATTTTTGCATTAAGTTAAACCTCTCCAACGCATATGACACGTTGTTTATCAAGGTAGTGATTAAGGCCACCACTTCGTCATCAAAGAAATTGACGTCTGAATGATACATGCTAAAAACAGCATAGGTGTCACCATGCTGTATAATTGGGAAACCTGCTAAGGAGTTCCAACCATGATCTATTGCCACTTTTCTCCAAGGGTTCATAATAGCGTTGTTAGCAGTGTCATTGATAATCAGGCATTTTTTCTCACGGTAAACCCACCCAGATGCTTGACCTTCTGGTATATCTGCACGGGTTGAGATCGTTATCCTATCCGGATAGTCAAGACCTTGCCCGTATTTATAAGTGGGTATAATGCACTGAGTTTCCATGAATTTTAAGATTAAAATCTGTATCATCAGGGTAAGTTATGTCTGTCCATGAGATGTTGGAAAGCTCTTCTATCGAATAACCCAGTATTTCACAGAGTCGATCGTTAAATTTTATCCGTCGTTTGGTTTCAGGAGAAGCAATCGACATGCCGATAAAGGGCAGCTCATAAAATTGTTGTAATATTTGATCAGACTTGGCGTTTTCTGCCACGAAGGAAAGTTGCTGTAGTTGCTTTTGTTGGCGTAAAAAATAATACATTCCGATCATTATTCCAGCGATGCCAACAAGTTTGTTGTAGGTTTCCCGTTCAACTGCTGGAATTTGAATTATAAAGTAAGTGACGCTAATTAACGACAACAAGAGTAGCAAGAACAAATTTTGGTAGGGGAAAAACTTATTCTTCATTATGTTGATGTTTTTGTTCAGCTAAATAAGAGGGATGGTTTTGCATTAAGTTATTGTAGAAAAGGCAAGCGACTGAGTTTACGTTAAGTTTTAAGTCCTAAGATTTACCGTGAACACTACGGTGTTGCCGTTGCCCTGATATTCGAGGGAGTCAAAGCTCATACTACGGGCCATCGCAATACCACGGCCATTGGAATCGAAAACACGCTCAGGGTCAAAGTCAAGGTAGCGCTCCCAATCAAAACCTTTGCCTTCATCACGGATGGTAAAAACTAAATCGTCAGATCTGCGTTGAAAATTAACGATTACGCGCTTATCCCGGTTTTCTTCTAATGCCAGGCGTCGGGCAATTTCAGGAAATAACGCCTCATTATCAACGAGTGTCCCTTTTTCATCATAAGTAATACCAAGGTTGCCATGTTCGACTGCATTGATAAATAACTCATTAAAACCAATAATAACCTTCTCGGGATAAGGGCAGGCACGAGCAAACGAGTTTGCTAATTGACTGGCTTCTTCGAGTGTTTGAAAGTGGAAAGTACCACTATCAAGAAAATCAAAAGGTAGTTGAGTCGACTGTAAGCTTTCTTGTAGGGTAATGTAATCATGATATTGGGCAACTGCCGCCTTGACGATGCTTAACAGAATCTTGGGTTCAAATGGTTTGATTAAATAATAATAAGCGCCTGCATCAAGCCCTTCCTGAATACTGACCGGATCACTTGAGGAGGTCACCATGATGATGGGGATATGATCAAGTACCTGGTTTTCCTTGATTTTAAGCAACAGTTCGATGCCATCCATCCGAGGCATTAACCGGTCCACTAAAATGGCTGAAAAGTCAGTGTCACCGGCTTTGAGAATGTTCCAGGCCGCTTGGCCATCTTCGGCATATTGAACTGAGTAGCCTGCTTCGGCTAGAGTTTCTGTGATAATCTCTGCGAACATAAAATCGTCTTCGACTAATAAAACCCGCTTGTCTGACATTAAATTTTTGATGGAAGTCATTTATCTGTACTCGTTAAGTTTAAATTAATAGTCTGGATTTCTGTACCAACAGCTTTTAGTAATTCGTTTAACGCTGTCAATTAAATTACCAGTTCGGTAGCAGGTAAACCGTCATGAAGCATTTCTCAAGTGAGTAAGTTACTTCGGTACGATCAGCGTTGCTGAGTTAAGAGCGTGGCGTTTCTACAATGTTTCTATTGTTAAGTCAACTTTAGTCGCTAATGTCGTAATTATCAGCCTTGTTTAAAATAGGTTTCTGCTTTTTTTGTAACAGAATGTAACAATTTACATATTTGTTACATTCTGTTACAAATTTATTCAGTGGCGTTTAGGCTCTTCAATTATCATTTAATGTGTTTATACCAAATTGGGGTATTTTGTCTTTCCATAGAATAGAATAGCATGTCATTTCATATTGATAATAAGGCTTAATAAAACGTGCAAATAATCTTTTTGAAATTATGAAGAATGAAAGTATCCAAAATATTGACTCTTTGAGAAACAAATTACTTAACGAGAATATTCTTTGGGCCGGTATCGTTTTTATACCGGGCATCATTATTTCTCTTTCCAGAGTATTTGTAATTGGTTGGAGACCTGTAATGGGTGTCCAACTAATGCTTTTCGCCATCAATTGGTTGCTTTGGCTGGGGCGCCGACGTCTGGCTTATACGACTCGTATCTTGGTGTTGTTGGCTTTGATGTGGATTGCATCCATCGCGGGATTGATGCAGTTGGGTCCGCTTGGCTTGAGTGGCATATTTACAGTGTCATTTTCATTCATTGCCGTGCTATTTTTAGGGGGGAGATTAGCTTGGTGGCTCATCGCTTGTAATATAGTTTCCTTAATACTGGTAGGGATTGCTGCGAGTCTGCATTGGCTGGACTTTAACATTAATTACGTTGTTTATGCATATCATCCCATTACCTGGATGCATACTATTTGGACATTTTCTGCTTATTCTGTGGTCTTTGCTTTGTTTGGCTGGCGATTAATTGACTGGTTAAAAAATCGTGAGCTGGTTTTAAGCCAATCAATTGAAAAGCTAAAAGAGAGTGAGCAGCACTTTCGAACCTTGGCTAATGGAGGAGCCGCTCTAATCTGGACAGCAGATGTTGATAAACTGTGCAAATATTTTAACGAACCCTGGCTTAAGTTTACTGGACGAACGATGGAACAGGAGTATGGAAATGGGTGGGCTGAAGGCGTGCATCCAGAGGATTTTGACAGTTGCCTGAACATCTATATAACTGCTTTTGATAAGCGTGAAGCTTTTAGCATGGAGTATCGCTTACGCCATGCCGATGGTTCCTATCGCTGGATTAAGGATGATGGTAATCCTCGTTACGACAGTTATGGCAAGTTTCTGGGTTATATTGGCTTTTGTTATGACATCACCCCGCAAAAAGAGCTTAGAGATAAGCTTGATGCCAATCGACATCATCTCGAACAATTGGTTACAGAGCGCACTGCCGAGCTTGAAAAAACACTTGAACGGCTTAAAGTTGGCGAAGAGCGCTTAAGTTATGCCCTTGAGGCTACTAACGATGGGATTTGGGACTGGGATATTATTAGCAATAACTGCTATACCAATACAACATACTTAAGAATGTTGGGCTATGAGCCAGATGAGTTTCCGAATGATGCAAAAAGCCTTTGGTTGGACTTGTTGCATCCAGAAGATAAAGATCGTGTGTTAGCCGAAACCTCACGACTTATGGAATATGATGAAGGCTATGAAGTTGAATTTCGGATGCGAGCCAAGGATGGTAGCTATAAATGGATCTTGAGCCGTAGGAAAGTGGTTAAGAGAGATGAGAACGGTAAGGCAGTTCGTGCAATCGGCACGCATACCGATCTTACTGTACGAAAACAGTTTGAAATTCAATTAAGGGACGCAAAAGAAACGGCCGAAATGGCAAGCCGCGCAAAGAGCAGTTTCCTGGCCAATATGAGCCATGAAATTCGCACCCCCATGAACGCTATTCTCGGTTTTAGTCATGCCCTTTCTCAGGATTTGATAGAGCCCACTCAACGCGACAAGCTAAATAAGCTGAGTGTTTCGGCCAAACATTTGTTGAATATAATTAATGATATTCTTGATTTGTCCAAAATAGAGGCCGATCAACTTCAATTAGAAGCGATACCGTTTAACGTCGGTAGTCTAATCAGTAAGGTACAGAGCATTATGTTAGAACGCTTCCATGAAAAGAGTTTGATGCTAATAGAAGAAGTTGAACCTCGGTTGTTTACGGGGCAATTAATTGGCGATTCTTTGCGTATCAGCCAGATGCTGATTAATTACCTTGGCAATGCCGTTAAATTTACTGAACAGGGTTCGGTTATCTTGCGCGTCAAACTGGATGCTGAACAGGGCGATAGGCTTATACTGCGGTTTGAGGTGGAGGACTCCGGCATTGGCATTACCGAGGCACAACAGGCTCGTTTATTTGTGAATTTTGAACAGGCCGAGGTTTCGACGACCCGTAAATATGGGGGGACTGGGTTGGGCCTTGCTATTAACCGTCGTCTCGCCCAGCTTATGGGGGGCGAGACCGGTGTGGTTAGTCGTTATGGTCAAGGTAGTACCTTCTGGTTTACGGTTTGTTTGAAGCGCTGCAACCAAGTTGAGATTGAAGGAACGCCTAACTTGCCTGAAGTACAAATTCGTACCGGAGCGCATATCCTGCTTGTTGAAGATAATGAAATCAATCAGGAAGTTGCGTGCATTTTGCTGGAAACTAAAGGTTTGTCGGTAGATATAGCCAATGACGGTGCAGAAGCCGTTTCAATGTTTAAAGCTAATGCCTACGAGCTGATTCTGATGGATATGCAGATGCCTGTGATGGACGGTTTGGAGGCAACACGCTGTATCAGACAGTTAGAGTCTGGTCAGTCTATACCGATTCTTGCCATGACCGCTAATGCCTTTGATGATGATCAGAAGAACTGCATCGAAGCTGGAATGAACGGATTTTTAGCGAAGCCGATTGAGCCGGATATTTTATACGCTGAGTTGGGACGCTGGCTCCCCCTAGAAAACAAGGCATTAATAGCGCCTGCCAGATAGGCCTTTATTTAACATCAGTCAATGACCAATCATTGGTATATACCCAGAGTATTTAGGGTGTAAATCATATTGCTGTATAATGAGAGGATGATCTCCACTGAGGTAAAAATGATGTTACTTGCACTACACATCATTCATTACCGTAATTGATTTAAGATATGAAAAAAAGAATTCTGATTGTTGACGATGATGAGTTGCTGCGTAATATACTAGCTGGCTACCTGGAAGAGCAGGGGTTTAAAACTTTAATGGCTGCAAATTCCACTGAAATGCAAAAGCAACGGGCGCGTTTTCATTGCCACCTATTAATATTGGATATCATCATGCAAGGCGAGGATGGCTTGTCAATTTGCCAAAGATTAAGGGCTGATGGCGATAAGATTCCTATAGTCATGCTTTCTGGAAGGGACGAAACAGTCGATCGAATTATTGGTTTGGAATTTGGAGCTGATGATTATATTACAAAACCAGTTGACCCCCGTGAACTGGTGGCTCGTATTAAAGCGGTTTTACGTCGGGCTTCAGACCAGGCTTTACATGAACACCCATTCAAGCCAGTCCAGTATAAGTTTGGAGATTTTGTTCTGGACGGAGTCACTCGCAAGCTTTTTCGTAATGGAGATACTGTACCGCTAAGTTCCGATGAATTTTCACTGTTGATGATTCTGGCTAATATGCAGGGTAAGCCAGTGTCACGAAATCAATTAGCTAATTTGCTTAAAGGGACCGACCATAAATTAGATCAACGTAATATTGACATGCTGGTGTCCCGAGTGCGTAAGCGTATTGATGACGATTCATCCCAACCTCAATTCATTCGAACGGTTAGGAGTGTTGGGTATGTTTTTATCAATGCCCTGCTTGATAAATAAATAAATCGTAGGAGTTGTTTTTCCACGAGGTTCGCGGCTTTAAACGACTCCTACATATTTTATCTATCAGTGTCTTCCAGATAGGTAAACTGATGGATGGATGTGTAACTCTTAACTATCAGTGAGTTTGTTTTTAAACTCTTAACAAGGCTTTTTGCATTCTTTCTGATAGTTGCTCTTCTACAAATTGTGGTTCATTGGGTGGGTAAAGCTCAACTTCGTCCAGTTCAAAGCCATAATCTTTGCCCAGTGCAATTAGCTCTCTTATTTTTTGAACAGCTAATAGTTTTTCCTTTAATTCAGGGTCTGTTTTAGCTTGTTCAGAAAAAGCTTTAATTTGTGCAATTGCCATAATGTTTACTCCTGTTGGTTAAAAAAAGCTCGGTATAACCGAAGCTGTTGATGAAAATTAATTAAACTCTATAAGGGGTGCTGATCCAGTCCTTTAGAATGGCGATATCTCGTTCAGGTAAATAGGAATATTCCCCCGTGATATCTTTATAAACAGCCAGTCCGGTTTGTACAGGGATTAATTCACCTTTAACCATATAAAAAAACCAGGCAAAGGGATAGCCGACCTGTCGATCAAAACGGGTTAATAAATTACTGAGTGTGACGCCTTTTTTACCACTGATATCATCAAATTGAGGTACGTGTTTTTGTTGAGTGTAGCTGATTTCAACATTAATGATTTGCTCACCAAAACGACCTGTATTTCTAAAAGGTCTGATGATCCAATCGTGTGAGAAGATCGCTTTTTGACTAGCACTACTTCTGTTCCAGTCATCCATAAAACGTTGTACGGGATGTTCTTCTGGATGATATTTATTGATTTCGCTCATAAATACTTCAACATCAGTTTTTCTGCGATAAGAATAACGAGCCGCTCCAATATTAAAGGCATCGATGCATTCGGGATATAATGGATCGATAAACTCTTCTAAATCTTCGGGTAAGCTGCTCTCATTCACCAAAAAACGATCAGAGGTTTCATGGGTTTTATCAATATCAATTTGTATAAATTGTTCTGCTTTACTGCCTGTTTCGACCACAAAATGTAAAGTGTTGCCCGTTTGTCGGGTAGCAATCAACTTGCTATCACGGGCGTGATCAATTAAGGTTTGCAGGTCTCTACCGCATTCGATATACGTTCTTTCTGTCCATTCAACAAGGTCATCAGCCACCCGATGTCCATCTTTATCGACAATGCCGCCTAAGCGATACCACTCTCTACCGGTTTTGGCTAATCGAATCGGATAGGCAGGGTTTAATGCCTGGAGTTTGGATAGTAATAGTTCATGGTTCGGATTCGGTAAAGTTTGCTTACAAATTTTTGTAAGGTCTTGTCCATTTAGTTTAAAAGGTGGGTTAGCCATTTGCTGCATCCTATTATTCGTTTGCCTCTGCAAAAGGGGGGATATTGCTTAATCGCGCTTGTACTGCAGCTCTTACATCAGCTTCTGGGTCATCAAGCAGGCCGGTTAATGTTTCTAGTGGAACGCGCTGCACAGCGATGTAACGCACAACCCAATCAGGGTCATTTAATAAAGTAACGGCATTTTCCGGACTCATTCTTTCCGCAATGAGGCGTCTGACTTCGGGGGCTTCATCGTGTACCATTAACCCTAAGCTAACTTCAGGCAAGCGTTCGGCAACCACTTTTCTGACTTCTGAATCTTTATCACGAATGAGCCGAAACAATCGGCCTTTTGGGAGACGTCTGGCAACGGTTAACCGGACGATATAGTCCGGGTCATTAGCCAGTGTTTCAAGTTCTTCGGTTGGAATGCGATCAGCGACTGTCATCCGCACTTCACGATCAGGGTCATTGATTAAAGCCGATAATTGTGCGGGTGGTAATCGATAGGCAACCGCGCGTCTAACGACTTCATCTTCGTCATGTATGAGTTGGGTTAATGATTTCTGTGGCGCGTAACGTACCGCAATGGCACGTCTTTCCCAAAATTTGTCGTTAAGATAGTGTTCTGCATAGCCGGGGTTGATCCGGAAAAAGCGATCAATCTGACGACCGCTTTCAACCGTAACACAGGTATCACCGGGCATACAACGACCCATTAAGAGTGTTTTTCCACGAAACGGGCAAAAACTACAATCAGCTACCGGTACGCTAACAGGTTTTTCATGACCAGACATGCGGAGTTCCTTTTTAATCAGGATAGACTTCAGCAACAACAACGCCTGTTGCATTATCATAATCTTGGGTCAAACAAAGACAATGCTCCCGACCATCGATCAAGTAGAGATTAAATTCGGTGTTCTCAAGAATCGGCGTGTTATTAGGCAAGTCATCATCCATACAGTAAGTAAAATGTATGGGCTTATATTCCTGCCTAAGAGTAGACACGGTTTCATCACTAAGGCCTAAGGTTCTAATGGTTTCTACAATAGCGTTTACTTGATCTTTGCTAATCATCCAGTAGCCTCCTCTTCCCGCTCAAATCTAAAGCGGTGGCTGGCATCAATCCCCATGACTTTAGCGAGCCAAGGTGGTGGCGTACCCGCAATAACCGTTTGTAATTGTTGAATAACATCAACAATACTTTCAATGCTTGAGAGCTTTAAAGGGTGTATGCCTATTTTGACAATCTTTGCTGCTGCAGGCCCGCCAACTGAAGCAATATAAAGCACCTGACAATCTTTAATAAGTTCTGCTCTATAGGTGTTTTTATCTTCAATCTCAGGGTGGTTTTCTTCATCAGGTGTACGAATTCCAATCAATTGCGCATCAGTTGCAGAAACCTGGTAGATCATAAATTGATTGCAGTTCCCAAAATGTCCATCCACATGAAAATTATCATTACTGGCAAAAGCAATACGGATAGAGCCAGGGAGGTCACCTTCCTGGTAATCCTTAATAGTCGGTTTTGCTGGTTCACCCGTTTCTACATCTGTTTTAAGAATGTGTATCGCTTGATTGAGTAAGGTGTCTTCAATAGTTGAAAGGCTGCTCACTTGCGCCTTTTTAAAAGTGTTTAGGGTTATGCCGGCAATTTTATCTTCGGTTAAAGGTAAACCGAGACTGTCGGATAATACTTTAAATAAGCTTTTGGCATCGGTATCGGGCAAAACGCGAGCGGCTAGCCCGATACGTAAAGCCAGTTCTCTTGTTATCGTGTCCTGGCTGCTCATGACGGTTATGCCTCTAATGGAAGTATGCAATTATCAATGGGACATACTTTAACGCATTGTGGCACATCAAAATCACCTTCACATTCAGTACAGGTTTTTTTGTCTATTTCAAAAACAATTTTACCTTCAGTGATAGAGTTAGTGGGGCAAACGGGTTCACAGTCACCACATGAAATACAATCTGCTGCAACTATATATAAGGACATGCTTATTCTCCAGAATCTATTCGTTTTGCGCGTAAAGTGACGGGGAAATCCGGTTGCCCATCAATGGGTTCAAAGTAATATTTAGAACCATCACTGAGTAAAACTTCTCCACCCCATTTTTCAGGGGTATCAAATTCAACCGTTTCCGCTACTTCTTCCAAATCTTTTTTGGGTACATAGAAGACTAACTTGCCTTCAGCATTTTTCTTTAACATGACACTAGGCATAGACTTCTCCGTTATGGGTTTTGTAACCGCCCCTGCCCACCTTATAAAAGGAGGGCAGGG
Organism: uncultured Methylococcaceae bacterium; assembly: GCA_903866825.1. Classification (GTDB taxonomy): domain Bacteria; phylum Pseudomonadota; class Gammaproteobacteria; order Methylococcales; family Methylomonadaceae; genus Methylobacter_C. The sequence goes on from CAIPPE010000256.1 coordinate 56,690, forward strand.
GGATGTTTTAACGAATTAAATCGTAGTTGTAATCTGTTGTACCCATACCTTTAGTTTCTTTATCCAATTGTTCCAGGATGGCATTAACCAGGGTAGTCAGCATATAGATAGCGCCTTCGTAACCCAGTGTGGTCATTCTGTGCAAATGGTGTCTGTCAAAGATGGGGAAGCCTATCCGGATTAATGGCACTTCAAACGCTTCACCTTTATAGAAAGTATCACGTTGAATGAATTTGCCATAAGAGTTACCAATCATGAAGTCAGGTTTATTAGTAAATACCAATGAACGGAAATGCCATAAGTCTTTACCAATATGAACCACAGTGTTTTGGCCATAAGGAGAGTCTTTTAACATTTTGTCCATCGCTTTTAACCAGCGTTTGTTTGCATGATTACATAAAACATCGGCAGGTTCTGCACCCATTTCTAAAAGGAATTTAGTCATCCCCATGACGAAGTCAGCATCGCCATACAAGGAGAACTTTTTACCGTGCATCCAGGTATGTGAGTCAGTCATCATGTCAACTAAACGGCCACGCTCTAGTTCTAAGGAAGCAGGAATCGGTTTACCAGTTAATTCAGAGACTTTCATCAAGAAATTATCAGTCCACTCCAGGCCCATTGGGATATTGATAGCTGTCGCAGGTTGATGCCATATAGTTTGTACATATTTCTTGGTTTTTTCTAACTGCCAAGGTTGTAACAATAGGGTATCAATCGCATTCGGTGAGTCTTTTAATTCAGCTTGGGTAGTACCACCCGCATACATGCGGAAAGTACCATCCGCTGGCGTGTCTAACACTTCAGAAGGATCGCTAAGAAGCGAGTAATCAACACCCATTTCTTTCATCATTCTGTGGATGACTCTAAAATTACCTAAGTAAGTTTCAAAGCCAGGGACTAAGTTTATTTTACCGTTGGAGCCGACTTTTTTGTCGTCCATATGATTCAGGGTAAAATATTTGATCATCCCTTCAAACATGTTATCCCAGCCTGTGGTATGGCTACCCACAAAACTTGGCGTATGTGCGTAAGGTGTTGGATAGTCTTGCTCAACGTGACCGGCTTTTTTAGCGTTGTTGATGAACGCGTTTAAGTCATCTCCAATAACTTCAGCCATACAAGTGGTTGATACGGCAATGATGTCAGGTTTATAAAGTGCTTTAGCATTTTCTAATCCGGCCATCATGTTCTTTTGACCACCAAATACCGCTGCATCTTCAGTCATCGAATCAGATACACAGGCAACGGGTTCTTTAAAATGACGGTTAAAGTAAGTACGGAAATAAGCCACACAACCTTGAGAGCCATGTACATAAGGCATGGTTTTTTCAAAGCCTAAAGCACATAACACAGCACCCAGTGGTTGACAGGCTTTTGCAGGGTTTACGGTTAATGCTTCACGGTTAAAATTGAGTTCTTGATATTCTTTGGTGGTGGTCCATTGAAAGACTTCATCAATTTTTTCTTGAGGGTGACGCTCTTCATAGGCTTCACGTTTGTTAGCCAGGTTTTCCTTGTATTCGTCAGTACGGAATAAAGGGTAACTAGGTTGAATATTATCTACATCTTGACTCATGATAAGCTCCTACGCGCCACTAATCTGTGGACGACGGTTGAAGAATGGGGTGACTTTAGCAACAATGATTGCAGCTAAAGTCATTCCTAAAAATTACGCGCCAGCGGCAACGGCTACTTTTGAAGTGTCGTCAGTTTTCCAGGGCACCTTGACCTGTTTCCAGCAAGGGTTATTCAATGTCATGTCCATATCGCGGGCAAAGATGGCAAAGCCGTCATAACCATGATAAGGGCCAGAATAATCCCATGAGTGCATTTGTCTAAAAGGAATACCCATTTTTTGAAAGATATACTTTTCTTTAATACCGGAACCGATCAAATCAGGCTGTACGCGTTTAACGAATTCTTCGAATTCATAACCGGTGACATCATCATAAATCAGGGTAGCGTTACCCATTTCTTTAATAGTACGGTCGTAGTCGTCGTTATGACCAAATTCATAACCAGTACCCACCACTTCCATTCCTAAATCTTCATAAGCACCGATTACGTGACGTGGGCGTAAGCCACCTACGTACAACATAACGCGTTTGCCTTGTAAACGGGGTTTGTATTTTGCGATAACCGCATCGTACTCAGCTTGGTACTTAGCAATAACTTTTTCAGCACCTGCCTGAATGGTTTCATCAAATAACGCAGCAATCTTGCGTAATGATTCAGCAATCTTAGTCGGTCCAAAGAAGTTATATTCGATCCAGGGGATCTTGTATTTTTCTTCCATGTGTCGTGCAATGTAGTTCATTGAACGATAGCAATGGATTAAGTTGAGTTTAACTTTTGGGGTTTTTTCCATTTCAGCAATGGTGCCATCACCAGACCATTGGGCAACAACGCGTAAGCCCATTTCTTCTAACAGGGTACGAGAAGCCCATGCGTCACCACCAATGTTGTAGTCACCGATAACAGCGACATCATAAGGCGTGGTTGGGAAGCTTTCATCACCATCACGGTTTTCTAAAACCCAGTCCCGAATTGCGTCGTTAGCAATATGGTGACCTAATGATTGAGATACGCCTCGGAAGCCTTCGCAACGCACTGGCACAACGGGTTTGCCGATTTCTTTGTTGGCTTTCTTGGCAACCGCTTCAATATCGTCACCAATTAAACCGATTGGACATTCAGACTGGATACTGATGCCTTTGTTTAATGGGAATAACTGTTCAATTTCAGTCATGATTTTGGCAAGCTTTTTATCGCCACCAAACACGATGTCTTTTTCTGTGAAGTCAGAGGTAAAGTTCATGGTGCCAAAGGTGTTGATACCTGTGGTGCCCACATAATAGTTACGACGACCGGCACGTGAATATTGTCCACAACCGACTGGGCCGTGTGAAATGTGGATCATATCTTTGATAGGACCCCATACCACCCCTTTAGAACCCGCATAAGCACAACCACGGATCGTCATTACGCCGGGTTGAGATTTACGGTTAGAGGTAATACATTTATTTGATTTCTCAAGAGATTGATCGTTAACAGCCAAATGTTTTGCGCGATCTTTTTTTGCTTGAGCAGGGTAGATTTCGAGCACTTCCTGGATGAGCGCTTCGGTCTCTTCTTTTGTTAGAGCAGCCATTATATTCTCCTACTTATGTCGTGGGTAATCCCCCACAGACAGGTTTTAGGACGGGAATCTGTAGAGATAAAGACTATCTCTACAGTTGTTCGTTTGTAGAACTGCTTATCAAGCAAATCTACGGGGTTTGCTTATTAAGCGATTGCTTCTTCAGCCGCTGTTTTACCAACGATAGACTCATCAACATCATCAATGATGCCGAATTCCATCATTAATTCTTCCAGCTCATCCATAGTGATGGGTGTTGGGATAACAAAGTTTTTGTTATCACGAATTTTGGTAGCCAATTGGCGGTATTCTTCTGCCTGTTTAGCAGCGGGTTCATATTCGATAACAGTCATACGACGAATTTCAGCTCGTTGTACCACGTTGTCACGGGGTACGAAGTGGATCATGGTAGTACCGATTTTTGCAGCTAACGCAGAGATTAATTCGTCTTCACGAGCAGTTTCACGTGAGTTACAAATTAAACCCGCTAAACGAACGCTGCCAGAGTTAGCGTATTTCACGATACCCTTAGCAATGTTGTTAGCGGCATACATTGCCATCATTTCACCCGAGCAGACGATGTAAATTTCTTGTGCCTTGTTTTCACGGATTGGCATGGCAAAACCACCACACACAACATCCCCAAGTACATCATAAAAAACGAAGTCAAGTTCATCGTCATAAGCACCTTCTTCTTCTAGGAAGTTAATAGCAGTAATAACACCGCGACCCGCACAGCCAACACCTGGCTCTGGACCACCTGATTCAACGCATTTGATGCCACGGTAACCCGCTTTCAATACGTCTTCGAGTTCTAAGTCTTCAACGCTACCGGCTTCAGCCGCTAAACTCATAATTGTAGTTTGTGCTTTGGCGTGTAAGATTAAACGTGTAGAATCTGCTTTAGGATCGCAACCTACGATCATTACATTGTTGCCTAATTCCGCTAAGGCAGAAACCAGGTTTTGAGTTGTAGTAGATTTACCAATTCCACCTTTACCGTATATTGCACATTGACGTAATGCCATGATGTTCTCCTCGTTATAGGACGTTGTTGTTAATGACATTTGATATAAAGCAAGCGGTGTGCCAACTTGTTATATTTATGTAACCTATTGAATTATAATAAATAAAATTTTGTTTGTAGGTGCTCTGTAACGTTGTGTTTCAAACATTTTGTTATGTTTCTGTAAGCTTGTTAACAGTGCGGTTAATGAATTACTACAAGGTGCCTACCTTATATGTGTCTTCGATGGGTGTTTAATGGGTGGCTATTGTTAAATTGTCATAATAAGGACAAAGTTATAAGGGAATTTTTTGCAGGTTCCTGATCAGTATTAGAGAGTAACTATCTGTTACTATTGCCATTATCATATTAATAGAGTGTTTTTCTAAAATTGGTTTAATTATTGCTTATTAAATAAGTAACAATAATTAATAACGGAGTTTTAGCATGTCTTCTACTGTCTTATCTGAAATATTAACGGGTCTTTATGATAAAAGAGTGGTTCCCTATCTGGGGCCTGGTGTACTTTTTGACTCTACCAATAAAGTAACTGGCACACCCATTCCAGCCGATAGTGAAAGCCTGATTCTGGCGATGAATAATGGTAGACCCATGGCGCCAAAGCTGATGTATGAATTCCCTAGAGCCGCGATGAACCAGGAGCTTAAGAAAGGAAGAAATTTTCTGGGTCAGTTTCTGACCAAGTTATATGGTGAAACTGAGTATACAAGAGCAGCAGTGCACAACTGGATTGCCGAGTGGAAACCTGCCTATGTCATCGACATTAATAGAGATACACAATTACAGGACAGTTATGCGGACGAAGAGCATACCCTGATTGTCGGTGTTGCCAGAATTACGGCAAGTCAGTTTCGTTTCAGAATCTATCAATATGATGGTAAGGAGTATTCTGAAATTGCACAGGAGCAGGTTGATCAAAGATTGCCTATACTATTTAAACCGATGGGGTCGCCCAA
>CAIPPE010000257.1 GCA_903866825.1 uncultured Methylococcaceae bacterium
ACAGGGCCATACACATTCTCATTCCCTGCCTATGTCTCAACCGATATTACCGTTGTTGAGGCCGATGCTTACGGGAACAAAACGACAATATTAGGCTCTACCATTACTCCTGTCAATAACGATTTGATGAATGGCGGAAGTTTATTGTTGGGTACTGCCTGCCCATCCGGATACACACTTACTATATCGAGAAATACAGCCCATACACAGGCACAGGCATTTTACGATAACATGCCCGCCCTTTACAGCAACTTTGAATCAGGTTTGGATAAACTGACCATGATGGTGCAGGACATGCTAGGGGTTCCGGGGCCACAAGGCCCTACAGGCGCTCCTGGTGGCAATTTAGGATTTGCAAATGTCTATGCTATAGAGAATTTTGCTAATCTGCCTGCCGCCGTTGCCAGTATAGGTTCAACGCCCGCAACTCTTATTGTTGATACTCCTCAATCCGTAACGGCCCTTACAATACCTTCTACGCTGTCGCTGATAGTGACGAAAGGAGGAATGATAAATGTAGGAACCTCGATTGCAATCCTTGGGCCATTCAAAGCAGGACAGTTTCAGGTTTTTTCCGGTTTAGGAACGGTTACCGGTCTTACTATAACGCATCCCGAGTGGTTCGGTGCCGTCTCTGGAGGAGCAGGTGGAACAACTCCCACTTATTCATCTGGAATATTGACCGCAAATACCGCAGCTATAAACGCAGCCTTTGCAGTAGCAGCCGCCAGCAATGGAACTCTTGACCTTTCTTGGGGTCCGTACGAGGTCAACGGCCCGCTTTTGTTTGGGACTACCACCGCAGTACAGCCACCTCTCCACATGGCGATTAAGGGTAACGCAGACACCGCCAGCCAAATTAACACCTATGCCGCGTCAGGAGTCTTTGTTGATCTTTCAGGAAGGCGTTGGCTTACGATGTCGGGAGTAACATTCTTTTCTCATGTAAAAAACACGGTTGCCATTGGCATGTTGCTGGGGAGAACCAACGGAGGTGTTTCTGACGGCTCCTATAATAACTTCAACAATGTAACCGTGATAGGATATTATACAAATTCCGCATTGGTTACTATTTCATCCGAGGTGCTCAAATTTAATCAGTGTAAATTCAATAACTGGAATACGGGCGGAATGGCTTATCGAAGTTCTACAAACAATACAACTATCGGAGCGGTTTCAAACTATGGTGCTTTATTTGCTTCTACAAACACGGACATTACATTTACAGATTCCGATTTTTGGGTAGATAACTGGGATGCAGCAACTTATAATATGACCGGAGTATGGTTGGAAAACACTTGGGTGGGGAGATTTAAAGGTTGTTCGTTTATTTCAAATAACCCTGATAGTTCTTTTAAAATGGTGAGCTTTGTTGCTAATAATGGCAATAATTTCCAAGGGCCGGCGGAATTTCACTCCTGCCATTTAGAGGCTTTAAATAGTTTAAGTATTCCTTATATATTCTATTTTGATTATGCAGGTGCGTCTGGAAATTATTATAATATTTATGTTCGGGCAGCGGATATCATTGCCTCAAACGGTCTGAATATACTGGGGTACAAGAGTAAGACGGCGAGCAGTTTTTATTTTGTTGATTGGTATAATTCTGGTAGTTTCGACGGAGTTCTTGCAGACGCTCCAAATATGGATTTTCCATACTGCTTAGCATGTACGATACATGAACCATCTAACACCATTAATATGTGGGGAAATTTAATTTCGTCCGACGTCACAGCTTATAATGTGACTTATCAAGGAAGTGCCGCCTCCGCCGGATCATTGATTAATGATAACGCCGCGCAGTCGGCATCAACGGGTTGGTCGGAAATAGCAGGTACTTCAACTAAAGCAGGTGGGGCTTGGGGTACATCAAGCATTACAACGGCTCAATTAGCCCAGGTGGTGAGAGCCATACAAGATGTTTTAATTGCTCATGGAATAATAGGGCCGTAAGGAGGATATATGAAAAGAATATTTTTAAGTTTAGTATGTTTATTTTTACTGATAGGGACGGCTCGTGCTATTCCACCTTTTCCACCTGGCGGAGTGACTGGCAATACTGTACCGACATCGGGTAATGGTGCCGAATGGGATACCAACCTAAATCTTTCAGCAAATCAGTTTATTGCAGGTTATGCATCGACTGTCACAGCAGCGACCACAACCACATTAACCGTGGCCTCTGTGTATAATCAAAACTTTACCGGAACAACTACACAAACAGTCGTGCTTCCGGTGGCAACAACTCTCGTTTTCGGCTGGGCGACAATGATCTTTAATAATTCGACTGGCGTTGTGACTGTCCAAACTTCAGGAGGAAGTACAGTCTTGGCAATTCCTGCCAGCAGTTCGCTTTTTGTTCTGTGTATTAATCCTGCCGGAGGTACCGGATTGGGCAGTTGGTGGACCGCATCTCCGCCTACTTTGGCTTCTTTGGGCGGAGCGCCGCTTGTTTCGCCAGGACTGACCACACCTTCTATCACGACAAGCATTGCTCCAGCCTCAGCTGGAGGCGCAACAGACGGAACGGCAGCATTGCCCTGGAGCAGCGTCTATATAGGCGGTGCGCATAGCTATCAAATTACAGCCGCAGCTCCCGTGGCAAACGAAACTGTGACTCTTTCCGATATCGGCGCGGCTGGATATATTCCTTTGCTCTCAGCGACCTCGACAACGGCTGGTCAGGTACCGCTATCCACGACAACGGCAGGAAAAGAAACATATACATCATGGATATTATCCGGTTCTGCATCCCAAACCTATACCTTCCCGTCAACGACAGCCACTTTAGCCAGAACGGACGCAGGGCAAACATTTACCGGCGCTGATTATTTCACGTCGCCAGTATTAACAACTCCCGAACTTATTGGTGAACAATTCGATGTTGTCACTCAATCTCCCACGGCTACGGGAACGGTGACTATCAATCCCTCAACAACAGGTAAGGCTATAATAACTCCGGGGACAGCGTCACAGACTGATACGCTTGCTTTCAGTCCGATGTCCGCATCTGGCAAAGTTAGGTATGTCAGGATTCAGATTATCACTGATAGTTCGCATACCGTAACGGTTGTTTGGCCCACGTCAAATGTCCATTGGATAGGCGGAACGTCAGGACAGTTGACAGCCCTAGCAGCTTCTATGCGGTATGAATATAACTGCGAAATAGAATCAACAAATACTTATTGCATGGTTCTTGCGGAAGGGGTGACACCATGATTAGACGCTTTCTGCTAGTTTGTCTTTTACTAATAGCCGTCCCTTGCTTTGCGTTAGGGCCGGAAAGTATGATGATGAGGGCACCTGCTGCATCTGGAACGCCAGCCCCCACCTATGTTAATAGTAACCAGTCTTACACCTCAAATGGCCCTATGACATTAACAGGAGTAACGGCTGGACATTTACTGGTAGCCGTTCTTTCAGGCACAACGGGTGGCACCCCTGCCTTGAGCGGGGGATGTTCTTCTACATGGACCGCGATAAATGAAATAGTGGTTATTCTGCAAACCCATGTACAAGCGTGGTACTGCGATAATGCTACAGGCGGGTCTACATCCGTTACGATAACACCCTTCACTGGTGATAATGGCTGGAGTTTGCTTGAATACACCAATGGTACCCTAGATGTTGAAAATGTAATAGCAAATTCGGCAGCTAATCCAGCAACCAATTCCGTGACCACAACAGCATCTGATTTATTGGTCGGTTATTTGTCGGATGAAAAATACACTCCTAGTCTTACACAAACATGGACTAATCGGATTCTTCAATCAACTCATTATTTCGGTTTATGGGACACGTCACTAACCTTAAGACCCATTGGTAACTATACTTTTAGCGGAACTCGCGCGGGCTCGGCGACTTGTGTGATTGGAATAGCCGCCTTTAAAGGACGATAATATGAAAAAAATACTCTTCGCAATTTCATTAATTCTGATTTTCGCTTTTACGGCAATCGCGGCAGATTCCCCGGATCAGTTCAATCTGGCAGCCGGTGCGGAAATATATATGGTCTCACTTTGTTCTTGTAGCTCAACTTTTCCCAACGGAACTGTGGTTACGCTGACAGCCACATGCAGGCCGGGATATACCTTCACCGGCTGGACGGGCGGTGGTTGCGAGAGTGTAGGGAATACCCCGGTTTGTGCGGTAACGGTGAATACTAATATTACCGTGACGGCACTTTGCGATCTAAATTCATAAAGGAGAAATAGAATTTATGAAAAAAATACTTTTAATTATGCTGATATTTTTCACTCTTATTTTTGCAGCAATCGCTGCGGATAAAAATTCCAATAAAACGGTTTCTCTATCAGGAATGGAATTACACGGAAATGGAACCTTTTGTCCTAACTGTCGCGGGGATTTCCCCATAGGTACGAGAGTAATTATAGATCCCGCCACTTGTGATAGCGGGTATCATTTTGTCGGTTGGTCGGGAATGGGTTGCGAAAAATACGGCAACAGAGAGTGTATCATTCGTATAGGCAAGAAAAAAGAGATAGTACGAGTGCATTGCGCTCCGAACATGTAGGAGAAAAATAACACAGGGAAAGGCATCGTCTAATTAATTTTGGAGGGCGCTGATGTTGCTCTTTGCTAGTTTGCTACCGATAGGTCAGGTAAAGATCAGTAACGCATTATGGTCAGTAACTTTCCTTATTGGTCGTAACTTAAACTTTTGCAAGTTCTGTTTTAAAAGTAGCATGTCATCGCACATGCCCCTGTGATTGAAAGGAATGGTATGCACAAGCCGAAAACAAT
>CAIPPE010000258.1 GCA_903866825.1 uncultured Methylococcaceae bacterium
TCGAAATTGGCAAAGAATCGAAAAGGTTCATCTTAACCCTGATAAAGCCAAAGAAGGTGATGCGAAAGATATAGATATTCAGACAAGAAAAGTAGCGTAAGTCTTAACCGTCGAGGTGACAACTACATTGACAATTTCCGGGTGTTACCTGATTGGTTTCTGCATTCCCAATTGTAGCCGTATTTGTTTTCACCTAGAGAAACTTTGCCATTGAAATTAGGGATACAATCTGAAGCCGATTTTATTTGAGCTTTAATGCCTTCATTAAACTTATAAAGCTGTGGCTCTCCAACTACCCCGAATGATGTTAAACAAATACTGAAAAGCAATAATAGTCGATAAATGTGCATTACTAATCCTAATTGGCTGTTGGTTATTTCTTCATGCATGCATGCATGCATGCAACTTTAAATAGAATTTCTCCAGTATTTTCAGGTACGACCGAGCTCCAGCACGTAAATTTTTTGTCACTATTACTAAATATCCGACTCATCCAAATATATTCGATCATATAATCTTAAACCAATATCTTCGAAGAAACACTATCTATCATACCCAAAAAGCAAAATATCATTAGTTTAACGATTAAGTGGGGCCAGTGTAAACTTGACTACATCTTAAGAGCTAAAAATTACGCATATGTAACTTAAAAAGGTTACAAACAACAGCGCTTTTAGTCCTGAACCCAATATCCATTTCCAAAATTTACCAACTTAGGCATTGATCAAACTGACTAAACGGTAGTTTTTTTAAATATACTTTATTTACCTTGCAGTTTGTGTAAATAGGCCTATAGTTATTCATAAGCCTTCTGAGTGTGTGCTAAGTTTAGTTAGTCGACTGATTTCTTACAGTTATGCAGCGCTCATCAAACATAATCTAGCGGTCAGCAATTATAAATTAGTTTAATCAATAATCTCTCAGCGCTAAGAATACATTGCCGAGTACTAGCCCAACCTGACTGAGTGCTAAGCTTATATTCTTTAGCCTCTAAATAAGCCTGACAGCACAGCGACCTTCCTTACTCACCACTGAGAATACAATTTAGAGTGCTCAAAAATATAATTTGAGCGCTAGATAATCACCACATCAAAGTTTTTAAGATGACCAACCGCTTAAAAATAGTTTCTCAGTACTCAAAAAGGTTGGGCTAGCGCTCAAATCACTTTTCCTGGCGCCAGGCTATCCTTTTTCACCTATCAAGTAGTATTATTCAGTACTTCAACATAAAGCGCCAGTACTCAAAAATATTTTTATACCGGTCAAAAGTTATTATTTTTCAGATTGTCATGACTTTATAGCGCTACAAAAGTTTGCTTAAGCAGCGCAAAAGACTGGCCCAGTCATTAATCGTTTCGGCTAGATGCAGAGCACCAATAGCGGGATGCTAAAAAATCATTGCAGACTGTTTATTAAGTTCTGCATTACGTCTTAAATTGATCATTAGAATGGAACTAACCTATTATGAGCACCACTACATATATGCCGAGTACTGACAGTGGTAAAGCAGACTTGCTAAACCATCTGACAACCGCCTTGCCACCTTATGCCACCTTGCTGAACATTTCCGGGGACGAGTTGGCCATACTCAATAATGATACCACCAGCTTTCGTTATACCATTCAAAGCGCTGGCGATATGCAAGCCTGCTCTAAAAGCTGGACGGCCTTTAAAAATCAGTTGCGAGATGGCACAAATGCTTCTATGAGTTTTCCAAAAACACCTATAGCGATTCAACCTGTTCCATCGGTGGTTAACGAGGGAGTTATACCTCGATTATCAGCGTTAGTCGGCCAGATTAAAGCTAATAAGAACTACACGGATGCTATTGGTAAAGATTTATGGATAATCGGTGCAACACAAGTCATTGATCCGAGTACCTGGAAACCCATTTTAAGTATCCAGAACCAGGCCGGACATCCGATTATTGCCTGGACTAAAGGCAATGCCGCCGCAATAGAAATTTGGGTAGATCGGGGTAATGGTAATAATTTTACTCTTTTAGCCATCAATATCGAACCCAACACGCCTGATAAATGGCCTCTTCCGGCGGCAGGCAATGGTCAAGTCTGGAAATATAAAGCCATTTATTTGTTGCATGATGAACAAGTTGGGCAATGGAGTGACGTAATCAGTGTATCTGTTGGCGGATGATTGCTTGGGTAAACCTTGACAATAAAACAGTAAGGTAGGTATGTTATCTGGATTGTTTAATACCCTGTAAGGTTTACGAATCAACGCAATGACAAATCCGTTCCCCTCTGTTCGAACCGTCGGGGTTTTCGACTCCGGCGTCGGTGGCTTGTCCGTACTCAAAGCGATAAGAGAAAAGCACCCCACCATTGATTTTATTTACATCGCAGATTCGGGGAATGCTCCTTACGGAAGCCGATCGGCAGAATTTATCGAAAGCCGGGCCTCTCATATAGCAGACTCCCTGATTGACGCTGGAGCAGAGATTATTGTTGTGGCATGTAACACCGCCACTGCAATAGCCGTTGCAAAGCTACGTGCAAAACTGACCGTCCCGATTGTCGCGATGGAACCCGCCATAAAACCAGCCGTCGCCCATACAAAAACCGGAGTTATCGGCGTTCTTGCCACAGAAAGAACCATAGAAAGTCCCACAGTTGCAAGACTCTGCAGGGATTTTGGTCAAGGTGTAAACATCCTTTTACAACCCTGCCCAGGCTTTGTAGAACTGGTCGAGCGCGGCGAGCTTTCATCCGACTATACCCACGAGTATCTCCGAAAAACTGTGTCCCCGTTGATAGCCCAAGGAGCCGACACCCTCGTACTCGGCTGTACGCATTATGTCTTTTTGGAACCCGCGATACAACATATCGCTGGACCGGGAGTCCATATCATTGAATCATCTGCAGCCGTTGCTCGCCAAACCATGCGGTATCTGGGCATTGAGAAACATATCGACCTCAGTGAGCATGCTGGTAGAGAACTGTTCTTGACTACTGGTTCACCAGAAGATGCCCAGACGATCTTTTCGCAACTCTGGGGTAGTCCGGTTGAGGTTCTGGCACTTGATAATATAAATGCTTCTTCCAGCGCCACTGGGTAATGATATAAAACACATTAACGACGTCCACACCATGAATAACATTGTCCCTCACTGCCGGGAACTGGAGGTGGTTGAAGACTTTTACGATGCTAACGAATGTAATAGTCTCTTTCAGCGTTTAATGCTGGAACAAAACTGGCCTGATAATCGTTATACCGTTGCAGGCAGGCAATTTATTTTGCCCCGATTACAAACCTGGCATGCGGATGCCGGGATTCACTATAGCTATAGTAATAATCTGCTAGAAACCCGCCCCTGGTCTCCACTTCTGTCGGATATCAGATTAAAAGTTGAACAGTTCTTAAATGTCTCCTTTAACTCCGTGCTGGTTAATTTATACCGAAATGGTGAAGACTACGTGGGATGGCATTCTGATAATGAATCCGAACTGGGTGAGCAGCCCTTTATTGCCTCTTTAACACTGGGTGTTGAACGCCCGTTTTGTTTTCGCCATAAAGAAACCGCTGAAACCGGGCATATCCCCTTAAGACAAGGCACCTTGGTATTGATGCAACCGAATTTTCAGCATCACTGGCTACATAGCGTGCCTATGGATAAAACAGTGACTCAAGCTCGGATTAACTTAACATTTCGCAAAGTGTTTCCCTTAAATAGCCGATAAGTCATGACTCATACTACCCCTTCTGATTGTGCAATTAAGATCCTATCCTGGAATAATCCCTGGCTGCAACTGCCCGAGGACTTTTATCAAATAGTGCAACCGACCCCTTTGGATAACCCCTATTTTATTCATTGCAACACTCATACCTCAGCCTTGTTGGGATTATCGGCAGAACAATTACATAATGAAGCCACGCTACATTTTTTTAACGGCCATCAGTTGCCGCCAGAAATTCAGCCAACGGCAAGCATCTACGCGGGGCATCAATTCGGTATCTTTACGGCTCAGTTAGGCGATGGCCGTGTGCTGTCCTTAGGCGAAGCTTTAGGCCATGAGGATCATCGCTACGAAATCCAATTAAAAGGCGCTGGCTTAACACCTTATTCCCGGACTCTGGATGGTCGATGTCCCTTAGGTTCTGCAATTAGAGAATATTTGGGTAGTGAAGCCTTAGCCGGTTTAAACATTCCCACTTCGCGTGCGCTTTGTCTGTTGGGTAGCGATACCAAAGTACAAAGAGATTACCTTACCACAGGTGCAATGTTGGTTAGAATGGCGCGGTCACATATCCGCTTTGGACATTTTGAGTATTTTCATCATAAAGGTGATTTTGAGAACGTAAAAAATCTCACCACGTTTGTCATCGAACAACACTTTCCTGAGCTATTAAATGAGCCGACCGATTTACGTCCATTGCGACTATTGGAGGCTATTGTTGAACGGACGGCGTGTTTGATCGCAGATTGGCAAAGCGAAGGCTTTACACATGGCGTTGTTAATACGGATAACATGTCAGTGCTGGGTGATACTCTTGATTTCGGGCCCTTTGGCTTTATGGAGACTTATAACCCGGAGTTTTCTGCCAATTCTAGTGATGATTTAGCTCGTTATCAATTTGATCAACAGCCAGAAATTGGGCGTTGGAACTGTTTAGCACTGGCTGAAGCGATTTCATCATTATTACCTTCTCGTACCATCCCAGCCAAATTGCTGCGTTTATATCGACAACACTATCATCAACGCTATCTGCAACACCTACGATTAAAACTGGGCTTACGCACACAACATCCTGACGATACCCAGTTGGTAGAAGTCTTATTAACGACACTGCAACAGGGTAACACCGATTACGCGTTATTCTTTCGACATCTGGCTAACTTTAATACACAAGACAAAAATCCAGCACTTTACGCATTAACAACTGACGCGGCTAAATTATCAGCCTGGTTAACACTTTACCAAGATCGATTAAGTTTAGAGCATGTCTCCCCACAAGAGCGCCAAAAACAAATGAATCAAGTCAATCCTTGCACTGTGCTTCGCCGTCATTTATTGGATCAGTCGATTAATGATGCAGAACGAGGTGATTTTACCGCGTTTTATCGTTTGTTAATGCTATTACAAAATCCCTTTGAAGAGCAAATAGGCATGGCATTTTATTCACAACCTGAACAAGAAGAATAGCTGAACATTTAACAGCTCTTATATTTAGCCATCATTTCATAGATTAGTCTGCCAATGTAGTAAATAATCCAAATAACAACGTGATTGTCGTAATAATTTCATTACCCAATATTTATTTTTAGATCATACATATCTATCTTACTCATATTTAACACAAAATAACTCTTATGACACTGGCCTGAAATTTGCATTTCTTATTTGTAATGACCATAGCGTCTTATCCCACAATCTGAAGCAAGGGTGATTTATGAGTAAAATAGGCATTTTTTTCGGAACGGATACCGGTAGTACACGTTTGGTTGCTAAAAAGATCTACAGCTTGTTAGGTGAAGAACTGGCTGACAAACCTAAAAATATCAACCGTACAACACTCGCAGAATTATTAAAGTATGATGCCTTGATTCTGGGCACACCCAGTTATGGGGTTGGTGATTTACCGGGGCTTGCGGTCGGGTGTATGGAAGCGAACTGGCAGGAGTTTGTACCTTATCTGGATGATATCGATTTAAAAGGGAAGCGCGTCGCTTTATTTGGTTTAGGAAATCAGGAACGTTATGCGTCTCGCTTTGCCAGTTCTTTGATTCAGCTATATCGGGTGTTTTACGGTTACGGAGCTACCATCATAGGCCCGTGGAGTACGGAAGGTTATCAGTTTGAGCATTCTGATTCGATTATCGATAATCAGTTTGTAGGGTTGGTGCTAGACCAGCATACCCAACCCTTCTTAACGGAAGAGCGGGTTAAAACCTGGCTGTCTCAAATAACTCCGCAGTTATTGCCGGGGTAGGCAAAACCGACTTAATGACTCGGCAATTTAGAAAATAGAAATTATTTTTCTGCCGGAATAACAGATAGTTCGTGTAACTGCATATTGATTATCTTAAGCGTTGCCAATATGCCTGCAAAGACCTGATTTGCGTGTACGGCTAAAGTTTTACGACGCTCACCGACACAATCCCAGGTAATCACACACTCGGTTAACGCGTTGGTATTTCCGCCTCTGGGAATACGAACCTCATAATCGAGCAAAGCCGGCAAGGTGTAGTTATGATGCTTCATCACTTTATTAATCGCATCAATGAAAGCATCAAAACCGCCATTACCCGACCCAGAACCAATATGCTTTGTGCCATTGACATTAACCCGTATACTGGCTGTTGATTCTAAATCCAGACCACTGGTAATTGAACAATTCAATAGTTTAATGTGCTGATAATTTTTACTTTCTAACACATCAGCGATGATAAAAGGTAAATCATCGGTAGTGATAATCTGTTTTGAGTCACCCAGACTCACAATGCGCTCAAGGACCTTTTTCTGATTCTCTTCAGAAAGATCCAAGGCTAACTTTTCCAGATTCTTCTTTAGAGAGGCTTTACCACTCATTTTCCCTAAGGCATAGCTATGGGTACGAGAGAAACGTTCGGGGCCTAACTTGGTTTTATATAAGCCACCTTTCTGATCTCCATCTGCATGAATCCCGGCAGTTTGAGTAAATACGTCTGCGCCAATAATCGGAGCATTGGCTGCCACGCGTTTACCAGAGAAACTTTCGACCATATTACTCAATCGAACAATATGACTCTCATTAAGCGATAACTGCATGTTCATTTTGTCACGCAAAACCACCGCTACTTCTGCGATTGATGCGTTACCCGCCCGCTCACCTAAACAATTAACCGTGCAATGAATCGCACTTACTCCAGCACGCACAGCCGCCATTACATTAGCAGTGGCTAAGCCATAATCATTGTGGGGATGAAAATCAAACTGCACTTCAGGGTAACGCTGACACATATCACTCAGGTGATTAAAAACCTCATCCGGTGATAATACGCCTAAGGTATCGGGCAACATAAAATGCTTAATACCCGAATAACGCAAATTATCCATTAATTGATAAACATACTCTGGACTGTCACGATAACCATTGGACCAATCTTCCAGATAGACATTAACATTCAAGCCATTTTCTAAGGCATAGTTAACGGTCTGTAAAATATCAACTGTATGCTGTTCTAAGGTTTTGCCCAGTTGTTCGCGGCAATGTTTTTCGCTGCCTTTGGTGAGTAAATTGATTACTCGTCCACCGGTGTCTAGAATCCAGTCAACGCTTTTAGTGTGATCAACAAAACCCAAGACTTCAACACAACCATCAAAACCTTCTTTTAAGGCCCATTGGTTTATATTGGTAACCGCTTCTTTTTCGCCTTGAGAAACACGTGCTGAAGCCACTTCGATCCGATCGACACGAAGTGACTGCAGCAGAGCCTTGGCAATATTGACTTTCTCGGTCGGCGTAAAAGAAACACCCTGCGTTTGTTCGCCATCACGCAAGGTCGTGTCCATCAGTTGGATAACTCTAGACGCTGTGGACATTAAATTTGCCTGTATTGATATTGCAATGGGTGTGTTTTAAATTTAATTAAGCCCAAAGCCAAGGAAAACTTTGCTTGTGCTGAACTTCGTAAGCAGAAATTTTATCCACATGCTTTAACGTTAAGCCAATATCATCCAATCCACTGAGCAAGTTGCCTTTACGGAAAGGGTCTATCTCAAAAGTAAAGCCATTACCCGCTGGAGTAATTACTTGCTGGTTTTCTAAATCAACGGTAAAAGTCACGCCTTCGTCAGCACTGATTTCTGCCATCACTTTATCTAACTGCTCTTGGCTTACGCGAATGGCTAAGATGCCATTTTTAAAACAGTTGTTATAAAAGATATCCGCATAACTGGTTGAGATAATGGTGTTAAAACCATAATCTGCAATCGCCCAAGGCGCGTGCTCGCGTGAAGAACCACAGCCAAAGTTATCGCCAGCGACTAGAATCTTTGCGCCTTTGAAAGCCGGTTTATTGAGTTCAAACTCTGCGTTGTCACTGCCATCATCGTTATAACGCCAGTCATGAAATAAGTGAATACCAAAACCACTACGCTCTACTTTCTTTAAAAACTGTTTAGGAATAATTTGATCGGTGTCTACATTGTTGCGATCCATTAACGCAGCAATGCTGTCATGTTTTAAATACGGTTCCATAATTTTTGCTCTGCCTGTTGTTTAAAGGTTGCGAATATCGACAAAATGACCTGCCGCAGCGGCTGCCGCTGCCATTGCAGGCGACACTAAATGTGTACGACCGCCTTTGCCTTGTCTACCTTCAAAGTTACGGTTTGAAGTGGACGCACTGCGTTGACCTTTAGTTAACTCATCACCGTTCATGGCTAAACACATTGAACAACCTGGATCACGCCATTCCCAACCGGCTTCAATAAAGATTTTGTCCAAACCTTCGTCTTCTGCCTGCTTCTTAACATGATAAGAACCAGGAACAGCCAATGCAGTAACACCTGGCGCTACTTTAGTGCCTTTGGCTACTTCTGCCGCGATTCTAAAGTCTTCAATACGACCATTAGTACAAGAACCAATGAATACTAAATCAACAGGAATATCAGTGATTTTAGTATTAGGTGTTAACCCCATATAAGCCAACGCGCCTTCACAGGCTTTACGTTTGCCTTCATCAGCGAAACTTTCTGGACTTGGCACCACGCCGTCAACGCCAACAACCTGTTCAGGTGAAGTACCCCAAGAAACCTGTGGTGCAATGTCCGCACCCTCAAGCACAATCGTGGTATCAAATTCAGCACCTTCATCACTCGCTAAGCTCTTCCAATAGGCAACAGCTTGATCCCAATATTGTCCAGCAGGCGCAAACTCACGGCCCTTTAAATATTCAAAGGTTTTTTCATCAGGAGCCACTAGACCCGCTCTGGCACCGGCTTCAATCGCCATGTTGCAAAGCGTCATCCGACCTTCCATCGATAATTCTCTAATGGCAGAACCGGTGTATTCAATAACATAACCCGTACCACCTGCAGTACCGATTTTGCCAGTGATGGCTAAAGCAATATCTTTTGCAGAGGCATATTTTGATAATGAACCATTCACCACGACTTGCATGGTTTTAGATTTCTTTTGTGGCAATGTTTGCGTCGCCATCACGTGCTCAACTTCAGACGTACCAATACCAAACGCTAACGCACCAAAAGCACCATGAGTAGCCGTATGGCTATCACCACAAACCACTACCATACCCGGATGAACAAAACCGTGCTCAGGTACTACAACATGAATAACCCCATTGTTTGGGTTTTTCATGTCATATAGATTCAAGCCATTTTCACGGCAATTGTCCGCCATGGTTTCAATTTGTTTTTTAGCAATAGGATCTGCAATCGGTAAATCTCTATTTTTAGTCGGTACACAATGATCCATTGTGGCCAAAATACTATGCGGATTACGGACTTTACGTCCCGACAGCTTTAGGCCTTCAAACGCTTGAGGACTGGTCACCTCGTGCATCAAATGGCGATCAACATAAATCAAAGGAGCCTGGCCAGCCTCGTCAACCACAAGGTGACTGTCCCAAATTTTTTCGTACATGGTCTTTTTCATTGCGTATTCCAAAGCTTACATACAGGCCCGTTATTGAGCGTATGGCGTGTTACAGGATAAATCCAGTTGCATAATGTTTATGCTTAATCAGTTATTATCCCTCAAATCGGGCGTGTTTTGCAATTAAGGGTTATTTAACTTGTCAATCCATTAATACAAATAGCAAGTCACTTGCAAGAATGCATCACTTCATTTATAACTACTCAGCGAATTCATTTGCAATCACTTTGCAGAAATATTAAATAAATGCTTACAATTTCAACTCTAGCAATAGCGCCAATAGCCCTTAAATCAAGTGCAATTGGCGCTCAATCATCAACTATCTAATTAAATTTTGAGGCAACAATTATGGCAACAGTAGCAGACCCGATTATAGGTAGCTGGTACAAGGACCTGGAAAACAACTTGAAGTTTAAAGTTGTCGCGATCGATGAAAATGACGACAGCATTGAAGTCCAATACTTGAACGGCGATATCGGCGAATATGACAGTGACAGTTGGTTTAGTTCAACTTTTGATTATATTGAAGCCCCTGAAGACTGGGGTGCGGCATATGATGATATGGAAATTGATGACCTTGGCTATTCAGATACTGATGAACACAAGCCTAATCCTGAAGATTTAGACCTCGACGATTATCTGGACTAATCAGGAACCGATTGCATGAAAATGAGTTCTCAGGAGTTTTTGGACTGGCCATCAAAAAGAATAACCTTGCTTGCAATGTCAGGCGCAGGCAAAACAACATTGGCTAACAAGCTACCAAAATCCAAATGGTTTCACTATTCAGGTGATTATCGTATTGGCACAAGGTATTTGCGCGAACCGATTTTAGATAATATCAAGCGGCACGCAATGGGCGTACCGTTTTTACGTGATCTTTTATTATCCGACTCTATCTATATTTCTAATAAGATTACCGTTGATAATCTGGCTCCTGTCTCTACCTTTCTAAGTAAATTAGGCGACCCTTCAAAAGGAGGGCTACCTTTAGAAGAATTTAAGCACCGACAACATCTCCATCATCAGGCAGAAATTGCTGCAATGAACGATGTACCAGACTTTATTCATAAAGCTGAAGATATTTACGGTTATCACCATTTCATCAATGATGCGGGGGGGAGTGTCTGTGAGCTGGATAGTCCAGAAGTATTAGAAACACTGGCACAGAATACCTTAATCATTTACATAAGAATACCTGAAGCATTAGAACAGACCATTATCGAACGAGCCAAAACTGATCCAAAGCCCTTGTATTACCGAGAAGCCTTTCTTGATGAAAAACTTGAAGAATTCATGGCATTAAAAAACTATACGTCTACCGAAGCCATTCCTCCAGATGAATTTGTTTCCTGGATTTTTCCTGAATTATTTAAGTCTCGATTGCCCCGCTATCAAGCAATTGCTGACCAATATGGCTATACTGTTGATGCCAATGACGTAGCCCTCGTTAACAATGAAACTGACTTTATCCGGTTAGTTAGTGCTGCACTTGATAAGCAACCATGAACACGCTTGAGTTAACACGATGCCATTAGTCGCTCATATTGATTTACCCACATTTAGCCGCCTACGTGAAGAAGGTGAAGAGGTATTATCACCTGATAGAGCCTCAAAACAGGATATAAGAGAACTACATATAGGCTTGCTGAATATGATGCCTGATGCAGCACTTGAAGCGACTGAGCGACAGTTTTTTCGCCTAGTCGGAGCTTGTAATCAAATCGTACAGTTTCATGTGCACCCTTTTACGATAGAGGGCCTTAAAAGAAGCCCTGAGGCCCAAGCGCATATTGATAAGTACTATGAAACTTTTGAACAAATCAAACAGGATGGCTTAGATGCCTTAATCATTAGCGGCGCTAATGTAGTTCATAATAAACTACCCGAAGAAGAATTCTGGCAACCACTCATAGAAGTTTTTTCGTGGGCAAAAGAAAATGTTACCTCTATATTGTGTTCATGTCTGGCTACCCATGCTGTTATTCAATACTGTTATGGTATTGAACGAACTCGCTTACCCGCCAAACGCTGGGGAGTTTTTTCTCACAAACTGATTAACCGAAACCATCCTTTAATTGCAGAGATTAATACTCGTTTTGATGTTCCACACTCACGCTTTAATGAAATATTTCAAAGTGATATGGAACGGTGTGGACTTAAAGTGCTGGTTGCAAGCAAAGAAGCAGGGGTTCATCTTGCGGTCAGTCCAGATGGTTTTCGTATCGTGTTTTTTCAGGGTCATCCCGAATACGATGACATTAGCTTATTAAAAGAATATAAACGGGAAGTAATGAGCTTCTACAACAATGGTAGAAGCGATTACCCGCCATTTCCGGCTCATTATTTTGATGAGACTGTACAAGCGATTTTTACTGATTATGAGCAACATGTTTTGGCCGTTAAAAATACCTCTATTCCACTGGCACGCTTTCCTGAGGATCAAGTTATAGAACACCTTGATAACACCTGGAAAGATACGGCAAAAGCAGTTTTTAACAATTGGCTAGGTAAAATATATCAACTAACCAATGAAAATAGACGCTTACCTTTTATGGATGGCGTAGATTCAAACAACCCTTTGGGATTATAAGTTCATAAGATTGTAACTTATAGTTCTTCTTGTAAACGTTGATAAATACCTCCGAAACTACCATTACTCATTAATACAAAATGCCCACCTAAACAGGCTTCAACTTTAAGTTTTGCAATAATTGCATCAATTGACTGATAAATTTCAATATTATCTGCATAATGATTGAGCCTGCTTAAGTCCCAATCCAGATTTTGAGGTTGATAAATAATAGCCAAATCGGCATTAGCCAAAGATTTAGCGAGTGTCTCTGTGTGCACCCCTAATCGCATCGTATTTGATCGTGGCTCTAGAATGGCGACAATTCGCTCATCGCCAACCTGTTTGCGTAAACCATCCAATGTAGTTGAAATGGCCGTTGGGTGATGCGCAAAATCATCGTATATCGTTATACCATTAATCTTGGCTATAACTTCCATACGCCGTTTGACATTAATAAATTGAATTAAAGCCGCAATTGAATCTTTTGGCAAAATACCAATATGGTTTGCTGCAGCAATCGCAGATAAGGCGTTATAAACATTATGTTGTCCAGTTAACGACCAATCAACGACTCCTTGCTCATTATTTTCAAACAAAACTGCAAATTGACTTCCATCTTCTTTCAATAATTTTGCATTCCATTGCGAACACCCATTGATTGAAGTATTTTCAATCGGTGTCCAACACCCCATTGCTAAAACATCATTGATATTGGCATCAATTTCAGGACTAATGATCAAACCTTCACTTGGAATAGTTCTAACCAAATGATGAAATTGCCGTTTAATTGCGTCAAGATCCGGAAAAATATCCGCATGATCAAACTCTAAATTATTTAGAATAGCCGTACGAGGTCGGTAATGTACAAACTTGGAACGCTTGTCAAAAAATGCAGAATCATATTCATCGGCTTCGATTACAAAAAAACCTGACTTATTTTCCGCTCCCCCATCTAACCGGGCTGAAATTCCAAAATTTAAAGGAATGCCACCAATTAAAAACCCAGGATTAAAACCTTGATATTCAAGTATCCAACTTAACATACTAGTTGTCGTTGTTTTGCCATGTGTTCCAGCGACACCCAAAACCCATTTATCATGTAAAACATGCTCAGCCAACCATTGCGGACCTGAAACATAATTCAAGCCCTTATTCAACACCTCTTCTACTTCTGGATTACCTCTTGAAAGAGCATTACCTATAATCACCAAATCTGGATTAGAATCGAGGTTCTCGGCACGATAGCCATCCATTAATTGAATTCCTTGTTGTTGCAACTGTGTGCTCATGGGAGGATAAACGTTTTGATCCGAGCCACTGACTTCATAACCCAATTGCCGGGCAATAACTGCCAGACCGCCCATAAAAGTCCCACAAATACCTAAGATATGAATATGCAATTTCTTGTCCTAATGATAATAATAAATAGTATTTTTTTAACGTCTGTTTATTGATGATGAAATAGTTTCTTGCGTTTAATGTTAAGTTACGATGAAATAATCACGAAATAATTAACATATGATCTAATAATGACTGAGAAAAATAAAATATTAGTTGAAGCTACGCCCTATTTTATTGCTGAACAATCAGCACCGGAAAAGGATCGCTATGTGTTTGCCTATACTATCACAATCACTAATAAAGGCTCTGTACCTGCGCAACTATTGAATCGCCACTGGTTAATTACTGATTCGAATGGCAAAATTCAGGAAGTAAGAGGTGATGGTGTCATTGGCGAACAACCCTATCTTAAACCCGGGGAAATATTCCGCTATACCAGTGGAGCTATACTTGAGACGCCTGTTGGCACTATGCAGGGTCAATATACAATGCATTCGGATGATGGCGATGAATTTAATGCCACCATACCGAAATTTACTTTATCCATTCCAAGAACCCTGCATTAGTTAAATGTCTATTTACGCGATTGGTGATATACAAGGTTGCTTTGATGACCTATTAAGGCTTTTGGATACCATTTCCTTTAATGAAAATACTGATCAACTATGGTTTGCTGGAGATCTGGTTAATCGTGGACCTAAATCGTTAGAAACCCTTCGCTTTGTTAAATCATTAGGGCGTTCAGCTGTCACTGTGCTTGGTAACCATGATATGCACTTACTCGCAGCTTCTTGTGTACCTAAGGTAGCGGATAAAAAATGTACGCTAAGTGCAATTTTAGAAGCTCCCGATCGAGATGAATTAATTGATTGGCTTAGATATAGACCTTTGTTTCATTATAACGATGATTTCTGTTTGCTACATGCCGGCTTACCTCCACAATGGGATTTCAAAACCACAAAAAAAATGGCTCTCTTGGCTGAACAAACATTAAAGAGTCCCGATTATCAAGTGTTTTTAAAACAAATGTATGGTAACAAACCCAATATTTGGTCTACCGACTTAAAAGGAGCCTCAAGATTACGTTTTATCATTAACTGTTTTACACGCATGCGTTATTGTGATGTTAATGGCCGTCTTGACTTTGCCAACAGCGGTCCTTTGGGTTCTCAACCAAAGAACTTATTGCCCTGGTTTGATGTTCCAAAACGTAAAAATGCCGACATGCGTATTATCTTCGGGCATTGGTCAACCCTTGGTTATTACGAAGGCCCCAATTGCTACGCCATTGATACTGGCTGCTTATGGGGTGGGCAGTTAACTGCATTAAAACTAGACAAAGATACCCAGCGGATAAGCATTGAATGCCCAGGCGTGAAAAAACCCAACAAATCTTATAACATGACTTAAACAATACTATTTTTTAGCCTCCCGTATCGATAATATATTTAACCACTGTAAGACTAAGAAGCAAGGGCTGCCGCTTTGCCCCTAGTTTCATTAACTTTAGTTAATAATAGCAAGCCTAGTATAAAAAACAGGAGTGTCGAAACAAGCGATGAACGATGATTTCCATCTGTAAAATAATTGATCAACCCATAACTCAATGGACCTAGTATTGCCGACAAACGGTTTACTAACCCCCACAAACCTAAAAACTCGCCAGCTCGTTCAGTGGGTGAAAACTTACTCACCAAAGCTCGCCCGACCGCCTGACTTGCGCCCATCGCTATTCCGATAATGTTTCCTGCAATCCACATATCTGTTGGCGTGCTTGCGAATAAAGCGAAAATAACGGCGATAATCCAGATAACCAGTGTAATAGCGAGTGTTGGAACAGAACCAATTCTATCTTGCAAATGTCCACAAATTAAAGCACCTATTGCCGCTGTGACATTCACAACCATAATTAAAATAATCAAAGACTGGGTGTCGAAGCCAATAACCTCTTGTGCATAAATTGCAGCCAACACCACAACGGTGCTAACGCCAGACTGATAAATACCAAGAGTGATTAAAAACCAGAGTAAATCCCGAAACCGAGTTGCTTCTTTAAAGGTGCTAGCCAATCGGGCATAGCTAACCTGAAGGTTTGAGAGTCTATCATCACCCTCTACCGGAACGGCTCGCTCTTGTAGCCACATAAAAGTTGGTGCAGCCGCTAATGCAAAAATGGATGCAGTAATCAGCAACGTTACTGGCACATAATGAGTTTCTGACAAACCTTGTTGCTTTGCCCAGGTAATATAAGCTAAACAAACTCCCAAAGTGAGTAATCCTCCAAAATACCCCAAACTCCAACCATAACCCGATAACCGCCCCATATTCTCTTCTGGCACAAGCTCTGGAAGAAATGCAGCAATTAGGCTTTCACCACTTGCAAACATAATGGCAGAGCTGGTTACCAATATCATTCCAAGCCATATATCACCTGGCCCAACCAATGCCAGTAATGCCGTTGCTGTAATACAACCGACGGAAGATATTAATAGAAAAAACTTTTTACAGGCACGATGATCGGCAATTGCTCCAAGTAATGGACCACTGATCATCACTACAAAATTGGCAATACCAATTGCAACAGACCACAACAAAGTTGATAGTCCTGGAGAATATCCTTGTGAAACACCTGCAACTACTGCCACAAAATAAGCACTAAAGATTGTTGTTTGTACAACAGTTGTATAACCTGAATTAGCAAAATCATATAATGCCCAAGAGACAAGCTCTCTTCGTCCAGCCCAATTTTTACCATCCATCGCGGTTTTATTCGGAATGCTATTCATACTAAATAATCCTTAACAATTGTTATTTACAGTTCTTTCATGCTTTAAAAAGAGCTTACTTATTAGTCTCTATAAGCCATCCACGCAAGAAATTTCTTACCAACAAGGTGACTATATCTTCTATCTCTTTTATTTCAGATTTATTGCTTTGTGCATTTATCAATAAAACGCAGAGACCTTGAATTCCTGTTGATAAAGCAATGGCCGCATACTTAATTTGTTCTTCTGTCTGAGCAGGCTTAAGTCGGGCTAATCTGGCTCGAACTGGAAAAAGTATTTTATCAATTTTCGTGAGATACCAGGTTTGAGTTTCTTGCTCGACCTTGACAGGTAGATTATATTTAAGTGCATGAGACCACTGATTAAAATTCTTGGTGGCATAAGATAAATAACTCATCGCCCATAATTCAAGAAACTGTTGATCATTATCATTATTTACCATAATTAAGTTTTCAGCGAGCTTGTCCAGTGTTCTTGCATGGATTTGCATGATCAAATCTGCCATATTCGCAAAGACCATATAGATACTACCAACTGTATAGCCAATTTCTCTGGCTATTCTGCGCACATTTAATGCTGATATGCCCTCTTCAGAAACAATTATTTCAGCTGCATTAAGAATTAAGGCTTTTAATTCTTCAGAGCTGTGTTCACTTCGTTTTGCCATATCTTACCGTTTTGTTACTTGAATAGAGTCATTCCTTATTATCTTGGTAAAGCTAAGTCTATACACATCCCCTAGCCCAAAATTTTAAGTTATTATTTAATAAAGTGACAGCAATTATCTACTAACAATTCATCCATTGAAAATCCATTTTATTTGGCCACAGCGTATTAAACAAATAACTGGAAAAACATGATATTCCTTTATCAAAAAAGATATTTTCATTCATAAAAGCCAATCCCTCATTAAGTACAAGATTGACTGAATATTCAATTAATGATTAGATAAGAGGATAACCCACAATAACTCTCAATAAATCAGCAGAGTTTCATTAAATAACGCATCTTAACATACTGTAAGTTGACTTCAGTTCTTTAGCTACAGTTGCGGAATACCAAATACTCATCAATAAGGTACTTTATGAAGCATTTTCGTCTTTCCTTTTTCATTACAACAGTTTGTCTATCTATAGCAGTTTATTGGAGTGGCGCAATGGGCGCGTTTATCGCTCTTATTCTCGGCATTCTCGAAGTAAGCCTATCATTCGATAATGCGGTCGTGAATGCGTCAATATTGAAACGCATGGATGAGCGTTGGCAACAGTACTTTTTAACCTGGGGGATTTTAATCGCAGTCTTTGGTATGCGACTTTTGTTTCCAATTTTAATCGTAGCGACAGCAACGGGACTTGATTTCATCGCTGTCACCCAAATGGCACTGTATGATCCCGATACATATGCTCACCATCTGGACGAATCTCATGTGCAAATTGCCGCTTTTGGCGGTATGTTCTTAATGATGGTATTTTTCTCTTTTATCTTTGATGATAGTAAAGAGTTACATTGGCTAGGCTATATTGAAAGAAAATTATCCGACTTTGGAAAGCTTGAATCTATTGAAGTTATTTTAGCCTTAGCCATTTTGTTGATCGGCCAACACTGGATTCCTGAAACAATTCGTTTAAAAGCCCTGATTGCTGGTATTTCAGGACTCATCCTATTTGTCATCGTTGACAGCTTGTCCGCATTATTCGAAGACGAAGAAGAAGGTGAAGAAGTTTCTAATGCTATTAAAAAAGGGAGCGTCATGAGTTTCTTATATCTTGAAGTTTTAGATGCTTCGTTTTCATTCGATGGCGTTATCGGTGCTTTTGCAATCACCCAAGATGTAGTTATTATTATGCTAGGACTAGCGATAGGCGCTATGTTCGTTAGAAGCCTGACTGTTTATTTAGTTAGAAAGGGCACTTTAGACGAATATGTCTTTTTAGAACACGGAGCTCATTATGCCATCGGCTCACTTGCGGGTATTATGCTTGCCAGCATTACTTTCTCTATATCTGAAGTTATAACAGGACTTATTGGCGCTGTTATGATTGGCTTATCTGTTTTATCTTCAATTTTTTACAAGAAGAAACATGCCAAATAGCCTTATATTTAATAAATCAGATGAAGGATACCCTATTTCTGAGGTATCATCCCTCACCTTTTATTTTTTACGGTAACACACTATGACACAAGATGAATTAAAACAAAAAGTAGCTCTAGCGGCTATAGAATACGTTAAAGACGTTGCTATTATCGGCGTAGGTACTGGCTCTACGGTTAAACATTTTATTGATTATTTAGCTGATATTAAAGGCAAGATTGAAGGCGCTGTTTCTAGCTCTGAAGCGAGTACAACACACCTGAAAAAAGTAGGAATTCCAGTATTCGATCTTAACGCAGTCGGTACATTAGATGTTTATGTCGATGGAGCTGATGAAGTAAGCCCTCATAAGCATTTAATAAAAGGCGGTGGTGGCGCTTTAACCCGTGAAAAAATTATTGCAGCAGCCAGCAAGAAATTCGTTTGTATCGTTGATGAAACTAAAACGGTTGATGTATTAGGTGCTTTTGCTTTGCCTGTGGAAGTTATTCCAATGGCAAGAAGCTATGTTGCTAGAGAATTGGTTAAACTAGGCGGTCAACCAGTATGGCGTGAAAACTACATCACTGATAACCACAACGAAATTCTTGATGTACACAATTTATCGATCTTAGATCCTATTGAACTCGAAAAAATTATTAACAACATTACGGGTGTTGTCACTAATGGTTTATTTGCTATACGCCCTGCTGATATCGTTTTAATTGGTAAAGGCTCTGAGGTTATAACCCGCTAACACCACAGACGTCGAGCAAGTTAACTTGCTCGACATTTTCTAGAGACCCCGAATTTCATCGTGCAACCAATCAATGATCCCGAGTTAAGTTTATAACTTATTTTTTATTGAAGTAGCTTCCTCATTAATGTGTGAGTCATCTTGATAAATCCCCGTTAA
Source organism: uncultured Methylococcaceae bacterium (assembly GCA_903866825.1). Classification (GTDB taxonomy): domain Bacteria; phylum Pseudomonadota; class Gammaproteobacteria; order Methylococcales; family Methylomonadaceae; genus Methylobacter_C. The sequence goes on from CAIPPE010000258.1 coordinate 19,308, forward strand.
TTTACGCCTAAATTCATTAGAAATTACCCTTGAATCCTGCTTACTTGTTACGACTCGCGGAGTAATTAATACAACTAATTCTGTTTTTTTCTTTGTCTTATCCGTACTCCCGAATAACTCCCCAACTAGTGGCAAATTAGTTAAAAACGGAAACCCTGTTTTAGTTATTGTATAATTATCAGCTATTAATCCACCTAGCACAACAGTTTCGCCATCATGAACTACTACGGAACTGTCAATTTCTTTTTTATCAAAAGTTGCAGTTGAGGTAACGCCTGTTGCAGGTGCTGGTGCTACATCACTGACGATTTGCTTTAACTTCATAATCACCATGCCATTTGCATTGACTCTCGGTGAAACTTCCAAAGTAACCCCAGTATCTTTATACTGAATTGAAGTTCCAAGAGCGATACTTGGTGTTGATCCAGTTGCAACAGGAAGTGAAGATGTACTTGTTTGAACCGGAACTTGTTGACCCACATTGATTTTAGCTTTCTGATTATTTAACACCATTAATGATGGTGAAGATATAACATTTAAATTAGAAGATTTAGCCAAAGAATTTAAAAGTGATTGCACAGCACCTGAACTATACAATGCAGTCAGCCCTCCGGTTCCCAAAGCTGCAGCAGTTGCAGCTGTAGCGCCTCCAAAAGTTATAGAACTACTCCCATGGGATAAATACCAAGATATACCATAACTTAATTCCCCAGATAATGTAACTTCGACTACAGTTGCGTCAATCAACACTTGCAACGGCATCACATCAAGTTGATTAATAATTGGCAATATCACCTCATAATCCTGTGCGGTTGCTACAATGATAATTGAATTATTCGGTTCGTCAGCAATGATTTTTACCTTTCCTACATTTGCAATTGAACCACCGGCTATCGGATCAGCACTACTACCAGCTACGGTGGCATCGTTTTCTACCTCGTTGGTAGCAAAGGCACTTAGATTCCCAGATAATCCATTACTCATATTTGTATTACCCATACCCGTATTACCTATGCCGGTATTACTCATGCCTGTATTACCCATATTTGAAGGTGAACCTCCCAAACCAGAGGATGAGGAATCTTGACTAGAAATACTGTCAGCTGTTTCACCAGGGGCAACCTTAGCGGATGAATCCGAACTTTTAGCACCTGTAAATATCTGATTCAGTGTAGCTGCCAATTTTTTGGCATCAACATGTTGAGCTTTATAAACATTTACTCCCCCACCAGAAGCCGTGTTAGCCTTATCTAACCTGGCTATCCAATTTTCTATATCATCTAAATAGTGTGCCTGATGAGTTACTGCCATAATAGCATTTAAACGTTTAATGGGCATAAACTGAAAAAACTCTGATTCTCCACTTTTTCCTTTCTGGTAGAAGATACTTTGCAACTCTTTAATAATGGTTTCTGGATCTACATGGGTCAGTGGAAATACACCGAAAGACCGCCCCTTCAGTATATCAATATCAAATGTGTTAATCATATCCAGTACTCTAGCTATCTCATCAGCCGAGCCAGAAACCACCATAATGTTTCGCTTACTATCTACATTTAAAATTGTTTTATCATGAACGAGTGGCTTTATAATATCTGCAATATCCTTGACTGCAACATTTTTAACAGGAATCACACGAGTTTGATAACCAGCGGATCTGCTTGAAAAATCTGATGTATATAACGCATCCGTAGCTGGCTCAATGTGATAAATTTTTCCATCTTTAACCAGAGCAGCATTATTCATCCGAAGAACCATCTCTAATGCAGGCAATAATTCGTCTTTGGTTAAAGGTTCCGTTGTCTGTAAAGTAACTTTACCCGTTACTTTTGGGCTTAACACATAGTTTTGACCTAAAATATCACTCAACACAACTTTCGCTACTTCACCAAGGTCCGCCTCATCAAAATTAAGGCTATAAGAACCAGATCCTTTTGAAGCTGTATTTCTACTTTTCTTTGGCTCAGTGGAAGCAGCCCGGTCAGAGCTAAGATACCTTTCACTGCTGGGTGGTGTAATAGTCGTTTTATTTTCTAACTGTTTAAATACTTCAACTGGCGCCTCCTTTTTCACAGGCTCCAAAGGCAGTTTATCACTCTGCTTAAACCCTATTAACTCACATCCGGCTAACGATAAGCCCATAACCAACACACAGCTATTAATACTGATTTTTCTAAGACCTTTATTCATTGGGCATTCTCAAGTTCACCTTGTATAGGCATTTGGACATCTTCTGGTTTAGGGACATTAAATCTATTGGGGACATTCATTTTCTTGGATGGATCTTTTACTTTTTCTTTAACTTTTCGTAGAAGTAGCTCTTTAAGCTGATCTCCTTGCTTAACTATAACCTTATCCTGATGAGCTTCAGACAGTTTCCATCCATCCAAATCAGCACCTAAAGCAACTCTTCTGTATTTATCTTTTGCTGTCTTACCATTCTCGCGACTAAATAAGGCAGACAAACCTTTTTCTGTAGAATAAATGCCAATTAACTCCCAATCAAAAACAATGGGTATCTCTACGTTTTGAGCTGTTGCAACTTCTTGAAGAGACTCATCAACTGGACGCCTGCCTTTAATAAATAATGGGCGCGCAACAAAATCAACATAACTGTCTTGTGGCTTTTTATGAAGATCAATTTGTGGCATATCCTCCAATGAAGCTTTAACATCATTTGGTATTAAAGATTTCATTACAGCGCGTTGTGACCACCCTGCATAAAGCCACTCACCGGTAATTATAAATAAGCAAGCCACACAAATCGAGGTTAACAAAAATACTAATTTAATATTCATTATGCTGGTTTTCTCATAAAACTAACCGCCTGAAAATTAACATTCAATTCATTACTATCTTCAATTTGACGAGTCACTTTATTTCTTGTTCCCCGCATAGGTCTTATATCGATTTGATTAATAATTATAAGGGGCTCTGATGTCTCTATTTTATAGAGAACAGACTGTAACACTTGACTATTTCCAGTCATCCTAACACTTACCGTTATACGCTTAAAAGCATCTTTATTACTTACCGGTAAAGCTTGCGTACTACTTAACTGTCCTCCAGCTTCAACAATTGTTTTTTTTATAAACTCCTGCATTTCTGCAGAAGCTAGGGCATCAGTCGCCTGACGATTAAAATATCCTTGTTGCTCCTGCTTTTTGGATATGTCCGCCATACTATTGGTTACTGCCCCTGAATTAGCTAAAATGCGTTCATATTGCTGCAATTTAAAAACCAGATTCTTCTTTGCTTCAAGCAAATCTAGTTGTTTGCTTATTAAAGGTACAAAAATAGCTAAAATTATAATCAGTACAATCCCCACTAACAAGCCGACGGCAAACAAACTTTGTTGAGATAATTGAAATCTCACCTCAGCATTTTTAAGTTTATTCCCCACTTTTTCCTCCTGCTTTCACTACGTCAACAGTTATTTGAAAACGCTCTAAGTTGCTAATTCTATCCTGTGTAACCGGTGAAGCAAATCGCGCATTTGAAAATAACTCAGACTCTTCTAAAACGGCCAATAACGCCGATGCGGCAGGTGATTCTCCTTGAATTTGCAAATGACCTTCTGAGTATTGTGCATAATTTAGAGAAGTATCATCTTTTATTAATAAACTTAATGTGTTCAATATATTAATAACATCGGGACTGGCACTTTTCTCTTTTATGAGTTGACTAGTTTCATCAATAACGGCATCAATGGATGATTGCATCGCCTTTACTTTCTTAGCATCTTTCTCCAATTTTTCTGCTTTTAATTGCAACGCATCAACCGTTTGCGATTCAAACCAAACCGGCATAGCAATAACTAAAATGAGTAAAATACTCGTCATAGCGATGAGCGCCCCATTAAGTACCCGAGGCAAGTTTGCAGTTTTTTGCCTAAATTTCTCAGGCAACAGATTATAGGCTTCATCGAAGCCATCAAGATTATTAGGTGAGTCTTGATAATCAACAAATAAAAGAGAGATTCCCATTGCCCTAACATCGTCATAGAACCCATCTAGTAATTCTCTCGTTGTTAGAATCATCATTACTCTCAGATGACCTGGCTCATTCTCTCCAGCAAGAATCTTAACAGCAAAATAAACCTGTTCTGCTTTAAACGGTGTATAACGATCTAATTCATAAGAAACAACTTGATGAAGATTTTCTTTTGCTGCGATGGGCAAGCTAAGTTCTTTTTGGATAGCATCTTGAGATGATAATCTCAGAATTATTTTAGCTTTTATTAACCGTTCATCCTTCGAATATAAATTTTGCAATGTAAAAGATCTATCTGCTCTATCTACTGTTACAAGATGCTCATTAATATCTAAAAATCGGTACGTAAATACTAACTGATTACCCTTGGGGGCAATAATAATGAACCCTTGTTCATTATTTAAAAAAGGCTTTAGTTTCTCTGGAACCAGAAAAACAAGCTCACGCTTCCACCAGCGGAAGAACTGTTTAAAATTCAGATCAATTGTTGAGTTCAGGTTCAGCATATTTTTTCACTAATAATTCGCTCATTTTAGCAGTAAATAACGTCTTGTTATTTGCAGTAACACGGCTCCATTTCGTAACTTGAAATGGAGTTTCAGCACTTTGTTCTGATTTTTTAACCACTACATTAATAGCGGCCTTGGAATGATCATCTAAAACGGCTTCAGAAACCAAATTAAAAACATCATTTTGTCCAGTAGGATTATTGAAAACTGAATTTAAAGGGAAAGGAGGAGGCAACTGATTAATAATTGCGCTTCGTAATCTGGCGAAAATGTACGAATCAACCAAACCTTGGTCTAGTCCGGGAATTATCTGTAGAACCTCTTTGCTTGCCATTTGCAAATTGATTTTCGGTTGCCCAGAATAAACTGTAACTAAAGGCTCAATCCATGCAAATATTGCTTTATCCATGCCCAATACCAATTGTAATTCTTCAATTGATTGGAAGGGCTTATTAGCAGGCTGATAATTTAAACCTGCCTCCTCATATTCATCCTTTTCAGCGCCGTTTAGATTGACCAAGTCATCAGTATCACGCCAATCAAGAATAGCACCTAGCAGATGACTTTGCTGATCTTCATCTACAGGGGCATGAGCCATCAAACTCTTCAATAATTGCTGATCTGCTTTGTTAATATCTATCTTTCCACCTTCAGATAACAATTGTATTCGGATTTTTGCTCCATCAGCAATTATTTCATAAACACGACCATCTGCTTTCCATGCTTTAAAGGGATCAGGACTTAATAACATCATCTCAGCCATTGAAATGCCAGACTCAGCAATAGACATTGCCTGCGCATTATTTTTAATAGTTGAAACAATTGATGCTTCTCTACGCATGGTTAGTGCAAAACTGCCTGCCATGAGTATCAACAAGCTTAAAACCCACAATACCAAAACCAAGGCAACACCTTTTTGTTGCCTCACCTAAATCCCCCAATAGGATTTATACCTTGCGTACCCATTGGATTAAGGGACTGCGTACCCATAGAATTTAGACCAGAACCTATATTGTTAACCATTTTATCAGTCACTTTAAGCTCGATAATCATCTCCGGCCAATAAATCCCACTTTCCAACTCAATATTAATTTTAACTAAACGGGGCAATATATTCTTATTCAGCCAATCATCAGTCCATACTCCTTTAACGCCCACATTATCTGCACCAAAATACGATAACTTAAAATCCTTAACGTGTTTTATTAATGTAATCTCTTCTTTCTGCGGCTGATCCCCATCGATTGGTTCAACATAGGGCACTAATGAAACGCTTATTAACTGTTGATCATCTACTTCAATTTTATTTAAGGAATAAAGTTGTAATCCAGGTCTAGCTGCACTTACAGGAAATTCAGCAACAAACTTTAAGGATTGAGCATCACCCTGAAATGAGAAACCCTGACCTTCTCCTAGTGAATCATTAGATAAAGGCTTTGTAACAGATAAATGTTGTTGAAAAAAATTGTAAACAACTGCTATTTCATTAACATCAGTTATTTTATTTTCGCCCCTTTCCCAGCTATCTGCACATATTTTCAAACTTGCAAATAATAAAACGACCATGAAGCTGAGCAGGGTTAAGGCAATAAGTACCTCAATCAAAGTAAAGCCTTTGGAATCAGAACGTAATCCAATTGGATGAGACTGATTCGATTTTTTACGAAGCGTCCTAATAAATGCTGCTGTTATTTTCATCTATTTTAGTTGGCTAACTTTAAAGTCGTTAGCTCAACTCGCCTACTGTTTAGAGCCTTACCCCAACTAACAATAACTTTAACTTTAAAAAGCGTCATTGTGGTTGTTACACTATCGCTATTACCCGATTCAAAAATGTATGGATTCACTGTTAACAGCCAATCATATTTCTCATTTTCAGTACCTGAATCCTGGCCAACCTGTAAAGGTGTTTCTATTCCTGTTTTAGCCATCAAGCTTTCAGCAACTTGAACTGCTACAGTGTAATCCTCGGCAACAGTTGCTGTATCAACCCCAGATGAAAAAATTTTCAGCAAGATACCCAGGGAAAATGCCAGAATTGAAAATGCAATCAAGATTTCCAACAAAGAAAAACCTTTATGATTATTCACTTGAATCTTTATCATCAAGCTCAATTTGACCCGTCAACCAATTTATATCTAATTGCCAAACCGACTTATTTTTCTTCAAGGTCACCCTACCACCTGTTGAAGAACCATCTGGAAAAAACCGAACACTACCCATTCCTTTACCTTTTAATTCTCTCTGGGCTGTTACCAAAGTGACTCCTATTGACTTTGGAATAACATAGATCTTGTCTCGTCGACTAACAGTGTAAGTATTTTGTGTTAAATCAAAGTTAACCGTCATCTCTTGATGAGAAACTAAAGCTTCACCTCGGGCAAACCTTAAGGCAGACACAATATCCCTAGATGCCACTTTAAGTGCTGTAGCATCATTACCGGACGACAAATTTACGCCAACAACAGAAAAACCCAAAACCATAATAAATAATACAATCATTAACTCTAGTAGAGTAAAACCCCTGGTTTTACCTAAACTACTAGACATGTTGATGATCGATGCTTGCCTTAATTCGAATGTTATTCCCAACTAACAACATCCTGATCTTCGCCAGTACCACCTTCTTTTCCATCTGCACCATAAGAAAAAATATCAAATTTTCCATGCTCACCAGGGAAGACATAATGATATTCATTTTGCCATGGGTCCAAAGGTATCTTGGACTTTGATAAATAGGGACCACTCCAGTGCTTAGCGTTATCAGGCGCCTCAACTAAAGCAATTAAGCCTTGTTCAGTGGTTGGATAACTTCCAGCATCCAGTTTGTACATATCTAGCGTTGAAGCCAAATCCTCAATCTGTACCTTTGCTGCTTTAGTTTTAGACTCGCCCATGTGTTTCATTACTTGGGGTCCAACAATACCCGCTAACATGGCGATAATTCCCAAAACAACCAATAACTCAAGTAAAGTAAAACCCTTTTGTTTACCATTTTTTTTATGTCTCATTGTTGCTATTTTTCCCATTAAAAAGCCAAATCATTAACACTCAAGATAGCAAGTAAAATTGACACAATGATACCTGCAATCATAAGCCCCAAAGTAATTATCAGAACTGGCTCAAGAAAAGCTAACAGCCTCTGAATAGCTACTCTGAGTTGTTTATCATAAATAGTTGCAACCCGAAGTAACATTTCCTCCAGTCGCCCAGTTTCTTCTCCCATCTTAATCATTTGCAATGCCATCTTTGGCAGTAAACGCTTTTCCATCAAGGCATCAGATAAATGCTTTCCTTGCTTCAAGTGCTCTTCAGCATCCGCAATAGCATCAGCCAATACCAGATTATCGACGGTTTCACGAACAATAACCAACGCAGATAATATAGAAACACCATTGCCCAGCAACGTCCCGAGCGTTCGACTAATATTAGCTGTTTCTTTGTTTGTTATGATAGTACCGGCCAAAGGTAATTTCAAAAAGCGAGCATCCCAAACTTTTTTTCTGACGGGATCAGCCATCTGATATTTCATATAACTAGAGATAAAAATAATCCCTGTCAACAAAGCCCACCAATAACTTTGTAACCACTCAGCCAAACCCACAACAATCTGAGTTGACACGGGTAAAGCTTTCCCGGCACTCTCAAACATTTCAGTAAATTGCGGCACAACAAAAGTTAACATAACAAATAATGAAGCGAGCGACATGACTAACAAAATAGCAGGATAAATTAAGGCCGTACTCACCGTATCTTTTAATTCCTGAGAACGTTCCAAATACTCTGATAAGCGTGTTAACACCTCATCAAGACCTCCGCCTGCTTCACCAGCACGCACCATATTCAAATAAAACTTGCTAAAAATACCTTGCTGCTGTTCAAGAGCATCCGCCAAAGACACACCGCCTTTCACTTTTTCTAAAACCTTGGCAATTAACTTTGTTAAGCGTGGATTATCTTCCGTCAAATCCATTAAAACAGACAGCGATTTATCAATAGGCAAGCCAGATTCTAATAATGTTGCTAACTCCCCAGTTAGTAATGCAATGTCTTTCTGCGATAACTTAGCTTGTTTATTTCTCGACCAAAAAAATGATCTACTATTGGCTGAAGCAACACGAATAGGTATATAGCCCTCGGACTGCAATGCGGATATGAGAAACTTTTCATCAACTACGTCACGAACCCCCTCTTCCGTTTCACCTAAGCTATTAATTGCTTTATAAGTAAATAAAGGCATTTTAGTTTTCCGAAGTTACTCGCATAACCTCTTCAAGAGTGGTAATGCCTTCTATAACTTTAACTAATCCATTTTCATAAAGCGTTTGCATACCTTCAGCAATAGCCAATTTTTGTATAGCCCCAGCTTCTTCATGAGCCATGATAAGTTTACGGACTGGATCAGTCATAGGTAAAAATTCAATAATAGCAAGTCGGCCTCTATAACCTGTACCTGAGCAACTTGGACACCCAACAGGCTTATATAAAGCAATATCGCTCTGAGAAGAAAAACGCTGTAGCTGTAACTCCTTAACCAATTCAGGTTCAGCAACTGTAATCTTTTTACAAGCTGGACATAATCTTCTGACCAACCGTTGCGCCAATATGCCATTGACTGTAGATGTCAATAAATACTCTTCTAATCCCATGTCAAGTAAGCGCGTAATTCCACCAGCAGCATCATTAGTATGCAATGTGGATAAAACTAAATGACCTGTAAGTGCTGACTGAACAGCAATTCTAGCGGTTTCCAAATCCCGCATTTCACCGATCATAATAACATCAGGATCTTGTCTTACAATAGATCGTAAAGCAGATGCAAAGGTTAAGCCTATTTGAGGTTTAGCCTGAATTTGGTTAATCCCTTCCATTTGATATTCAACCGGATCTTCAACAGTAATTATTTTACGTTCAGGCGTATTTAACTGTTTTAATGCAGCATACATGGTAGTCGATTTGCCACTTCCGGTAGGTCCCGTAATCAAAATAATGCCGTGAGGCAAAGCAAGTACATTAATAAAGTTTTGTAAATGTCTACCCGCAAAACCCAATGCTTCAAAATCAAGTACCGTATTTTCCTTATCCAATAAACGAATTACAACACTTTCCCCATACATCGTCGGTATAGTAGATACCCGCAAATCCAGTTCTTTACCCAACATTTGTATTTTGATACGGCCATCCTGAGGTAACCGACGTTCGGCAATATTCAGCTTGGCCATGATCTTAATACGAGAAATCACCGCTGCTGTTGACTTTACATTGGGCGCATCAATCTCCTGTAGAACACCATCAACCCGCAACCTTACTTTTAAAGATTGCTCAAAAGGCTCTATATGAATATCTGACGCCCGGGTTTCAATCGCTCGCTGCATAATCAAATTAACCATTTTGATAACCGGAGCTTCGCTTGCCAAATCCTTCAAATGCTCTAAATCCTCTTCACCAAGATCATCTAAAGCCAAGTCATCGATCAACTTATCCATCTTGGAACGATCTTCACCATATTGAACATCAAGAGCCGCATCAATTTCTGAAAGTAAACCCACTTTTACAACGACGGGCTTACCTATCATCAAGCTCAGTGCATTAATAGTGAATTGATCTTCAGGATCCATCATTGCGATGGTCACGCTATTATCAGTTTGACCCAGACCTATAATATGGTAATTCTTTAAAAAACGTAAAGACACCCCTTCAGATAATTGTCTTTCTAATGGATATTGACCAGCGGCCACTTTCTCAAACTTACCCGATTCAATAAATGCATCAGCTACGTCAAGCTCAGAACATAATCCCAATTTAACAAGTAACTTGGGCAAACTTTCACCTACTGAGGTTTTTTGGACCCGCTCAACTTTCTTTAATTCCGAAGCTGACAGCTTATGCCTTTCCTGTAAAGTTGCTAACAAAGACTTATAAGTCATATTTTTCCACTAATTTTGAATTAATATCTATCGAAATAATAAATTGGATTGGGAGTTGAGCCGTTATTATAATAATCCACAACCCTACAAACTAGCAGATAACTGAAAGGCTGGACTATCCATTTAAAAAGGAGACGTTTTCCAACACTCCTTTACTAAGGATACAATCCTTTATTTTTATAAGTCTACATATCCCGTTTCTTCGTGTAAAGCAGTGTCTAATCCTTGCATTTCTTGATCGACTGTTACACGTAGGCCCAAGAATTTATCCAGTAATTTTAAAATCACAAAGCTAAAAAAGGCACTCCAGAGTGCTGTAACAACAATCGCTAAAGCTTGAACACTGACTTGATCAGTTATCGAAACACCTTCCGCTAATCCAAAACCACCTAAATCAGCACTCACAAAAACACCTGTCAATAATGATCCCGTAATGCCGCCTATGCCATGCACAGGAAATACATCTAAAGAATCATCAATTTTTAAAGTACGCTTAACGTATTGAGTCGCATAAAAGCACACAACACCCGCAGTGACTCCAATGACTAGAGCGCCTGATGGACCTACAAAACCAGAGGCTGGGGTAATTGTCCCTAAACCCGCCACCATACCTGTAACAATACCCAATACGCTGGGTTTACCAAAACGTTTCCATTCAATAAACATCCAAGTTAACGAACCAGCCGCTGCAGCAATATGTGTCACTAACATAGCCATGCCTGCACGACCATCTGCGGTCAATGCACTACCCGCATTAAAACCAAACCAGCCTACCCAAAGCATACCAGCACCCGTCACCACCATAGTCATATTATGAGGTGGCATAGCCGTATTTGGAAAACCTTTTCTTTTGCCAAGAACAAGAGCCGCTACCAATGCAGCGACACCCGCATTAACATGAATAACAATACCGCCAGCAAAATCCAGGGTACCCAGATCCGCTAACCAGCCACCACCCCATATCCAATGACAAACAGGCATATACACAAGAACCAACCATAAACTACTAAACCAGAGCATCGACGAAAACTTCATACGTTCAGCAAATGCTCCTACGATGAGAGCGGGCGTGATAATAGCGAAGGTCATTTGAAACATAAAATAAACTGTTTCTGGTATGTCGCCTGTTAGCACTGTCGCATTAATATTGGGTAGAAACACTTTTGATGCCCCGCCAATAAATTTCTGTAGCTCTCCGCCATTAGCAAAGATAAAACTATAAACACCCGCAAGCCAAAGAATAGAAACAATGCAAGTTATAGCAAAACACTGCATCAATACAGATAAAACGTTCTTACTTCTTACCAATCCGGCATAAAATAATGATAAACCAGGAATGGTCATAAAAAGAACTAACGCTGTGGACGTTAAAATCCATGCCGTATTAGCCTGATTTAATGAATCAGCTAATACTAAATCAGGCATTAGAAATAGACCTAAAATTAATTGCTTAATCGTAGTAGAGGACATTTTAAATCGCATCCTCTCCAGTTTCTCCCGTTCTAATACGCACAACTTCGTCAAGATTAGAAACAAATATCTTTCCATCACCGATTTTTCCGGTATTAGCCGACTTTACAATAGTGCTCACCGCTTTTTCTACCATATCATCGGATACAGCAATTTCTAGCTTAACTTTAGGCAGAAAATCAACCACATATTCAGCTCCTCGATATAACTCTGTATGACCCTTTTGACGACCAAAACCTTTAACTTCAGTTGCCGTCACACCAGAGACCCCTATTTCAGACAATGCTTCCCTGACATCATCCATTTTAAATGGCTTTATTATTGCCGTTATTAGTTTCATTTTCTCTCCTGTTATTATTTTAGAAAAACAATTTGCTTTACAATGTTGCATGATAGTGAATTATCAATCAACATACAATTGTTAGGCAGTTTTATCGCATTAACAATATCATATTAATATGACCAACCATTTAAATATCCATTAATAAACTTGAACTAAAATCTATGCTAAAAATATGTCTACGGTGGTTACTAAGCTTAGTATTCAGGATCAAAATTACAGGCCTAGATAACTATACTAATGCAGGAAAAAGAGTTTTGATAGTAGCGAACCATACTTCTTTTCTGGACCCTTTACTTCTTGGTGTTTTTTTACCGGATGATATAACCTTTGCCATCAACACCCAAATATCTCAACGCTGGTGGTTAAAACCCTTCCTCAGCTTATCTAAAGTTTTTCCGATGGACCCTACTCATCCTTTATCACTCAAGGATTTAATTCACCATCTCGAAAATGACACTCGAACGGTCATATTTCCCGAAGGTCGAATTTCAGTGACAGGTACACTGATGAAAGTCTACGATGGAACGGGTATGGTCGCGGACAAAACACAGGCAACGATCTTACCTATACGAATAGAAGGTGCCCAATACACCTATTTTTCAAAGCTACACAAAATTGTCCGATTACGATTATTCCCACCCATAAGCATCCATATTTCAAAACCAACCCGAATGTCAGTCCCTGACAACCTAAAGGGTAAAGAAAGGCGAGCCTATTGTGGTCATTTGTTGGCTGACATCATGTCAAATATGATGTTTGACACCAGCCATTATCAACAACCCATTTTTTCCAGCTTGCTTGCGGCCCGAAAAATTCATGGAGGACAACACATAATAGTTGAAGATCTTGATCGCACAACACTCACCTACAATGATCTCATAACTCGTAGCATAGCCATTGGTCATGAATTAACTAACATCAGCTCGCCTGGTGAGAATGTAGGGATTTTCCTTCCTAACTCTTATAAAACGTTATTGTGCATCTTGGGCTTACAACTACATGGCCGGGTACCTGCCATGTTAAATTATTCTATGGGTGCAGCAAACATAGTCTCAGCATGTCTAACTGCAAAAGTAAATATCATCATAACGTCACGCCGTTTTATAGAGCTCGGTCACTTACAAGAAGAAGCAAAACAATTAGAAAAACACGGCTCTTTAATCTTTCTTGAGGATTTAGCAAAAAACATTACTACAACCAACAAGTTACTCGCGAAACTAAAATCTGCCACAACCAACCTTTGGTATAACCCAAACCTGATCGACCCCAACAGCCCTGCCGTCGTTCTTTTTACCTCCGGATCAGAAGGCACTCCCAAAGGAGTCGTTCTTTCTCATACTAATGTGGTTGGCAATCTCAAACAGTTAGAAGCCTGTATAAGCTTTAATTCACGAGATATAGTCCTCAATTTTTTACCTATGTTTCATTCATTCGGTTTTACCGTGGGAACAATACTACCGATTATCAGTGGTATGAGAACTTTTTTCTACCCAACGCCTCTGCATTTTAGCGTGATACCTGAAATTGCTTATGAAACCGAGGCAACCATCATGTTTGGGACTAATACGTTTTTTGCCGCTTATGCTAAAAAGGCACACCCTTATGACTTTTATAATTTACGTTATGTTGTCGCGGGTGCCGAAAAACTTCAAGAAAACACACGCCAACTCTGGGCAGATAAATTCGGCATTCGAATTCTCGAAGGCTACGGGGCTACGGAAACCTCGCCAATTACTTCTGTTAATACACCAATGTATCATAAAACAGGGACTGTCGGTCGATTCCTGCCAGGTATGAACTATAAATTAGAACCTATTCAAGGCATTAATGATGGAGGCCAACTACATGTGAGCGGACCCAACATTATGCTGGGATATATTCTGGCCAATAACCCTGGCACGCTGGTTCCATCTGAATCAATTTATGGTAAAGGCTGGCATGATACCGGCGACATTGTTCATGTCGATACACAAGGATTTATCAGCATTCGTGGACGTAGCAAACGTTTTGCTAAAATTGGCGGAGAAATGGTCTCTCTGGTCTCTGTAGAACAATTAGCGATTAATACATGGCCAGATGCTCATCATGCGGTCGTCAGCATACCCGATGCAAAAAAAGGTGAACAAATCATTTTGTTGACAACTCAGAAAAATGCAACGATTAACGACCTAATGGCTGCCAATAATGGCGTTTCAAATCTAGGTATACCCAAGAAAATTCTAATTACTGAGGCCATTCCCGTATTAGTGACTGGCAAAACAAACTACCCAGGCGTAACCGAACTAGTGACTTCCCTTATGACATCTAAAAAGAACAACACAAGCAATTGATTTTTTAATAACTAACTGATGTTACGCAGCTACATCTGAAAAGGTGTATTATTTCAGGATGGAAAAAATAAAATTAGAACTCTACACAGACTACCTGATATGCAATAACGGATTCGCAACGGCTACCGGATTGTCGGCGATGATAGATGGGGATATAAGCCATGACCAGATGACACGATTTTTGTCATCGCGAGCCTTTACCTCCAAAGATCTTTGGGGACAAGTTAAAGCAATAGTCCGTCAGATAGAGCAGGAAGAGGGTTGTCTAATATTTGACGATACCATTCAGGAGAAGGCTTGGACGGACGAGAATGAGATCATGTGCTGGCACTTTGATCACTGCAAAGGGCGTACGGTTAAAGGGATCAACTTGCTGAACGCCCTATACTTTAGTGGAGAGGTGTCAATTCCGGTTGCCTTTGAAGTGGTACGCAAACCTATCCAGTTCAGTGATATAGAGACACGCAAGGTTAAGCGTGCCAGTGTGGTCACTAAAAATGAGCTCATGAGGGAAATGATAGCGAACTGCGTGATGAATGTTATTAAGTTTCGCTATGTATTGATGGACAGTTGGTTTGCCAGCAAGGAAAACTTTGAGTTCATTCTGAAGAAAGGTAAGCATTTTATTGCTGCCCTCAAGGATAACCGCTTGGTGGCTTTAACAGAAGAAGACAAGAAAGAAGGACGCTTTGTACGAATCAGTCA
>CAIPPE010000259.1 GCA_903866825.1 uncultured Methylococcaceae bacterium
CAGATCCCAAAATTCCCAAATGACAGTCAAGTTCAGCAGCTTTTTTGCGCTTTTTGGGATCTGCGCGTGTCAAAGCTGCTCAAAGAACGTTGGTGAAATTGACCCCAGAATGACAGAATGTATCTCCTTCGAATAACAAGGGAAACCTCACACCGATTCTGCTCATTCTTCATCCCTTTGAAGAACTCATTCAACATAATGTTGTCAAAGAGTTTCTACAATCTGCATTTAGTTGTGATGGAGGAGTGAGTTTGTATGTAGCACGAAGAAAGACAAAAAATGATGAAGCCAAATGGCTGATTCGTGGAGTCTATCTTGCTTGTGCTCATCCAAAACTGAGAAAAGAATATATTATTCTTCTGAAATCACTGGGCATTTCTGCCTGTGATGCGGGAGATGGTAAAGTAAAAATAAGAGACAAAGAAAATATGGAAAAGTTTTATCAAAAAGTTGGATTTATCGGTGGCGTGTGTATTACGCACACATCACGATTTTGGCCAAACATTGAAAAACAAAAACTGTTGGAACAAATGATAGATTCCTATCACAATCCAGCAGATACATATTTATTGGAGCAGTTCGCATTAAGATAATGATATAGTCCGACCTTTATGGCGACATAAAGATTTATTGTAATACTGGGTACAATGATATTCGAAAGAATTAACATGTATGTAGATACCCCAGTAGTCCACGCCCTAAACGATGATCACTAGCTTTTCGGAGTATCGACCCTCTGAGAGGCGTAGCTAACGCGTTAAGTGATCCGCCTGGGTAGTACGGCCGCAAGGCTAAAACTCAAAGGAATAGACGGGGACTTGCACAAGCAGTGGATTATGTGGTTTAATTCGATGGTAAACGAAGAACCTTACCAGGGTTAGAAATCCTATTGAAAGCCTTTAGAAACATTGGCCCTCGCAAGACAGTAGGACAGGTGATGCATGGCCGTCGTCAGTTCGTGGTTTGAATTGTACCCTTAAGTGGGCTAACGAACGCAACCCTCGTTGTGTGTTACAAGTGTCACACGAGACCGCCCCCGCCTAAGTGAATTTTAGATGTTGTACATCCTAGGGATGTCCAACATCAATAAAGTTCTTTTAGGCGGGGGAGGAAGGAGAGGATGACGCCAGGTCAGCATGTCCCTTTGATACCCTGGGCTACACACATAATACAATGGCCACTACAACGCGTTGCGACGAGGCGACTCTGAGCTAACCGTCCAAAAGTGGCCTCAGTTCGGATTGGAGGCTGCAACTCGCCTCCATGAAGCTGGAATTGCTAGTAATCGCAGGTCAGCTAAACTGCGGTGAATACGTTCTCAAGTCTTGTACTCACCGCCCGTCAAGTCAAGGGAGCCGGGAGTACCCGAAGTATCCGCATAAGCGGGTCCTAAGGTAAGCTCGGTGACAGGGACTAAGTCGTAACAAGGCACGGGTAGCGGAAGCTGCTCGTGGAATAATTCAATTTGAAAAACATCCCTCCAGTCTTCGGACTAGAGAGCTCTCCATCTCAATGGAGACTGACTTCGGAGAAGTTGGATTTATTGAGTCGGTATTGTGTCGCTCAATTGACGACACAATAGTTTTAGCTCAAACTTAAAATGAGCCAGACGATATGGAAAGACATATAAAACCTGCCCGCAATGCTATAGCATAGCTATTGCAGGCGGGTAAAAAAGTTAAATAAAGAACGAAACAAAACAAAGCACAGCAATTTAAAAAACACCTCGCGCAAGCGGGGTGTTTTTTGTTATACTATATATATGCAATCTGGTACTAAAAAACGAGTTGGAGTCTTGCGAGGCGGAGAAGGAAAACACTATGCAATTTCCTTGCAAAAAGGTGGAGAAATTATTTCGCAGATTTTTGAAAACCTTGTAGACAAATACAAAGTTCTAGATATTTTAGTTGATAAAGATGGACAATGGC
>CAIPPE010000260.1 GCA_903866825.1 uncultured Methylococcaceae bacterium
AAAAACCCTCGACAAACAAAATACAAAAAAAGGAGCAAAAAAAATGAAAGTATCTTTAGACCAATTAAAGACAATGGTTGCGGATTTGAAGGCCGCTATGTCAGCCGCTATTGAAGCAGACCCGGACAATGAAACTATAGTTGACGCAATAGTCCAGAGTTTGACTGACACGACTTCCGATGATGGCGACGGTAGCACTTCAGATGATGGAACCGGAGCAGGTGCAGCAAGTGACGGTACAACTGAGGCAGACATGGCAGCAAAAAAGAAAGAAGCGGCAGCAGTTCCCGCACCTACTCAGATGAGTGACAATCCCAAAATGAAAGCTATGGAATTGGCATTAGCTGATGGACAGAAAAAAATCAAAGACATGGAAATCCAGTTAAAAGATAGTGCTTTTACCGCTAAGTGGGTTGGACAGAAAATCACTCCTGCACAGAAAGTGCAATATTTCAATCTGTTCCTTAAGGATGAAAAGAATGTAAAAGAAATCCTTGACGGAATGCCAACACTAACAGATTATACAAAAGAATTAGGCACAGGAACAGATATTAATATGAGCGATGTGAATCCTCATAATGCAAAAACAATTTTTGAAGCAAAAGTAAAAGAAATGAAACTCGCTGATAAGACTTTGAAATATGCAGATGCAGTGAACCAGATTTACTTATCAGATCGCAAATTGTACGATTTAGCTTATCCTTCGTTACAGACGAAGGGTAAAAAGAACTAAGGGAGGTTTAAAATGGCTTTAAGGCAAAGCGCAGGTGCTGGTTATTTAAATGGGTTCTTCTGGAATTCAGCGTCAATGACCGTACCGTTAGAAGGTTTACCAGTAATGATTGATACAGCCGGAAGTTTAGGGGCAGTTAAGCAGGCAACCGCCGGAGCTATTATAGTGGGTATTATTGCCGATGCTCAGCTTTACCAGAATTTACAGCCTATTACTCTTGTCGGAGTACAGGGGCAGGTTGTTGAAGTAGTAGCAGGAGCGGCAGGTTTTTCTGATGGAGATTTATTGAAAGCCGATACTGCTGGAATGGTAACAGCAGGATCAACTGATCCATATTATTTACAAGCAATGACTACTACTACTAGCGGAAATGTTGGACAGGCTAGGATTGTCGGCGGTGGTGCTATCGTAGCAGTAACAGGATGGACGAGATCAGCTACCACATTATATCCGACAACTGATGGCGACACAATCGCAACCGGGCCAGCCGCTTCAGATGCGACAGGTCTTTCTATGGTTGGTATTACCGGAGCAGGGCAACTATCCGGTATTGGTACAGGTGCAGCAGTTGATATTTTACTGACTCCAAAAGGTGCGGGCGTTGTAAAAGTTGGTGCTTCCGATGCCGCTGGTATTCCGGTATTGACCGCAATAGTAGGATATACAAGAGCGCAGACATCCGCTGTTGGAGTAATTACCAACGCTTCTGTGACCTCAAGCTCTAAAATAATGATATGTGGTGGTGAAGCTTCGGCAAATGCAGTTAATGTGGTTCCTGGTGCGGGTTCTTTTACGGTATATGACACAACCGGAACGGGGCTTGTTTCCAAATATGTGGACTATATTATATTTGCTTACTAGGAGGTAAACAATGGCTAATAGTTATTCGTTATTTAATACGGGCCAAACCCAGCTTGATAATTATGCAATTGAGTACATGAATGACCCGGAAAATTCTTTTATTGCTGACTCAGCCGCTCCCCGTGT
>CAIPPE010000261.1 GCA_903866825.1 uncultured Methylococcaceae bacterium
AACTAACTGCGGTAGAATTTCGATTATTACGTTATTTAATGATGAACGCGGGTAAGGTCTTAAGTAAATACCAATTACGTGACCATCTCTACGACAATGAAAATGAACATGACAGCAATGTTATCGAAGTCTATATCAATCGCTTGCGCAGTAAATTGGGCAAGGATTTGATTACCACTCGCCGTGGCCAAGGTTATATTTTTGGCAACAATAGATAATGTATTTACGGCAAAAACTAAACCGGTCGTTGACGTTCATTCTTAGTGTAATCTTTTTACTGCACTGGGCGACCGGTGACTGGGTCATTCGAACAGTTGCCGAAAAACAAATGGTCTCAAGGTTAAAGCATGATAGTGACTCCCTCAAAGATACTTTAAAAAATGATCGTAGTGGCCATCTTCGCTTTGATAGCTTCCATATTGGGTCCATCTATAATGAAGCTTTCTCGGGACATTATTTTGTAATAAAGATTGATGGCGTTAGCCATTATTCGGCTTCATTACAAAATCAGGCGCTGGAACTTGTACCCAGAGTACCCACTCAAGCCAATCCATATCACTACCCTAATGGCCCAAAAGATCAACCTTTACTTGTTCTTGAAAGTAGTTTTGAAGAATCAGGACATATAGTGAGTATCAGTGTCGCCGAAGACTTATCTGCAATAATCGATGACCTTACTTCTTTTCGTATTGGTTATTTGGCATTTAGTACTTTCATATTGATCGTCGTGCTTGCGATTCAAAGTACAATAATTAAACGGGCCTTTAAACCTTTTACGGCTGCCCGCAGACAACTAACAGAGATTGTTAATGGTGAACACGATCAAATTGAAGTTGATGTCCCAGCCGAAATAAGACCATTAGTCGATGAGTTTAATCGTTTATTAGTGTTAATTATTCGTCGATTACAACAATCACGTACCGCTATCGGCAATCTTGCACACGCATTAAAAACACCGCTAGCTATGTTGTTTAGAATTACAGACAATCCTGTCATCTCCGCAGATCCCGAATTACATCAGCTAATAACGCAGCAAACGAACGCCATACATCTGGCGATTGAACGCGAACTTAAACGTGCTCGAATTGCTGGCAATGAAAAAACAAAAAACTCGTTTAATCCTTTCCATGAATTAACAACCCTATCCCAGTTACTTCAAAATGTTTATAGTGAAAAACAACTGCAATTCAAAATTACAGCACCCGATATTTTCATTCATTATGACCGGGAAGATTTGTTAGAACTGATCGGGAATTTACTCGACAATGCCTGTAAATGGGCAAAAGATACCATCTGTGTCACTATCACCTTATCAAATATGCTGGTGATAACCATTGAGGATGATGGACCCGGAATAAATGACCAGAACGTTCAATTACTCACTTATCGTGGCCTACGGCTGGATGAGACTGTTGACGGACACGGACTTGGATTGGCAATTGTCCATGATATCACTGAGTTTTATGGCGGCTCTATAACTTTTGATGCGAGCGAAAAATTTGGCGGCTTCATGGCCAGAGTTCGGCTGCCTTTAAATTAACTGTATCGAGCATTTTTATTATCCGTACCTACATTGGAGGAACGCTTAAATACAATGGTTACGACATACCAAATCACTTTTAGAAATAGTGTGATACCAAAAGCAACCAATATCCCCCACTGGTAAATACCACCCCAGGTAGCCCCTTCTTTAAACTGCGGATAATAAGGCGTAATACTTGCCAAGTATCTAAAACAGTACACGGATGCTATCAAGACTCCAATATTTAAATAAAACTTTTTACCCTTTAGAAACAATGGTGAAAATGCTAACAATGGACAAACTACCATCACCAGAAGAAACGTTTTATTAATTAACGTAGTCACCAGTGGATTCTGTATCTGTGCCAACCTTTCCGTAGTTGCTGTACGAACATCAATGACTTTATCATCTAAAAGCGGAACAATAGTGGGGATAGCCTCGGTTCCTTGTAGCTCTAACAGCGCATTCATAGCGCTAATCCGTATCCTGGGATCATAATTCTTTAAAAAAAACACCAATGTTGGAATTGCTTCCTTAGCCTGTAATTTTGCCACGGCAGTAATTGCAGCGAGACGCACAGTCATGTCCTTATCTTGTAAAAGTGAAATAATTTTAGGGCCAGCTTCCTTGGCTTGTAACAGATTTAATGTGGTGACTGACGCAGTACGTATGTTTTTATTGGGATCTTTCAAAAGCAGCAAGACACTAGAAACTATATCACTTTTATTAAGTAATAAATTGTCCTCTTGCAGTTTCGTCAATATCTCCATTGCCCGAATTCTTACCTGGGCATCGTTATCATTTAACAAGACAACAACTTGAGGGGTTAAGGCTTTTTCTTGTAAGCGTAATAACGAATTAATTGCCTGAATACGCACACTGGCAAAGACATCCTTTAACAGAGGAGTAATAATGGAAATCGATTTTTCACCCTGAAGTTCTTCTAATGCCGCGATTGCATTAATACGTACCTCGGGATTAGCATCTTTCAACAGAGGAATAATTCTGGGCACCGCTACCTTTGCCTGTATGGTACGCAACAAACCGATAGCGGAAGAACGCAACTTAACGTTCTTATCACTCAAAAGCAGCATTATATTCGGCACCGCACCTTTTGCATCTAAATCCTGCAATATTTTTATCGCACTTAAACGCACAGTATCATCATTGTCTTTTAATAGTAAAATAATACCTGGAAGTGCCTCTTTTCCTTGTAACAACTCCAAAACTTCCATCGTTCGAACACGAATTGTACTTTCATTATCTTTCAGGAGTTCCTTAATAGCCGGGACGGCTTCTATTGCCCGA
>CAIPPE010000262.1 GCA_903866825.1 uncultured Methylococcaceae bacterium
CGCCCAGCTTTCCGCGTCTAAAAAGCTGGTGAAATACCAGCGGCGATTGTCCATCCAATCGCGCGGCTTGACGCCGAATCCGCCGGGCATTGGCGCGCAAAGTGGTTTTATTTGAAAGGTGATATAGTCTCTTCGCATATTATTTTTGTGTTGAATGTTGACCGTTTGAAATTATCGGTTTGCCGCGAAAAACGCCGCTGCCGCTTCCATTTCAGCCAGCGCGGATTTGCGCTCGCCAGGCAGCGCGGGAATGAGCGGCTTTGCCGCCGCGAGTTTTGCCGCCGCTTCATCGTCTTCGCGCTGTAACCGGATAAGCGGGTCCAGAGCCGAAAGCACGGAACGGAACGACAGATGGCCATTTTCGCGCCAGCCAGCCAGATCGGAAAGTTTTGGCGCGTGATTGTGCCCTAGTTCCTTTTGCCACACGTCGTCAATCAGACTTTGCGCCGCCGCTTCTGCCGTGCCATCGCCATTGCCAAAGTCTTTGACCGGCGCGGCGAATTTGATAATTTCGCAACGCGAGCGAAAACGCGGTGAAAGCTTTTCGACATTATTTGTGGTAAAAATGACGACGGTTTTAGGCGGCAGATTTTCCAGAATGTCGAGCAAGCAAAACTCTGCCGTTTGCGAAAGATTGTCAGCTTCATTGGCGATGACCGCTTTCCATCCCGTCCCCTGCCACGGAATTGTTGCCAGAGTGTTCAAGCGCAATTCGCGCACGCTGTCCGCGTTCAAATCGCCGCTGGGAATGATGGTGACGCCGTGCCACACGTCATCGCCGCCGCAAATTTCATTCGCTAGGGCCAGGGCCGCGCATGTTTTACCCGTGCCTTGCGTGCCGTGAAAAATGAATGCGCGGGAAACTGGATTGCGCTTGAAGGATTGCAACTGGCGCATGGGCATTGCTTGCCCGCGAATCTCCGCCAAGGTTTGCGGACGATATTTTTCAGTAAGTGTTTTCATAATTTTATCGGTTGAGCGGTCATATTATTGGTTGCCGAGGTCGCGAATTTCGCGCGGGTAAATAATGTCGCCGCGAGTGAGGGTTTCGGTGGCCGTGGTTTGATGGTAGGCCACTTCCATGCAGTCTTTCGCGGGGCTTGGCTTGCAGACCACTTCGCCGCCTTTTTTCAGCGTCACAGTCCACACGTCGCTTTCGGCTGCTTCGTTCAGAGCTTGTTCGAGGTTTTTTGTTGTCATAATTTTAGTTTTCAGTTTTTGCGCCACCCTCAACGTACTGTTCCACCGCGTTGCTTTCCTCTTCAGTCAGTGTCCACGACTCGTATTCCGAGCCGGTTCTGACCGCTTCCACCGCTTCCTCAAAAGTGAGTTCTGTTCCGTGCCCCGGTCCGTTACACGGGCGGACCACCGCTCCACAGAACTCCAATACTTCGATTACCAGTTCTTGTAACTTTACTGTGCCGTCAACTATGGATTTAATTTCCAGTTCTAATCCGCAACACGGGCACGAAGCTATATCTCCTATTTTATAATCGTTGTCTATTTCGAATTCTGTATCGCAGTCTGGACATTTACCTTTCATGTAAAATTTACCTTCTCATAATATTGTTTGGGAATTGATTCTTTTGTTCCATATTTCAAGCCGCACTCAAAAGCTTGTAATCCATCGTGTCCCCCTATTGGTTTTCCGCAATAAAGGCATTTGTCATTTTTCTTTTGGGTGTTCATTAATTATTCTCCTTTTGCTCGTTTAAGCAAGTATGATACAGGGTTGCCTTCTATCTTCTCTATTTTGTAAGTTATCTTTATTTTGTAGTTGCACCATATGCAATCGGCTTTTTCTACTCCTTCTTTATAAGGAGTTGGTCTTCCACAATTAGGGCATTTTGCTTTCATTTTGTTTATTATCCTTCATTTTTAATTTCAAATAGATTTGTGGATTACGCCCAATCGTTAAAAGAGAAACATATCTGTTGGATATATCTTCCATTGAATCATGTGTCTCAAAGCACGGGCTTCCGTTTAAGCTTTGATAGAAGAGCAGTAATGGTAAATTTCCTTTATTAAATTCTATATCTTGTTCTAGTGATTCGCAACCGCAGTTAAAGGCTACAGTAACATTGGGAACTATCCATTCTTTTTTTGTTTTATCAATTTTGTTTTTTGATGTCGGCATTATTATTCACTGTTAGTGTTATATGTTAGCGCACTATATAAACATTATGGGAGAAACTCCATGTTAAAATTGGTCCAAAAATGGTCCAAAATTATTGGCTTTTTATGCGCGGGTTATAACATTTTTTGTTAATATAGTGTAGTAAGAATATGCTATATGATGTAAATATACGTACATAATGGGTAAA
>CAIPPE010000263.1 GCA_903866825.1 uncultured Methylococcaceae bacterium
ATTCAGGCCAATATTAAAACCATGCTCTGGCATTGCGATGTTTTTTGTCTTTCGCTGGAAACACTGGCGACTGCATTTGAGGTGAGGGAGCAGTATCGTTTCTCGTGGTGGGATAGCCTGATTGTGGCGTCGGCATTAGAAATACAATGTGATTTTTTATATACAGAAGATTTGCAGCATGGACAGGTGATTAAAAACAGCTTACAAGTTATTAATCCGTTTCTTGATGGATTGGATTTATGAAGTATCAGGCATATCCTGAGTATAAGGATTCATGTGAAGAATGGTTAGGTTGCGTTCCTAGCCATTGGGATGTTATACAGATTAAACACTTGAGTACTATCAAAAGGGGAGCTTCACCTCGACCAATTGATGATGCTAAATATTTTGATGATGATGGCGAGTATGCATGGACAAGGATTGCAGATGTCACGGCATCTGATGTGTATTTAATTAAGGCTCCACAAAGATTATCAAAATTGGGTAGTTCCTTAAGTGTAAAACTAGAGCCGGAGTCACTTTTTCTAAGCATTGCTGGAACAGTGGGTAAGCCATGTATAACAGGAATGAAAGCTTGTATTCACGATGGTTTTGTATATTTTCCAGAACTTAAAATTCCTAATAAGTTTCTTTTTTACGTGTTTGCTGGTGAACAAGCTTATAAAGGGTTAGGGAAGTTTGGAACGCAACTTAATCTTAATACCGATACAGTGGGCGGAATAAAAATTGGGTGTACGGTAAATAGTGAGTTAGAAAAAATAGTCAACTTCCTCGACTACGAAACCGCCAAAATCGATACCCTGATCGAAAAACAACAACAGCTTATTAAACTGCTTAAAGAAAAACGTCAGGCAGTCATTAGCCATGCAGTGACCAAAGGTTTAAATCCTAATGCACCCATGCGTGACTCCGGTGTTGAGTGGTTAGGTGATGTACCGGAGCATTGGGAAGTTTGTCGAATAAAGCAGGTTGCTAAATTGGAAAGCGGTCATACGCCTGATAAGAAAATCGAGGCTTATTGGGTGGAATGCGATATTCCCTGGGTATCATTGAACGACTCTACTCAATTAAAAGAAGTTGACTACATTAGCGATACTGCTATTTTCCTCAATGAAAAAGGAATCGCTAATTCATCAGCTAGAAAATTGCCTGAAAGATGCGTTGTATTCACCCGAGATGCAAGTATTGGTTTGGCCGCAATCACCACTAGAGTTATGGCTGTTTCTCAACATGTAATTGCATGGATTTGTGATGAAGAAAAAGTTATTCCAGAATATTTGTTGTTGGTTTTCTATGCAATGAAAGATGAATTGGATAGATACACATTTGGTGCAACATTAAAAACAATCGGTATGCCTGATGTAAATAAATTAACAGGGGCTTTTCCAAATATAGCCGAGCAGGAAATGATTATTGGACACGTCTTCCGGGTAAAGCAAACAATTGATCTTGTGGTGTCGAAAGCCGAAGAAGCCATAAAGATTATTAAGGAACGCCGATCAGCCCTAATCTCCGCCGCCGTAACCGGAAAAATCGACGTAAGAAATTGGCAAGCCCCAGAGCCTTTGCACCGCAATAATGAAACCATCAAGGAAGAAGTCGCATGAGCTGGTCTCCGCTTGTCAATGTCACGCTAGCCATTGAAGTTAAACAGCTTATTCAATCAGCCAAACAACGTGCGGTAGTTGCAGTCAATGCCGAGCTAACTTTGCTTTATTGGCAAGTGGGTAAACGTATCGCTG
>CAIPPE010000264.1 GCA_903866825.1 uncultured Methylococcaceae bacterium
GGGCGTTACTATGTGGTTCGTGATGATTCTTCGATTGTTATTTTCGTTCAAGGTCAAAAGCCGCTAGTAGAAACCGGCTTTAAACTGGTGGGGGCGCATACGGATTCACCGGGTTTAAGAATCAAACCCAATGCTGCCAGTGGTATTGATGGCTTGTTAAGATTAGGTGTTGAGGTCTATGGCGGGCCTATACTTGCGACATTTGCAGATCGTGATTTAAGTTTGGCGGGTCGTATTACTTATAAAGACGACAGCAATGCAATTGCCAGTTCCCTGTTAAAATTCGATCAGACTTTGCTTCGTCTACCCAATCTGGCGATTCATATGAATCGTGGCGTTAATGATGACGGATTAAAGCTGCACAAACAGAATGAGTTGCCGCTGATTTTATCGGCGCTAGCACAGGATTGTTTGCCACAGGCTTATTTTTCACACTTACTGCAAGAACAGGCTGACTGTGAAATCGAGCGTATTCTATCTTGGGATCTAGCGGTTTATGATACCCAGAAGGGCGCTTTCTGGGGCGCAGAACAGGAGTTTTATGCTGATAGTCAGTTAGATAATTTGGCCTCTTGTCATGCGACCTTGCACGCCTTGTTAGATGAGGCCATCCTGGAAAACGAAGGTACGTTGGTTTGTGCCTTTTTTGATCATGAAGAAATTGGTAGCGAGAGTAATAAAGGTGCCGATGGTAGCTTTCTGACGGATGTATTACAGCGAATTGCTTTGGCAACCGTTCAAGATAAAGACGATTATGCGAGAGCGTTAGCCAAAAGTTATATGATTAGTGCGGACATGGCTCATGCTTACCAGCCGAGTTTTCCTTTGGCCTATGATCCCGATCATAAAGTAATTGTGAATAAAGGGCCGGTTATTAAAGTCAATGTGAATAATCGTTACAGTACAGAAAGTCTGTCACAAGCCCTGTTTATTGATTGGTGTGAACAGGCTGAAGTACCTTATCAGAAATATTCACATCGTAGTGACTTGGGATGTGGTAGTACGATTGGGCCGATTACCTCAGCAAGGTTAGGCATTCGTTCCATTGATGTTGGAAGTCCTTTGTGGGCGATGCACAGTATCAGGGAAAGTGCCGGGGTGCTGGATCATAGCTACATGATAAAAGTTTTAAAGCAGTTCTTTGTCTCGTAACTGTCGAAGGCGCGGGGGCAAGTGCCAAGAGACCTTCTTGGCGCTTTGTATCTAAAAAACTCTGGCAACACCCTATATGACGCCGGAAACGCTCTGTTTACTCGAAAGTTGATAGGCTTTGTGTTCGGTCCGCTGAGGAAGTTGATCTGGAAAGTCTG
This sequence comes from uncultured Methylococcaceae bacterium, assembly GCA_903866825.1. Classification (GTDB taxonomy): domain Bacteria; phylum Pseudomonadota; class Gammaproteobacteria; order Methylococcales; family Methylomonadaceae; genus Methylobacter_C. Next base: position 1,311 of record CAIPPE010000264.1, read on the forward strand.
GGTCTGCTTCAAATACACTTTCCACATACACCAGTTTGATGTTGAAAAGCGCAGAATATAAGGATTTAATCTCTGCTCCGACACCGACGGCTTGACTTAGCGTCTCTGTTTCATCAGAATCTTCAGTGGTCAATAAAAAGACTGTCGTGCTATCAGGCACAATCAAGCTTAACTGGGCGACATAGAGACTTCTAATATCTGCTGGCAATGCAGTCAGTGCTGCCCGATCATAAACCGTATCGATTTGACCTAATTCTGCGACAGTCAAAGAAAAATAATCACCGCATAAAATACTTATCCTGCCATGCTGCCATAAAGTAAATTGACCTACTTTACGACGAGTAGGCCGCAGATGATTCTCATGAAAAAAGGCTTTAACAGCAACAGGACTTAACTCAACACCAATAACCACATGGCCCTGTTTAGCTAGCCAGATCATATCCAGGCTTTTTCCACAGAGCGGAACAAATACCCGGCTACGTTTAGCCAGGTAAAGTCCCGGCCAAAATCTTGTGAGTAGTTGATTTGCAGATGCCTGATTAAAATCAATTTGCTGATCTCGCCAGCATTGTAGCCACAGTAGGTTGTCGCGATCAGTCATCATTGTCCTTATTCCAAACGTCTAAATGCCCTCATAGTTTCTGAACTATACAGGTTTCCATTAAGCGCGTCTGTTTTCATATTCCATGTATTGACTGATTATTATCTTGCAAAAGCATCATTGTGTTGTCGCTCAATACCCTCGCTTAAATTAAGACCTTGGTCATTAAATAAATCGCCGACAAAAAACAAACGCATATTAATGATCCAAGCAACATTTCTTACCTTATTATTTTCTATAATAATAGGTACGAGGTTAGGGTTATTGTTGTTAACAATTTCATCTACGATGGTTTTTGGGCTGGTTGCATCTTCTTTTAGCGCATTCGTTACAATTTGCTGAGCAGATTCTAATGTCAGCGCTGTACGGGCAATCGGTTGCTCGGCATTTTTAGTGTTTTTAAGAGACTGTGCATCAAAATAACCGATGTCATAAACAATTTTAAGTATCACGGCAAACAAAATCGAGCCACCTAGAATAGAAAGACCAATTTTTAATCGTCTTCTTACCCGGGGATTTGAAAGTTTTTTTATAATTCTGCGAATTTTTTTCATGGCTGTATTATAGCATTAAGCATATGAACGCACATAGACTCACGACTTTTAGTACTCACAGATAAGCCCCTGTTAATGATCAGCATCAGGCCCAAGCCAGAGGGCTAGCATAGCAGCCAATGCATAACGGTCAATAGGTTTACTCAAATGCCCATCCATCCCAGCTGTTAAACTTGTTTCACGTGCCTCTAGGGTTGCGTGTGCAGTCAGAGCTATAACAGGTGTATGAGCCTTAGTGTTAGCCAGTTCACGCTCACGTAATAGGGTTGTCGCTTCATAGCCGTCCATAACTGGCATTTGACAATCCATCAAGACTAAATCATAACGTTTCTCGGCCAAGCGATCCAGCGCTTCTTGTCCATTCTCTGCCAAATCTGGTTTTAGTTTAAACCTGCCTAGCAATGCCAGTATCACTTTCTGATTAACTCTATTATCTTCAGCCACCAGCAACTGTTTATGACTGTAATCAGGCCATGCTTCCTTGTTTGAGGTCAATTCAGGAATCTTGTTATTAAAGCGCATGGGTTCCGGAAGAGAGTTAACGGTGCTCAGTACATGAGTAATAGCGTCATAAAGTTGTGCCTGCCGTACCGGCTTTGTCAGGCTTTGTGAAAAACCCAAGGACTTATATTCCAGTTCTGATCCAATGCCACCTGATGATAAAAGCAACCTTGGAGTCCCTGCAATCGAAGGAATCTCGGAGAGAGTTCGGGCTAAGGCCAGACCGTCCATAAACGGCATTTGCAAATCTGATAGCAGGATATCAACCGGTTTTGAATTGCGTGTAGCTTCCATCAGGGCAACCAGTGCAGCTGAGGCATTATCAACTGAAGAAACCGTCATCCCCCAACTCGTCACATAGTGCTCAAGAATAATCCTGTTATTCATGTTGTCATCCACGATTAAAACTCGCTTTCCTTTAAGTTCAACCAGTGACGGTAACTCGAGTTCATGCTCTTGACGCACAACCGGTTCCAAGGGCAAATTAAACCAGAAACAGGCGCCTTTATTAAGTTCGCTGTCGACTCCAATGGTACCACCCATCAACTCAATGAGAATTTTACAGATCGACAAACCTAATCCTGTCCCACCAAAGCGGCGTGATGTGGAACTATCGGCCTGAGTAAATACCTGGAACAAATGCGCCTGTGTTTCAGGACTAATCCCTATCCCGGTATCCCGTATTTCAAAACGCACAATAGCTTCGTTTTCCCAGTTAATTTGAGAACTGACAGTTACAGATACCTCGCCCCGTTCAGTAAACTTAACGGCATTACCAATTAAATTGGTAAGCACCTGACGTATACGGTTAGTATCTCCTCTCCAATAATGGGATATCTCAACCGGAATAAAGCAATTTAATTCTAGCCCCTTAGCATGAGCAGGAGCCGCAAGTAGGCTGCACACGTCCTCAATGAGCGTGGTCAGATTAAAATCAACTTTCTCAATTTCAACCTTACCCGCTTCCAGTTTTGACAAGTCTAAAATATCATTAAGAATAGCTAACAACGCTTCAGCAGACGCATAAGCGGTTTCAACCAGTTCAGATTGACCCTGAGACATTTGGGTATCACGGAGTATATCTAACATACCCAATACTCCATTCATGGGGGTACGGATCTCGTGACTCATATTGGCTAAAAACTCACTTTTAGCGACTGCTGTTTGAAGAGCCAGATCGCGTGCTCCTTCAAGCTCTTGTTTTGCCTGCTCTTGCAATACGGCCAGCGCCAACATTTCACCCACTTGTTTTAACATCGTCAAACGACTTTCGTTTTTGATTGGGTTAGGATCAGTATAAAGAAAGAGTACACCCAGCGTATTACGACTTACCACGAGCGGAACAATGTAATGCCCGTGTTTCTGCAATTTAGCAAAATTATGACCATGACAGGGATCACAAAAGCAATCATCAGAAACCACCAGCTTATCGGATATTGCTGCCTGACTGCATAACCGACTGACTAACGCTACTCGTTGGTCTTTTTCAATAAACTCATCACTAAAACTGCCTTGTAACACAAACAGACTCAACTTTTCCTTGGCCTGATCACGGAGAAATAAACCACCTTTCTGTTGTGACTGTAAGGTCTTAATCGTAAACAGAGTTGATAAAACTGACAAACAACGGTCCTTGAAAGGCCTTGCCTGTTGCAATATCCTGGCAATTTCTAATCGGACCTGAGTATCATCACGGACCATTTCCTCAAGCGCTTCCCGATTAACTTGCTCGGTAACGTTACGTTGAATTTGAATATATCCCAACAAGTCACCGTTCGAAGCCAAAATGGGAGTAATGTATAGTTCCGCCCAATATTCCAGGAGATCGGGTGGGGTAGATTCACTCGCACTAGCCAATGGTGCAATGGAGTTACGGCGACCCAACAATCGACCTGACCAACTCTCTCGGCGTTGCAAAGCAGCATGCATTAACGCTAAGCTCTGCTTATCTACGTTAGGACTATCCAGTACAGTTGAACTACGGCCCAGTAATGTAGATTCTGACCAACCGGTTTCTTGATAAAAAGCTGGGTTAGCATATTGGATGTAACCTTGGCTTTTAGTGATAATGATCATCTCACTACAGGCTTCGACAGCTTTTTTAAAAATGGTGAGTTGCTCATCGGCTTGTTTTTGGGCAGTAATATCCCGGCGAATCGAAATGTATTGATAGGGCGTTCCTGCTTCGTCCAACAGCGGGGTAATCGTGCTATCCACCCAGTATAACTGTCCACTTTTATTACGATTACAAAACTCACCTTGCCAGATACGCCCTTGAGTAATTGTCTCCCAGATGCTTCGGATATGGGCTTTGTCGTGATAACCTGAATTAATAATACGATGATCTTTACCTAAGAGTTCTTCTTGAGAATAACCCGAAAGTTCACAAAATTTAGCGTTCGCATAAATAATGTCACCCTTTGCATCGCAAATACTGACCAGAGAATGAGCATCCAAAGCCATCCGTAACTCAGCATTCACTCGAACTTGGTCGGTTGAAGTTTTTTGCTGCTTGGCAATGACTTTAACCAACGGCCTTAAAACAATTAACCATAATAACGGTGAGCCTATCAGGACTAAGAGTAAAGTATCAAGTACATTTTCTTGAATAGGGATAATGCCTGCTAAATTGGGTAAAACCAGCATAATTAACCCTTCAACAAGACTTATAATAAGGCTGATACGAAGTAATGAAACTTGAAAAAGCCGATTTAGTCGTTTATCAAATGCTAGTTGTTTGTGCATCCGGTCTGCCATTGGCATTAACTCTGAACTTTGTTGATTAGCGAATGGGTTTTTGTTTCAAATTTCTCGTAATCACTTTTTAAATAGCTCATCTAATGTTAATTCATAACTAGAAGTAAATGTATTTAAAAAAAACTCGACTTCTGGCATATTCATTAATTTTAGCTTTTCTTTAAAGTCTTTTTCAGCAATGGAAAACTCAAGATTTCCATCTGCAAGTTCCATTTTGCACTTCTAAATAAGCGTAAATTGTATCTGCAGCTTCAATTATTTTTTGTTTTCTGAGGGTACTTCTTCTTCAATCATGACAGACTTGTAATCATTTTGAAGTTTTTCAGGTAACAGGTTTAATAACTCATGCTCGGCTTGATTTTCGATTAATTTATGCGATTTTGTTATTTCAGGAGAATGGTATTTAATCGATGAAGGCATATCAGAACCCGTCAAAATTCTTTTCAGTAAACTAAAACTAATTTTAAAGAGTGTGAAATGCAGCGCATTCCGGTTTTGTAAGCTGTACATCATAGATTAAATTAGAAAAATGTAAACCAGTGTTTTTTACTTTTATCTCATGAGTCTTTATAATAGTGAACTTATTCTAACTCGGCCTTTTGTTGAAAACATATGGCAAGCAACCCGCTGTTACGCAAAATTATTCACATCGATATGGATGCATATTTTGCTGCTGTAGACTAACGCGACAATCCAAAATACCGTAATAAACCGATCATTGTGGGCGGTAAACCGGATTCCCGGGGCGTAGTAGCCACGTGCAGTTATGAAGCTAGATTCCCGTCAATTGGTATTCCTGTGAAAAAATTGCTGAGCAATTAGGGCTCTCGAAAACCACGATGTATTTGTACCTTCGGTATCTTCAATTCGGCTAATTGATTGGGTATAGTTCGAATAAATAATCAAATCAATCAGCAACTCATATTTGCCTTCCAGTAATTTCAGGGCAGCGAATTCATCCCAACATGTGTTTGGGCCTCGCCCACGGTCAGCATAGCGGAAGACTTTACCCACGAATTGATCACACGCCGCAGAATTTCAGCCTTGAAGGGCTTGGCCAGATAATCATCCATGCCGGCAGTCAGGCATTTCTCGCGATCGCCTTCAATCGCATTAGCCGTCAAGGCAATAATGGGCAAATGGCGCAGCTGACCGGCGTTTTGTCTACGCCGAATTTCCGCAGTCGCCGCGTAGCCGTCCATTTTCGGCATCATGCAATCCATCAGAATCAAGTCATAGAGTTTACCCTCGACAGCTTCCAGGGCTTCCAGGCCGTTATTGGCAATATCGACCGAGTAGCCGAATTTTTCTAGCATTGTCTGGCCAACTTTCTGATTGACCGAGTTGTCTTCGACCAGCAGGATGCGTGCAGTAACCTGGGTGTATGCACTGCGCGGAGCGCCCTCCTTTTCGGCGGCAGGCATAGCTGAACCCTGTGCCATAGCACTTTGCAGGCATTGATAAAGATCGGCCTTTCGTACCGGTTTGATAAGGTAAGCCGAAAATCCGCTTTGTTTTGCCTCGGCGGCTTCATCTTTGAACATCGTGGAGGTCAGCATAACACGTGGTATGTGCGCCAACTCTGGGGCGGCTTTAATACGTTGACCTAATTCGAGTCCATTCATGCCAGCCATCTTCATATCGATGATCATCAGGTCGTAGGGCGGCTGGCTGTCAGCCGGTTTCCTGAGCAAGTCCAAGGCCGATAAGGCGCTGGATACAACATCCACCGACATGCCCCAGGACAGTGCGTAGTTTTGCAGAATATCCCGGTTGGTCTCGTTGTCCTCGACGATCAGCAGCTTAAGGCCTGCCAGTTCTGATGTGACCATTGACTGGTTCAGTTCTAAACAGGGCGCCGCCAACAGCGGCAAGGTGAACGAGACGGTGGTTCCCCGGCCGGCACAGCTATCAACACCGATCCTCCCTCCCATCAATTCAACTAATTGCTTGGAAATCGCCAGACCTAGACCGGTGCCGCCATATTGGCGGGTGGTCGAGCTGTCGGCTTGAACGAAGGCCTGGAATAGACACGGCAGAGTCTCTTCGCTGATGCCAATTCCGGTGTCGCGCACGGCAAAGCGAATTCTGAAGGGGGCGGCAGCATCAGCACCCTGCGAAGTTGCTCCCGACGTTGCGTCCAAGCTGACGTCAACCGTTATTTCGCCATACTCGGTAAATTTGATGGCATTACCCAGCAGATTGCTGAGGACTTGCCGTATCCGCGTGGGATCACCTTTGACGTTTTCGGGAACTTCGGACGCGACGAGGTAGTTCAGATCCAGATCCTTGCTATGCGCCCGTTCGGCAAATAGCTCGACGACATCCACGACGGCTTTATGCAAGTTAAAGTCCAAACTCTCGAGTTCGAAGCGTCCGGCCTCGATTTTAGAAAAGTCAAGGATGTCGTTTATGATCAATAGCAGCGACTCACCAGATTTATAGACGATCTCGGTGAAATGCCGTTGTTTTTTTGTTAAGTCGGTGTCCAGCAGTAGTTCGGTCATACCCAACACTCCATTCATGGGGGTGCGGATTTCATGACTCATCGTGGCGAGAAATTGGGACTTTGCGGCATTAGCGGTTTCGGCCTGTTCTTTTGCCGTAACCGCATTCTGGATAGCTATTTCAAGGCTATGATTTTTCTCTGATAATTCCTTGGTACGAGCATCCACCTGTTGTTTGAGATTCGCCAGATGTTGCTCCAATTGTTCGTCGCGTTGCTGAATCTCGCACAGCATGGTGTTGTAAACAGCGGCCATTTCTCCAAATTCATCTCCTCCGATTCGGCTGATTCGCAAGGTAAAATTTTTCTCATTGGTTACTGCCCGCATGGCCTGCATCAGTTCTGACAGCGGCGCCAGAAAAAACTGCTGTAATTTATTGGAGATAAAGAAAATGACTGTACCGGTAACAACAAAAATCAGACCAATGTTTAAATAAAATCTATTGAGTAACATTTGCAGTCCGCTTTGGTCGTCGGCTATATGCAAAATGCCTTGCAGCTCACCATCCAGCAAAATGGGCTTGAATAAATGTAGAGAGTTGTTTGCATCATAAATGATAGCTTGTCTATAAAGCGATAAGGTCGTGTGTTCAACGTTTGCATTAAATAAGCGATTATACCTGGCGGCTAATTGTGTAAGCAGGGATTGCATCAGATCCCTCGTCTGTATGCTGTTGTTTTGCGTGACAGTAATCAAAGATTTGATGTTTTCGACGGTCCAGTTCGATGTCAGGTGTTTGGTAGATTGGTAAGCAGCAAAAACATTGCCGTCTTTGTCATACAATTGAGCTGAGAGCAAGCTGGGTTGGTTGCTCAGGCTACTCAGGACTTCCTTGGCGGTCTGGGCATCGTTAAAAGTCAACGAAGCGGAACTATTCCAGGCAATAATATCCGCCATTGACGCCAATTGTTTTTCAGTGTCGTTCTTTTTGCTGAGGTATTCGTTAACCACTACCCCAGCAGTTGCCATAAAAAGCGCCAGCAAGGCTGTTAACGTCATGATCGAGATTAATTTGACCCGTATCGGAGCTTTATTAAACCAATTCATTTTCCTCATTCCCCGTAGATTTTGGCCAACTTCAATAATCTTGCGCTGATATTCAAATTTGATTCGCGTACCACATACAGGTTAACATACAAGGTGATTTTTCCATCCACGTTTTCTAGGCCAACCATGCCGCCTTGCTGGACAAAATCGGCACTCTGGCCGATGGTCAGCAGAGGGCGTTTTTTTATCTTGGCTAACACTTGCCGCAATACAGTTTGTTCTAATTCGCTGACATAAAGGGCATGACACGCTTCAAAATTACTCAAGGGCGAAAGATTGATAACCTTTATTGTTTTATCGCCTACGGCTTTCTGCTCAATGCTGGCAAAGGCTTCTTGAACCACGTCATTGCCTAGCACACAGAGGCCGATCGACTCTTTCATGTGCGCTTCCGCCTCGGTCGACCAGGTGGTGAAACGCACAATATTCAGCGCCAGGGCTGAAAAAACCATTTGCTCATCTAGCGACTGGGCAAACACTAACTGCTGAGTGTCAAATAATAAACCAAGTAACAGCAAGTATTTTCTGACCGATTTATTCATGCATCAAAAACTCTAGCCAATTTTTCTGTGTACTGCTCGCCTGAATGCAACCGGAAAAACTTGTGTTTCTGTAAATATTTTCACTACCATGCCTCATTTTTATTGAACAGCAGCGGCAAAGTCCATCTTTGGCCTCCATGATCAGAAACGGTATGCCAGCTTGAGACGGAAAGTGCGACCTTCCTGTGGCATCATAGTAAGTCCATTTGTGGCCGGTTCTAGCCTAAGGTCGCCCAATATATCGTACACGCTGGCGGATAGATCAACAGCCTTAATGGGGTTATACAATAAACTCAGATTGAGTCGGGTGTAGCCAGAAATTTTGCCACCAACGTTCTCACGGCTGGACAAGGTTTGCATTTCCACGCCCCCGTGCCATTCGGGTGTGAATAAAGGCGTCATCAAGTTTAATTGATAAGCATGGTGCGGTATATTCAGTATGTTGCTACCATCTTGATTTTTAGCATATTGTAGACTGTAACCGGTTCGCAACAAAACTCCATTTGCCCATTGCCGACGCAATTCAAATTCACCGCCATAACCGTTTTGGTTTTTGCCGTTGACTTGTTGTTCATTCACATCGCTGACAGTCTGAAAGGTTATAAAGTTAGTCAGATTCATATAATACCCGGTCGCGACAAATCGCCATTCTTTGGCAATCGCCTGTTCAATGCTCAGTTCATAGGTTTCTATTTGTTCCGGCTGCAATGACGGATTGGCTAATAAACCCTTTGTAACACTACCGTCATCGGCTATGACGGGCGCATAGGCCTGAAATTGCTCAGAAACGTTGGGCGCGCGAAAAGCCTTTCCGTATTGCAGACGAAGAAGGGTTGCAGTGAAAGGTTGGTAAATCAAGCCTATGCGTGGACTGAACATAAGTTTTTTGACTAAAGAGTTGTCATCTACACGCGCCCCCAGCGATAACTTGAGTTGCTTGGTTACGGTAAAGTCGTCTTGGAGATAAATTCCGATGCGGTGACTATCGCGTGTATCTTGCGAATACAGCGCATAAGGATTGAGATCAAAAGCACTCTGATTTTGCATCCAGAATTCCGTGACTTCGATGCCGGCAATCAAGCTATGCCGGTCAAAATAAGTGGAAACCAAACGGCTTTCAAAACCGCTCCACCAGGAGTGGGCCTTCGAGTAGTTCATGATACTCCCGTAGGGATAGCCGCCAGTGAAATCATAATCGCCATAAAACGCCCTAGCAATTAAATTCAGCTTGGGCTCGAGGACTTTGTCGTATTGGAGGTTTGCAAACGCTTCCCGGTCCGTACTAAAACTGTTAGGATCATTAAAATTGACACCGTAGGGGGCTCCTGGATTACCTTTTTTAGTGGGACCATAACCGCCTTCAAAACTAAAATCGCCCCAGTGAGCTTTGGCGAAAACCTGTCGGTTATACTCATAATTAGTATCTTGGGTCAGGCCGCTAGGATTGTTGGCGCTAGCCTGTCCGGGAAATTTAAGCGCAGGGCCTTCGGAATTTAAACCCGTTGCGGAAATCAGATATTCTAAACCATTGGTGTGTTTGCGGCCGTAGCTGGCTCGGCCTTTGAAAGTATCAAAACTCGAATAAGAGCCTGCCAGTTCGCCGCCTTGAAACTCTTTGCCATTGCGAGTAATTAAGTTAATGACCGCAAAGAAAGCGTTGTTTCCGTACATTGATGAGCTAGGGCCGCGCAACACTTCAATGCGTTCCACCAAGTCAATATCAAGGGGCAATTGGCTGCCGGCAAAGCCATCATCGTAAATGCCGGAATTGATACGAATACCGTCTATCATAATCAGCATGCGAGCGTTAAAGGAAGAGGATTGGTCGAAGCCACGGACGCCGACATTTTGATAGGTGCCATCATTGACGACAAAAAAACCTGGCACTGAACGCAATGCATCGGCCAATGTCCGATAGCCAAATAGCTTGATTTGCTGCTTGTCAATCACCGTTGTCGAGCTGGCACTTTCTGATTGCTTTTGGCTGTATTTGGAAGCAGTGACAATTTCCACGTTCAGCAGGCTTTCAATATCCATATCCGCGTATGGGTTAATATCATTGCTGGCATGGAGGACTGAGCTGATGATTAGCAAATCGACGAAAACAAAGCCCCGCCAGCACAATTGGAGTAAATGGCTTGTTTTTCCGGTTGCTCGACAAAGAGCATGTTGTTTATTCATAGGTATGGCTCTATGGGAAACACATTGGGTAATCAAACTTCATTTTTCCGCAGAGAAAGTAAAGTTTCTGTCGCATTAACTATCGAGCAGCGGATTCGGTCATCTTATACACCTTTCAATAAAAGTTGCAATCTAAATTCTGCAAGCCCTGAAACCTACCTTTTAGGACCCAAATTTTATTTTTTAAAGCCGCCGACGCGGTTCTGCCAATACCAATATATTTATGGCATTTGATCCTCTGCACATTCGAAATTACAAAGAATTACTCATGTTTTCTGGATACAAGCCAAGTCTAACCCTCATTCCTTCGCGTACAAAGGCCAATGACAATCCATTAATAGGGGTTGGGGTATAGTATTCTTAATAAATTCCAAATAGGAAGAATAAAATATTCAGAAATTTTACGAATCTTAGGTAAAATTGAGTCTATGATGAGATAATGATCTTGATGTATGTATTCAATTGATGAATATAATATTGGCTAACCATTTTGTTTCTTATAAGTTAATAATAATAAAAAATAATGAAAAGTCATTTTTTTGCTTATCTAAGTAAAATTCGATGGATACAACGCTGGGGATTAAAACGTAATTCAGTGCCTGAAAATGTGATGGAGCATAGTTGGGAAGTAGCTGTTATTTCCCATGCATTAGCTCTTATTCGTAACAGATATTTCGACGGCAATCTTGATGTGAACACTATTGCAGTTGCTGCATTGTTTCACGATTGTAGCGAAATCCTTACAGGTGACATGGCGTCGCCGATCAAGTACCATTCTCCAGAAATTACAAAATCGTACAAATTAATCGAAAATCAAGCTGAGCATGAGTTATTAAACTTGTTACCTGAAGAGCTTAAAAATGATTACAAGTTTATCATGATTGAAGAAGAAGTACCCTCGGAAAACAAAAAAATTATTAAAGCGGCGGATACAATTTCCGCTTATTTGAAATGTAAAATGGAACTCGCCGCAGGAAACTTTGAGTTTTCGATTGCTGAAAAAGACATTAAAGAAAAACTAAAATTAATGAATATGCCAGAAGTTGAGTTTTTTTTAAATACATTTACTTCTAGTTATGAATTAACATTAGATGAGCTACTTAGAAAATGACTATTTAATATTTGAAAAAGCAATTTCAATCGGGGTGGGATACTAAGTAAGGAGAGAGACCGCATAAAATGCCGCAACTGCAATCATGTTCACATCAAGGTTGGCGTCGTAATATCTGTTACGAATAAGAGCTAATGCATGGGAAATAACGGCTACTTCCCAACTATGCTCCATCACATTTTTAGGCACTGAATTACGTTTTAATCCCCAGCGTTGTATCCATCGAATTTTACTTAGATAAGCAAAGAAATGACTTTTCATTAGTTTGTATTATTAATTTAGAAGATGTGTAGGCGTGAGTCAGTATTAGAGGTTTGAAATTCTGTGGTACAAAAACGTGCGCTCATAAACTTTATACACTAGATTAGTCAACTTATCTTGAGCACTATCATGCGTTTTCTTAGTACAGCACTTCAATCCCCGGAACACTTCAAAACAGTTCATCTGTTAAATACCGCACCGACCAAGCCTGTTATATCAGTTAGATTTTGTTTGGGCCTGTGAACAGACCCGACACACCCAGCCAATTCCAGAACATGGCTGGATACAAACCATTTTAAACAATTGGAGATTCGAATGAATAAAGTAATTCCCATTTTAGCGTTGTCATTTGTGAGTTTGACATTCGTCGCTACTGTCTATGCGACAGACGTACAGGAGAAACAGCAAGAACTTTTTGAAAAAAAGCAGGGTGTCAAAGAAGTCCAGAAGGAACTCAACCAGGAGCTTAAGGAGGAATCGATCAAACTAAACCAGGCTTCCAATAAGTCAATGCAGCAGGTGAGCAGGGCCAGCAAGATCATCGGTACTAACGTGAAAAACATCAGTGGAGATAACCTTGGCGACATTAAGGATCTGGTGCTTGATCCCGATAGTGGTCAAGTTGTCTATGCCGTTGTTTCTTTCGGCGGTATATTGGGTGTGGGGAACAAGGTCTTTGCCTTACCATGGAAGGCGTTGGATTGGACTCGCGACAAGAATTATTACATCCTGGATGTTGATAAGACTACCTTAAGCAAGGCGCCGGGGTTTGATAAAAGGCACTGGCCGGACAGCTCAGATAAATGGGATATGCTGAAAGAGGAAATAAATCAGTTTTATAACATTAAACCTTAATGAATACGGTAACAGGCCCATGCTGATTAACTATAGCTCGTTCTGTTCGTGAAATTTTTGCAGGTTTAAACGGTTAGACTCTTCTCTTCCAAGCCTGAGTAACTATCCGCTTTAGTTGATGGTTGCTCAGGAGGTTTGAAGTCCAGTAGTACAAAAATGTAAAATAGTTCCGTAACGGTAATTCTGCTCAATATGTAGTTAAACATTGGTTTTAAAGCAAGTACTTTACCGAATTGATATTAATCGTTTACTTTGATCAGTTCATCGTTCCTTAATAAAATCACCAGAACACAACTTTTTAAGTTTATCGGTCACCCGATTGTAAAGATAGACCCATGCAAGAACACTTTCTCCACTTTCAAACTGAACCCGCTGAACCCGTCGAACAAATTCTGTGGGGGCCTGAAATGCAGGACCATATTCTTCGTAATCATCTAAAATCGACAATACAAAATCTGCCTGCTCAAGGGGGGGTAAACGATATAACTCGCCACGAACCTGATCTAAGGGGTTATCGGATGGCACAGCACCCGGATAATAATCAACTTCATAAAGTTGACCCTGATAATTTGCATAGCCGACAAATTCAGCGTGTTCTTCCAAAAAATGACACAGATCATTACCAGAACCACGTCTTAATGTCCCATAAACGAATAGATAGTCAGGGTTCATTTACGCGTATAGCGATGTTTAACACCCGCAGGAAAATATTCAGGATCAGCGAACGGACACAACGTAATTAATGGCAATTGCCGTTCTGCTGGGGTGTAATTAGCAAACTCACTGTTCAATCGTAAGAGCTGTTCGCGAATAGAGCTTGCAATGACTGAGGATAAACCGGCTTCGGCAGCACTATTCGGCAATAGCTCAACCATGATGTGTAAGTATTTGTCGCCTTTGTCATCTTCTTGCGTTTCAAGTACAAACTTACCGGTTACCCATTGAATGATTTCTGCCTGCTCTAAACCCACCGTGACATTTTCTGGATAAATATTTGCACCATAATACGACACCGTGAAGTCGGCCCGCCCGAACACATACACAAAAGGTAATGTCCTAGGCTCAAAAGCTTCTGGCAGACCCAGTTCATTAAAAGAGTGTAAGCCCTGTTCAATTAAAAATGTCCACATTTCATCAAAGCTCAATACGCCCCCTTTATCTGCAATATGATATCGCACCAAAGGGACTGTATTTTCAGCCGAAACAACCAGTGTGCCCTCATGGGTCTCAAAAAAACGATTTACTGGATCATATTGCACCAAGGTAGGTAACCTTGATTCACCAAACAAAAGCCGGGCGGCTTTGGGATGCTTAGCCAGCCAGCGCCGAATAGCAATACTATAAGGCGTCTCAATACCTAAAACTCCCCCATCTGCTGTTCCGTAAAGTGATGAAGAATCAAAACACGGTGACCCAGACCCTACACGCTGGCCAACCAGGTCCCGCCATTCTTCACTAAAGACTTCCCCTGCAAAAACTAACCTGGTTTGATAGTGAGACCAATCAATACCCTCAACCAGACCGGTATCGATCACATCTTTTATAAAAGGCGGATAGCCCAGTAATACGGTCTGCTCAAAATGGGGCGCTAACTCACGGACTATCCGAAAGATTTCGGCTTTGTTATTACCCGGTGTCGCCACCATCAAAGGATACCCTTTACTGGCTAAATGCCAACAACAGGACGTGGTATACAGGCCACCGACCCAGTTACCTAGAGCAAAACACACCACAGCCAGCGTGCTTCGTTCCTGAATACGAAAACTATCATAAAAAACCTGTTCAAAGTATCGGGCAACATCCAGTTCATAAACCATAGAACGGGGCCAAAACGTAGGTTTGCCCGTTGAGCCAGAAGACACAGCGACACGATCAGCATCCGCTAAACTGCCACCCAGGCAACGCAGGGGTAACGGATAAGCCTGCATATAATCAGGCTTATTCATTAAAGGGAGAGTTTTAAAAGTTGAGAAAGTGTTAATTTCTTCTGGTCGTATACCGCGCGCATCTAAAAACTGTCGATAAGCAGGCACTTCGCTCACACAACGATGAAACAAAGCCAAAAATTTATCTTCAGAGTTGATCGCTTTATGGGCTTCCAACACACTATTCAGTGAGGTAGAGATAAAACGAACAAAACTA
The DNA here is from genome assembly GCA_903866825.1 of uncultured Methylococcaceae bacterium. Lineage (GTDB taxonomy): Bacteria > Pseudomonadota > Gammaproteobacteria > Methylococcales > Methylomonadaceae > Methylobacter_C. The sequence continues at coordinate 16,370 of CAIPPE010000264.1, forward strand.
TCAACGGAGGTTTTAGATTTTAACAAGGTAGACATAAAAACCTGCCTGACAAAGGTTTAAAACTAATGACTATGCAGTTGCTGCTCCTCATAGTCCCATAATGTGACGGCCAGTATTAATACACTCGCAACCCAGAGTAACAATTGAGTATTAGTGATGGTGTAACAAAACCCCTGCCAAAATCTTTCAATTAAATTGGGGTATATATCGATAAAATCGTGTAAGGTCGTAAAAGCGTAAGCTTCACCCAAGATAATCTCTGCCAACATAAAAGCCAAAGCAAAGGCAGAAATCCGTAAGGGTATTCTGATAATTAAAGCCCCAATCAACATTGCCCAGCCTAAGAGCTGGTTGTAATTGATAGTCACCAGAAATACTTCGTACATTCTGGCAAAAAAGTTGGGGTATGCGGTCTCATAATTAGCACTTTGTAGAACAAAAACCGTTTCGATACCAATCAGGATCACCCCAAGAATGGCTAACGCCACACTGATCGCTTTAGTGCGCCCCACTGAAAATACCCGCGAACCGAATAAATCATTAAACTCTAAGGCTGTAGCCCAGTCATGTCCGTTTTTAAAATAACGGATCAGCATAAACCCGATAATACCCAAGACAGGAACAGACGTTAATGGATAAGGGAAACTAAGATACCGCCCACTCATTGCCAATGATTGGGACTTATAGAGTGCGACCGCAACGAACGCCAGCACTAAATAACGAATCCATAAGCCCGTTATCTCGGTAAATTTATCACTGAACAACTCAAGCGTTCGCTGCAGAATGGCCGCCCCCAGCAACAAACTTAAACCACCGATAAAAAGCACCTGGAAGCGTTCGATCAGGCTGTAACTGGTATACCAGTAATTATCCATCTGGTTAACCACTAAGGCGCTAAGCAATTGGGTAAAACCTAGAAACAAAAGTTGATGCGGCGGGGTTAATTCCTGAAGTAATTTCAGGCGCACACTGATCACAATCAAAGTCAGGAAACTGGCAAACAGCAACCGTTTTGACCATTTCGGATTATCAACCACATTCCCTGTTAAAGGAAAAACCCGCTCACGATCTGCGGAATAAACGCCCCAGTTGGCTCCCACAACGCCTTCAAGTTTACTTTTCCAAGGCTGATTGAAGGCTTCAACGATATTGTAGTCAAACCCGTTTTTATTCGCTAACTGAACCAGGGAACGAATAAACTTGGCTTCATTAACCACACCAGGCAAAGCTCCTCCGCGTTGACGCCCAGCACTTGGCCACCCAGTCTCACCAATTAAAATAGGCTTACCAGGAAAGGCGTCACGAATTTTTGAATAATTCTCTTCTACACGTGCGGCTGTTTCATCAATTTTAAGCGGCTCATCTTCCCAATAAGGCAAAATATGTACGGTGTAATAATCCAGCTCCTGAACAACTTCAGGATAGCGTAAATAAAATGACCAGACATCCGCATAAGAAACCGGTTGTTTAATGGACTGCTTGACTTCTCGAATATATTTCAACAACTGATTAGGTTTTTGCTCTCCACGCAATAAAACCTCATTACCCACTATGACACGGGTAATGACATCTGGATACTCATTAGCTAATCTAATTAATTGTTTAATTTCAGCATCGTTATTTTTTGCAATTCCGCCTATCCAGGCACCTTGAATGACTTTAAGTCCATATTTACGTGCAATGGCGGGCACTTCTTCCATCCCGTCCATGCTGGAATAGGTGCGTATTGAATGTGTTTCTCCCGCGAGCAAGCGCAAGTCATCATCTATCTGTTCGATCCTGGGAAACTTTCTGGTTAATGGACTTTGTCCTTCACGAAAAGGGGCGTAGGAGAAACTGCTAATTTTACCATCCGGGACATCAGGCCCAGCATTCTGAGGTAAATTACATAACCAGGAAAACAAACCGTTGACAGTAACAACGATCAATAAGAACAGAATAAGCCTAGAATTTTTCATAATAAAACTGTCAACACTATTAATTATAATTGGATAGCAACACGGATATAGAATCGTTGCCTTATGATAGCGTATAAACAAGAATTTATTAAGTTAACTCACCCGATCAAATAAGTGATACCCCACCTCACCAGCCACTTTACTTTTAAGTAACCGCCAGTTTTCCGGGATTCCTTCAAGCTTTAGAGTACTTTCGCTTTCAACATATATTTTTGCATGAGCACTCAGCCATCTTTTATCTTCTAACCACTGACAGGTCTGAATAGCCAGACCCTGACCAAAAGGAGGATCAATAAACACCACATCAAATTCCTCAGCATCACCCGCCAGATAACGAAAGGTCTCTGACTGAGCGATTTTAATTTGCGTAGCACCCAATTTCACAGCATTTTCTTTTAAGGCTCGACAGGCTAAAGGATTGTTTTCAACCTGGACAACTGACTTGGCGCCCCTGGAGGCTGCTTCGAAACTTAAAGCGCCGCTGCCGGCATATAAATCCAGACAGCGACTGGCTAAAATATCATTCCGCAACCAGTTAAAGACTGTTTCTCTTACTCGTGCTGGCGTGGGTCTTAAACCGGGTGCATCATTAAACGTTATGGAGCGACTACGCCAGTCGCCCCCGATGATTCTAAGTTTATTTGACACTTTTCTCGGCTGACTTGCCTACGGTAATTGTTTGAAGTAACTGTGGATTAACGCGACGTTTAAAGGCTTCAGTTATTGAGGCTACAGTTACCGCCTCTACTTTTTGTTCAAAGGTATCCAGATAATCCAGTGGCATATCATAAAAACCTATCATCGCTACATAGTTAGCCAGCTTTTTATTGGTATCAAAGCGCAATGCAAAACCGCCGGTTATATTTTTCTTGGCCGCAGTTAATTCTGCATCAGAGGGGCCTTTAGTAATAAAATCAGTTAGGGTTTGGTTAAGTACTTGCAAAGCTTGAGTCGTTTGATCATTACGGGTTTGTAAACTAATTAAAAACGGACCTGGCTTCGACAATGGCATAAAACTACTTGAAGCGCTATAAGCCAGACCTCGCTTTTCGCGGACCTCGTCAAACAGCTTAGAGACTAAACCACTACCGCCCAGTATATGATTACCCACATACAAATTAAAATAGTCAGGATCTTTGCGGTAACTACCAGGCAAACCCACTAACACATGCGTTTGTGAAGAAGGAAACTCAATATGTTGTTGTGCTCCGGCTAATGGCTGAGTGACATCAGGTAAACCTTCCGGCTTTTTGCCAACCGGTAAACCAGAAAGTAATTTTTCTGCGGTTTGTTCGGCTTGCTCTTTAGACACATCACCGACTATTACAACAATAGCATTTGCAGCTACATAATATTTCTTGTAAAAACTCTTTACGTCTTCTGTCTTAAAGCCAGAGACGGTCTTGATATCGCCTGATTCTGAATGGGCATAAGGATGATTTGCATAGAGTGCTTTATAAAAAGCAATACTCGCCAACGCGCCCGGTGATTCCTCTTGCTGCTTGATTCCCGCCAGGGTTCTATTCTTTTCTCTTTTAAAATCCGCGTCTTTAAAGGTGGGTTGCGTCAAAATAACCTGGGCGGTTTCAAGCGCTTTATCGAATAGAGGCTTTTCGGTTAATGTCCTTAACGATAAAGTTGCCAGATCAATTGAACTGCTAATATTAAATTGAGCGCCTACACTTTCAAAACGCTGGGCAATTTCGTCGGCATTCCACTTGCCTGCACCGGCATCCAGTAAGCCTGCTGTTAAGGCAGCCAATCCAAATTGTTGTCCATCATTCGCACTCCCTGCGTTAAAAACCACTTGTATGTCCACCATCGGCAGACCTTCTGTATGCACGTAGTAAACACGACTACCTTGTGATGTTTGCCAGTTATCAATTTTTGCAGCGGCGTGGGACAGCTGTCCAAAGGTTAATAAGATAAGTCCTAAGCCTAAAAAAGTAGTCTTTTTGAAAAAACAAATACGCATTTACTTAGCTCCCTTTTTTTCAGTCGTTGTATTAATCGCTTGCGGCTCTAGATAAGCTATTGTTAAGTGATCATCCACTAAATATTTTTTAGCTACTTCACGCACTTGTTCTGCAGTCACTTGATTAACCTTAGGCACATACTCATTTGCCTTTTGCCAACCAAGTCCTGCAGTTTCTAATGTGCCTATTTCCATCGCCTGGTAAAAACCAGAATCCTTTTGATAAATATCTGTGGCTAAAACCTGGGCTTTAATGCGCTGTAACTCATCATCACTGATTAAGTCTTGTTGCAGTTTTTTAATTTCAGCTTTTAAAGCGGCTTCTAGGTCAGCTACCGTCTTACCTTCGGCAGGTGTCGCTTCAAGTTCAAACAGATTAGACAAGCGAGACGTTAGCCCATAACCGGCTCCGGCAGAGACCGCTATCTGTTTACCACGCACTAAGTGGGTTGATAAACGTGCGCCACTGCCCCCATCCAGAACACCGGCTAATACTTCCAGGGCATAGGCTTCATTTTCATTTTCCGCTGTTTTAAGTGCAGGTACTTTATAACCCAAAATCACAGAAGGTAACTTTGCCGGCACCTTCACGGTCATTTTACGCACGCCCAATTGTTCAATTTCAGTTTGTGGCTTTATGGGTTTAATATCACTGGGCTGAAGCTCGGCAAAATACTTTTCTGCCAGATCAAACACAGCATTGGGTTGTACATCACCCACCACTACTAAGGTCGCATTATTGGGTGCATACCAGCGTTGATACCAGGCATTCAGGTCTTCAACCGTGTAATTGGCAATATCAGAAGGCCAGCCAATCACGGGGTGTTTATAAGGGCTATTGGAATAAGCCAACGCCATAAACTGCTCATTCATTTTAGCCTGAGGATTATCATCCGTGCGCATTCTGCGTTCCTCAGTCACTACTTGGAGTTCTTTTTTAAGTTCATCTGCCAATAAATGCAAATGTCGCATTCTGTCCGCTTCCAACTCAAAACTAACCGCTAAGCGAGTGGCTTCCATGGTTTGAAAATAAGCCGTATAGTCCTGACCGGTAAAAGCATTTTCTTCCCCACCATTTTCAGCGATAATCCGCGAGAACTCTCCGGCGGCATGTTTATCTGTGCCTTTAAACATCATGTGTTCTAACATGTGTGAAATGCCCGTTATACCGCCCGGCTCATAGCTTGATCCTACTTTGTACCATACTTGTGAGATGGCAATCGGTGATCTATGGTCTTCTTTGACCAGAACCTTTAAACCATTCTTTAGTGTATGTTCAGATACTTTTGTTTCAGCCTGTGTAGTTAACACAGGTAAGCACAATAACACTGTGCAGAGTAATCGATTCTTCATAACTCCCTCTTTAAATGATGGTAAGCGATTCGGACTATTTCAATAATCAATAGTTCACGGTATTCTATACAATAATATAAAAGTTGGAACTTAATTAAATAATGCCTAACAAATCCTCGACGCTTTCCTGGAAGAACTACTTAACACTGTGTAAACCCAACGTTGTTGCGGAAATGATTTTTACCGCCGTAGTAGGTATGTTGTTAGCGGTGCCAGGTATGCCTCCGCTTGAACCCTTCATCTACGGAACTATTGGTATTGCTCTTGCCGCATCTTCAGCGGCGGCCATCAATCAATTTATTGATCGTAAAGCCGATGCTCAAATGTCCCGTACTGAAAAGCGGCCACTGCCTACTGGAGACTTAACGACCACTAATGTGATTACTTTTGCATTCATATTGGGCGTTAGCGCAATGCTGATCCTGGTTCTGTTAGTTAATACCTTAACCGCGATCCTGACTTTTTTATCCTTATTTGGCTACGCCATTATTTATACGCTGTATCTTAAACGGGCAACGCCACAAAATATTGTTATTGGTGGTATTTTTGGAGCTACGCCACCACTACTCGGTTGGTGTGCGATGACCGGCGAAGTTCACCCTCACGCCTTACTGCTGGCTCTGATTATTTATGTTTGGACCCCCCCCCACTTCTGGGCATTGGCCATAGCAAGACGTGAAGAATACGCTAAGGTCAATATTCCCATGTTGCCGGTAACGCATGGTCCTGAGTTTACCCGCTTACAAATACTGCTTTACACCATTCTGCTGTTATGTGTAACCTTGTTGCCCTATTTAACGCGCATGAGCGGCTTAATCTATTTAGCTTCAGCCGTACTCCTGGATATCGGCTTTATTTATTACGCAGTGCTGATGATGCGTAAAAAAGACAACAAAACAGCAATGAAGACATTTGTTTATTCAATTGTTTACATCACCTTACTGTTTGCGGCTCTCTTAATAGATCATTATTATTTATATACCCTATGACTTTTACCCATCACGAACAAACACCTAGCCCAGAACATCCCTTCGCAGAATTTATTCGTATTATTGGTAAGGGTAAAAAAGGTTCAAGACCTTTAACTCAAGCTGAAGCCTATCAGGCGATGAAAATGATTTTGGCTGATGAAGTGCAACCGATTCAGTTAGGTGCATTTTTAATGTTAATGCGTGTTAAAGAAGAAACCCCAGAAGAATTAGCCGGGTTTGTTTCGGCGGTTAGAGAATCCTGTCATCTCAGTAATAACCCAGGCCTAGTCGATTTGGACTGGTCCTCTTATGCCGGTAAACGACGTCACTTACCCTGGTTTCTATTATCGGCCCTGCTATTGGCTGATCATGGCATTAACGTATTTATGCACGGTGCTGGAGGCCATACGGCTGGCCGACTTTATACCCAGGATATGCTGAAATATCTGGGGCTTGAACCCTCGAACTCCGTTGAACAAACAATACACCAACTTAAAGAGCAGCATTTCAGTTATCTCTCATTAGAGCAGTTTTGTCCAAAACTACATGAGATTATAGAGCTACGACCTCTGATGGGTTTACGCTCTCCTGTTCATACGCTGGTACGCCTTATTAATCCATTTAACGCCGATTACACGATCCAGGGCATATTTCACCCCGGCTATCGTCCTGTCCATCAACAGGCTGCAGCCTTATTACAACAACCGCATGCGGCTGTCTTAAAAGGTGAAGGTGGTGAAACTGAGCGTAACCCCGATATGGAGTGTCTGGTTCAGAGTGTGCATCATGGTGAGTTATTTGACGAAAACTGGCCAGCCCTGTTTAGCCGCCGCCATGTTAAGACAGAAGAACTCGATCCAAAGCAACTCCCATTAATTTGGCAAGGCCTTATTGAAGATGAATTTGCCGAAAACTCAATCATCGGCACAGCGGCTGTTGCGCTTAAATTATTGGGTAAGGCAGAGACTCAAGAAGAAGCCCATCAGTTGGCGACAAGTTATTGGTTAATCAGGAATAAGCAGAAATACTCTAGCCATTAGAAACCCGTTCAATGTTTGAGGGTGAACTGAGTGCGAGGCTTTATCGATGAATCGGCATTACTCCTTTATAGTAATGCCGAGTTTTAGTTTATCACTCCACTGCATTAAACGAGGCAGCGTTGTTTTGCTGGCGGTTGACCTGTAATGCCATATTTGCCAGGTTATTAAATATCATTCTAACTTCAGGTAATTCTGATTCATTTGCCGCTTCTTTATAAAATTCTACAAAGGTATGGCTGTATAAATCAGCCAGTTGGACAATTTCTTCAAAAGATATTTCAGCTTGGGGTAGGGGGGCGTCAAACAATTGATGGATATCAACTTTTGGGGTAAATTGCATCCAGTTGTCCAGAATTGACTGCTCGTTTACTTCTTCAAAACGGGATAACACTTCTTCAATTTGCACCTGTTTTTCGATGAGGTAATCCAACAGCATTTTTTCGCGCTCTGGACGGTCATTCTCGTTAAGTGACTGGTAATATTTCCGTAAGCGCTCATGAATAGTTTTACTGTATTTAATGACGTCTTTGACCTGTTCAAAGTTTTGCAAAGTGTAGTTTTGCGACATGAGGGATGATCTCGCTAATGAGTATTAGAAACTGGGTGTTATGTTGTCCTGCACATTTTTAACGCCGGTCATGCACCCTGCGGAAAGGGTTGACAAGGAAGCTTAGTCTATTGGGCGTGCTCAATTCGTTCTGTGCGGTTGCCAACTAACTTAAGGTATTAATACGGCAGCGCCCTCGAAGCGTCCGTGGCGAAGATCATCTAGGGCTTGATTGGCTTGTTGTAGCGGATAACGGCTGATTTTGGTGACGATACCAATCTTTGGTGCAAGTTGCAGAAAATCGATTCCATCTTGCCGGGTGAGATTGGCAACCGAAATCAACTGCCGCTCTTCCCATAATAGTTTATAGGGGAAACTTGGAATATCGCTCATATGGATGCCGGCGCAAACTACTTTACCGCCCTTTCGAACCGCCTGCAGAGCCTGAGGGATTAGTTCGCCGACTGGGGCGAAGATAATGGCTGCGTCCAGAGATTCGGGCGGCAATTGGTCAGAGTCGCCGGCCCATATTGCCCCAAGTCCCTTTGCGAAATTTTGCGTAACTGTATCGCCTGATCGGGTGAAGGCGAAAACCGAACGGTTTTGCCAAAGCGCAACCTGCACCAGAATATGAGCCGCTGCCCCAAAGCCGTATAGACCAAGTTTTTTGCCTGGCCCGGCAAGGCTTAGCGCCCGCCAGCCGATTAGACCGGCGCATAATAAGGGGGCTAAGTCAGCGGCGTCTCCCAGTTCGCCCAACGGAAAAGCAAAGCGGGCGTCGACACACATGGCTGTCGCAAACCCTCCATTTTGGCTGTAACCGTTGAATAAAGGTTGGTCACATAGATTTTCTTGATGGCCTTTGCAATAACTACAAACCCCGCAGGTATGTCCGAGCCACGGAATGCCCACCCGCTCTCCGATTTGTAACCCCTGCACACCGGCTCCCAGCGCATCAATTCTGCCTACTACCTCATGTCCGGGAATCATAGGTATTATTGGGTTGGGCAATTCGCCGTCGACAACATGCAAATCAGTGCGGCAGACACCGCAGGCTAATACCTTAACGCGTATTTGACCTTGATCCGGCTGCGGGTCAGGGAGTTCCATCCATTCGAGGGCAGCCCCGATTTTATTAAGTACCATCGCATACATGGCGTTTTCCTATAGTTTAATTATACAACTGAGTGTTGAAATAACCGACGTAACACCCTTGGCAACAAATCCGGCAGATTCTCCGCTATCAGGCCACGGCTGAAGCGGATCTGTTCGGCAGTATACATAAGTTTAAGACGCTTCTACGCCACAGATAAAAGAAAACCGATTGCCTTTTAAAGACAATCGGTTTTTTATGACTGCTAACCGATATTCTGGGTTGCTTAAGAATAAACCTGTAGTATTTAAATAACTATAATTGACACGGCTTGGCAATATTCAGTAATGCCTTCGGGTGTTAAGTCAGCGACTTCAAACTCATACTCAACGCCAACATCAAGTCCAGTGACTTCATAAGTGGCTTGTGTCGTGGTGGTGATATCAATCCAGGGATTTTCAATACCATTAACTGATTTTTTGCGCATTCGCCAAATATGGGCATAGGTTCTGGGTGCTTTTGGTGTCGCTAATTTAACATTGCCCGAATGTGAACCATGAGTAGCTGATAAGACAGGTTTAAAAGTGGGTACAGGTTGTTGAGAAGGTGCAAAGCCACTGCTGATGATGGTGGTTTCATCACCTAAAGCAGTAAATTCAACATAACTGGCCAGTTTTCGAAAGATTTCATCAGCCGCTTTCTCTGCATCATTTCTGATAGAAATATTTAAGTGTGCGCCATCTTTTGCCGCTATACTCGCGGCTTCAAGCGCATCCACAGCGGCGGTTGCCACATCCAAAGATACAGAAGGCACAAGAAAATAAGCGTTACCCGTTAAATTGCTGATGATACTTCGATAGAATAAAATTTTGATTGCGATTGATAAATTTAAAAAATTTAAAAGTACTTTGACTCTTTTCATGCCGTTCTCCTAACGTTAAAAATCCTGTGAGGCTTGACTATATACCTATTTAATAATAAAGATAGCTTTATTATTTTTGTATTAGCCCATCAATTGTTTATTACGCCTGTTTTAGGGTCATCCAGAGGTGATATCAGTATTGACCCGCTTATTAAAAGATAGATCCGACTGTTATACGTTTAACCGCTGCGGTTATGAATGCATCCTCTGCTGTTATAGCTATAATCGCTGCTGTTATGCGTTAACCCTCTACGGTTATGAAATATCTTCTGCTGTTATAGCTATAACCGCTGTTGTTATGCGTTTAACAATAGCGGTTATTAATGTATCTTCTGCTGTTATAGTTATAATCGTTGCGGTTATGTGTTTAACAACAGCGGTTATAAATGTATCCTCTACTGTTATAGTTATAATCGTTGCTGTTATATGTTAATCATCTGCTGTTATAGGTTGATCATCTGCTGTTATAGACTTAATCGCTGTTTTTGCATATTAAGTAATTAAGAAAGCAGCCATTACGGTAATTGTTGAGATTAAACTAAGATGATTGATTCACTGTACATCGAAACATATTGATCAATTATTTAAAAGTTGTCGGTCGTTTTCTGTCACATGTACTTTGGCTGTGATCGTTGGTTTAGAAAGTGATTGATTTTTTCAATCTCACTGGGATATTGTGATGGCATATAGCATCGATAGGAGAAACTCATGTCATCCAGTACCGTATTCACCAATAACCGCAGTCAGGCCGTGCGTTTGCCAGCCGATATGCGTTTTCCTGATTCTGTGAAAAAAGTGGAAGTTCGGATAGTGGGTTTAGAGCGGATTATTGCCCCTTCAGAATCCACTTGGGATAGTTTCTTTTTGGGAGGGCAAACCGTTAGTGATGATTTTATGACTGAACGTGCCGATCAGCACCAAAGCGAACGCGACAGTCTGTAAGGATACTTGAGCGTGTATCGGGATTGTTGATGGAAAATTGGGTTGAGTAATGGCTTAATAGATAACTATCAAAATAATACTAGGTCGATAAACTAAAAGGGACTTATAAAGACGGCAATTTATCAGAAAATTATAAGCAACACCTTTGGGGTAATGAATGATTATTGCTGATACGGGTTTTTGGATTGCCCTATTCGATAGTTATAAATATTTTGAGGTGTAACATGCAACTAGCGATTGAATTACCTGATGAATTAGGCATAGAGCTTTTAAAGCAAGGGAGTGTTAATGAGTTTGTACAAGAAGCGATTAAAAAAATGTTGCAGGAACAATAACAGCTTAATTTGGAAAAAAATAAACGAGGCGAAGAAAGGTCATTTACCTGTAACCCAATCATTTATTGGTGTTCTGGCAGGGACTCAGTTTGATGAAAGTGAGTATAAAAAACATCTTGAGGACAAATACCGTTGAAGATTGTATTTGACACTAATATTATTTTGGATGTCTTGTTAATTCGAGATCCTTTTGTCCATAAGAAATTGGATTTCCCATAAAGAGACATGACTGACGAAAATATCATACTCAGGATTACTAATCAGTTCGCGAGCCTTAAGTGATAATTGGTCATTGTCACTTAACCACCAGAGTAGGATATGGGTATCCAGAAGTAGTTTCATTGATTGATTGAGTGGTTGTCATCATCAGGAAAAATTGATGAATTCAGCCATAAGGAAAGTTCGTCTTCTCTCATAGGTTGATTATAATTATCGGTGAATATAATTTGATTTTTCATGCTACCAGGTACGCGAATATTTTTTTTGGGTTTATCAATGGGGACCAATTTCGCGATGGGTTTTCCTGCTTTAGCAATAATAATCTCTTCACCGAGAGCCACTTCTTCAACCAGTTTTGATAAATGCGTTTTAGCATGATGAATATTGATTTGATACATAACCACCTCTTAAACTAAGTTAAACTAAGTTTAGCATTTTATTTTAACGTGGACTATAGTTTTAATTAAATACGGTAAACCCCGTATACGTTTGTTATCTTGTCACCTGAGTCAATTGATAAGTAGATGAATGAATTTTTAAATGCATTCAGCGGGTTAATGTGACGACCTATCAAAGAAAGCTTTAAGGCTCATAGAATAAGGAACCCCAGCTAATAAAGAGAGGATTAACGGTGGTCCTATTGCCCAGACAAATAATGCTTAGTCGCTTAGAAATTAATGCTAGAATCCGGTAGATTGAGTTAGAACCATTTACCCACCCTTACTGAAACACCTTACTAATGCTAAACACATGGATAGTCTGATTAAACCATATAACGATAGACGCGCTTCTTTTGGTCGTCATGAGACTTTTTCGCTACGCTACGCGTGGTTAACGAAGGGTTTTCAAGCTTTTATGAAAAAGAAAACCATCTTCTCATCTGATGAAGCCACGATAGAGTTGGGTGTGGGTAAGAATAGGGTAAACGCGATTAATGGGTATTATGGATTTGGATCATACGAGATTGCCTTATGAATAAAATGACATCAAAGTACGGAATAATTGCAGTTGAAGCGGCTTGTGCTGTAAGTAACGGTGTTCATCCAGAAATGGCATGGAAAGCATCAGCAGCGAAAATATTTCCAAATAGTCCAGCAAGTGAACATAAAGGGTGCCCAAAATCTGCTTTTTTAGGTTTAGCGGAGCTTGGAGAAATTGCCGGTTTTAAGCCGGGGAAATATACCAAGTCAATTGATAATAAGAGATATGCTAAAGATGCGTTAGCGTTATTGAGGGAAAATGAATCGAGGTCAAATGACCCATTGGCATTATGGAAGCGTGTTATGGGTGGTGTTGATAAATCACATAATAGTCAGATGGAAGTGGTTATTGCGCTATGGGAAGCAAGAAAGTTTGTTGGCCAAAGAGAGTCTTAGGGTTTATTATTTAGTGTAAGTTATGCTCAGAAAATTAGAATATTTCCTTATGTTGATCGGTTGAAATGTACCAACCTCTTCTTCAAGGAATATTAAGCATGATTTATTTTGTAAATAACTAACTCTGACCCTATTAATTTCTATTAATTTCTCTATTAATTTCTACATTTTCGCATTGAAACGCACGAATGGCATTGAGAAAATCACTAGACATTTTGATTTTTACCGTTGAATGTTGAGCAACGAAAAGCCATTGCTCAACTTACATGACTTTATAATTGCTATAAAACCAACTTCATCTTTTTAAAAGTATTACGAGATAATTAATGAAATATCAATTTCCAGAGCATCACTGCCTTTCGAAGTCAATTGTAACTGATCTTGTTTTCAAAGAGGGCGAAAACCCTGCATTAACAGATGTACAATACGAAGCACTTGATGCTGGAGTGGGGCGAGGTGAAAGTCTGTTAGTTGTTTCCCCAACATCTACAGGAAAGACTCAAATTGCAGTATGGGCAATAGCCAATGGTATTGAGACGGGCTGCAATACTGTTTATTTGGTAACTCACAGAGCTTTAGCTAAACAGAAATTCGATGATTTCAAGTCATTGTTACTCGATAAATTTTTAGACGGTAATGGCGCTGCTCTTGTTATAGCTACTGGCGATTACGTCATAAATGCGGAAGGCGATGCTCCGACTGATCCGCTTAGTGTACCGCTTCTGGTGGCGACTTATGAGAAATACTTAGCACTGCTATCAGCAGCAGGAATTCCTACGGATATGGGAAAGACGGTTGTGGTTTGTGATGAAATTCAATTAATTGGCGATAAATCTAGAGGGCAGAACGTTGAGATTCTTTTGACGATGATTCGCAATGCTGGTTGGAAACAGTTTGTTGGTCTCTCTGCTGTGTTAGAGCCAAGAGACGCAAACGATCTTGCAAATTGGCTTGGGGTTTCTTTAGTAACTCAACATGCCAGAGAAAAGCATCTACGCTATGAATGCTGGAGTCAAAACGGAATTGCTACTGTCACATCAGAACAGCCAGAAATTATTCAAGAAAATTTACCACGGCCAGTAGGAATAGCTCTTGATCCAGTATCGATATTGGTTTCTCTTCTCAATAAACCATTAAGTCCTGTGCCAATTATCGTGTTTTGTATGAGTAAGCGGGACACGTATGACCTCGCGGAACAGCTACTTCCGCAGTCCTCAAAAGGTGGATCGATCCAGCTATCAATTGTATTTGACGATTTACCTGAAACTTCCGCAAATACCTTTCTGGCTAGAACTATGGCTCACCGGGTTGCAATTCATAATTCTGATTTGTTGGATGAGGAACGGCATGTAGTCGAAAAACACTTACTGGATGGAAAGGTAGATGTCGTATTCTCAACGTCCACCTTAGCCGCAGGGGTGAATTTCCCATTGGGTGCTGCAATATTTGCTGGTTGGTCTCGATGGGATAAAGATAAGAGAATTTACGATCCGATTGATACCTCAGAATTTCACAACATGGCTGGTCGTGTAGGACGTATGGGCTTTGAACATGAGCAAGGGGTGGTCATATTTTTAAGCGAACACAAAACTAATAAGATACATGCAGCTAAGAAGTATCTCAACCTAGGCGCAATGCCATCGCTTCAATCTCGAGTTACGCCCCAGCGATTTAATCAGCTTGCTCTGCAGCTTGTGGCATCGGCTTTGTGCGACTCAAGGGATAGCCTACAAAAATTGATATGTACAACATTAAGTGCCTTACGAGAACAAGACAGAAATAGTACAAATTTCTTAAGGTGGCCTACACAGTTATCTACTGCCATTGATGAATTGCTTAATGAGGGGCTGCTCATTGAGACCAGTACGGGGGCTTTATCTGTCACTCCGGTGGGCAAAGCTATCGGTTATAGCGGCTTATTACCTGAAACGGGAATTTTTTTGCTGAACTATGTTGTAGATAAAGCCGAACGACTTGTTCAATACTTGCCTAAATCTGACAATTCTGGAGACATGTATCGTTTTGCATACTTGCTTTTTTGCGCCTGTTTTTATTCGCCAGAATTTAGGCCTTATAAAGGAAAACCGGCATCACGTTTTTTGCCATGGCCATTAGATAAAGCACGATTAATTGATGCAGACATCTTCCGTGATGACTTGCCTGAACCCGTTTGGTACGCAGATATTTTTCCGATAAATGCTGCGAAATTAAGTATGGATTGGGTTGATGGAGCTGAAATTACAAAATTGGAGAAAAGTCTTCCCAGCCTGAGTGCGGGAATGCTTGGTGAAATGTTCCGTAATCTCGTCTGGGCTTTACAAGGATTTTCCGCAATTATTGCAGCCTCAGCAGATTTATCTGTACATAATTCTTGCAGACCCAAAGTGTTACGCAATGCCGATGATAAAATTGAATTGCTAAGGAAGTTACCGCGTGTTATCCAGAGACTCGGTATTCGAGTAGCAGAAGGATTACCTGACGATGCATTATGGCTGACAAGTCTAAATATTCCTAATGCTGCTTTTAGGTTATCTCGCCATGAAATTATTGCGTTACGCAGATTTGGATATTCAACACCAGAACAAGTCATGTTGAGTTCACCAGAAGCCGGTGAAGCGCGAATGAAAGCATTCGCTAAAGTCAAGCCAGCTCCTCAAGCTAAAGCAAATTGGCTCCGGGATGCTTGTCGAGATTGGAAATTAGATCAACGAAAACGTGCGGCTGTAAAGCACTTAAAAAGGGCGCGGAGTTGTGCAAATATTTCATTGGTTGGGGCTTATTACAACAATAAAGGCATAGAGTTTGAACAAGCGTTTGAAGCTATTTTGAATGTTTTAGGTATTCAATTTGAGAAGTTAGATGATAAAACAAAAACTGGCGCACCTGACTATCTAGTGCTTCTCAAAGATTCTCCAGCTCTTATTTTTGAGCTTAAATCTAAACAAGGCGATAGCCTTGTTGATTACAACAAGGCAACTGAGGTACTTACAGCTTCCGAAATTCATGGGCACAGAGGCACTTTCTGTGTCACCCTCTGCCATCCGGGTGTTGATCCCAGCGTACCATTGGTAATTGCTGATTGTGGTAGATTAAGTGTTGTTGAAAGTCACGATCTTGGAGAAGCGTTACTACGAATTTGCGAGGGTAAGCTTACTCAAAACCAACTTTGGCATTGGTTAGCTAGTCCCGGTCAAGCATTAATTGCTGATTTACCATACAGGGAGTATCTATAGGTTTTTATGGCCATATGGCGGGTGATTTGTGTGGTGGATTCGCCGTCAGGTAATCCATCACAAATTGTATGGATTGGCGGTTTTCTATCGCGAAACTGCCCTACACCATATTATTTTTCCTAGTCCCCAAGTTCCAACTTGAAAACCAGCATTAGGATTTTATCGCTTAATGTCTAAATTTTATGAAATAGAACCAAACCTGGAAAACTATTGGCGTTCAATCATTCTGTTTGGACGCAATGTCGCCTCCTATAAATTTGCTTTAGCCAAAGCACTCTATGATTTAAAAGATAGCGGTGATTCCGTTATTACACTGGACAAGTTGGCTGAGCCGTTTTCCAGGCATATTGCCGAGCATTTACTTGTTTGTAATAAACAAGGTACTTCAAGCAATAGTAAGTTTCTTGATGGTTGTAGAGATTTCAATAAAAATGAAATATCACATGACAAGCTTTTGGATTTAACTGTGCAACTTGGCTTCAATAATGTGGTTGATGCTTTCCATAATGTTCATAATGAAGAATTGCCCCTTCGTTTTTTTATAGATGAACGAAAAACTAAAGGTGGCATTATCTTAACGGATAATTTTTATCGTTTGGGTGAGCAATACCAATATGATAATCTGGCCGCAGAAACTGAAGCACGATGGCGTTTGGTTGAAACAGCATGGGAATTAAATGTACCTAAACATTTAATTCAGATTGATTACAAAGAAGAAAGTCGAGAGTTTTTCGCTGATAATAAATTACGCCGGGTTCCTGTTACAGCGGCTAGTCCATCTTTAAATGGTTATCAAAAAGGGCGATGTTTTTATTGTTTCAGGGAAATTTCTATTGATAATAATCACCAAGACTTTGCCGATGTTGATCATTTTTTTCCACATGACTTAAGAAAATGTGATGCCGACAAACCGATTAATGGCGTGGCGAATTTAGTCTTGGCTTGTATAGATTGTAATCGAGGAGTTAATGGGAAATTTGCTAAATTACCTTCGTTGCCATTACTTGAGCGTTTACATGCCCGTAATGAATATTTAATTACAAGTCATCACCCACTAAGGGAAACCTTGATTGTGCAAACAGGAAATTCTACTGAAAAGCGTCAGAAGTTTTTGCAAGAAGCTTATAACTGTAGCATAACTCATTATGGTATCCATCAAAAATGGCAACCCGCGCAACAAGGAATAGCTACTTTCTAATGACGAAATTATACCAAGTCAATTGACGAGCGGGTTCTATTTCTTGTTCCTCAAACACTACTTTGCACTGGTGTTGTAAAAAGAACTGTTTAAAGGTGTTGATATCTATAGGTTCGTAGAGCTTGCCGTTTTCTCTGTGATCAACAGCATTAGTTTCTCGTATTGAAATGATCAAGTGTCCATTGGCTTTTAATAAGGTTACGAGTTTAAGGCAGGCTTGTTCAAGATGAGCCTTGTTTAGATGCATTAATACGGCTGAACATAATATGTTCTGAAAAGTCTGACCGTTTAGGTTGGTTAGATCGGGTAGGAAATCTTTTAAAAAGCGTACTTGAGGATAAAGGTGTAGAGCCTGTTTTAACATCCCTTCGGAGGCATCAACACCAAGGGCTGGATAATCGTGTTGATTAAGCCAATTTGTATCTCGTCCAATCCCACAACCGACATCAAGCGTGTTGCCAGACTTGGTAAAGTACTCTGTTATTAATGTATAGAGCCGATCAGGTGTTAATCTGGAATGTAACTGAGCAATCCGTTCAGCCTCACGGTCATAAGTTTCGATGGTTTGTTTGTCCATGATTGGGCAGTTCAGGGATTAAATGTTGATGTGTTTTAATCAAGTAAATTAAGATGCAATGAGTAGTTTGGGTGCATGCACAAAAAAGGCCTTGATAGATTAAGGCCTTTAGTTTGTTAGTTTTGCATGTTTTACTGAGCAATAAAATCTGTCATTTTAAGTATGATCAGCTAACCATGTTTCTAAGTCTGTCATGGCGTTAAAGTCTAGCAATGCATCGGCTAAATCTTCTAGTTTTTCTAAAGGATAGGTCGGGAAGCTTTGTAAGATTGTTTCAAGTTCAGATTGTACGCCGAATTTACGTCTTAATAAACGACTCAGTAATTTAATACATTCTTCTTGTTGCCCTTTTTGTTCACCTTCTGCAGATACTTCTTGATAAAAGCGGGTATCTTGTAATTTTACTTCATATACAGATAGCATTTGTTTAATCTCCTCGCGGCTTAAGTGCGGTAACTTATAAACCAAAATAGTTTCAATAAGATCCAAACCTTCTACATCTACTTTATCAAGTCGCTCTGCTAAATCTTTGGCTCGACTTATTGTCTGTTCTTTATCACTGACAATCAA
>CAIPPE010000265.1 GCA_903866825.1 uncultured Methylococcaceae bacterium
GTTAAATTACACAGACTGGATACCGTCTATGCCGGACTTTATTAAAGGAGCTCAGGAAATCAGTACCCGCACACCTGAATTGGTGCCTTATATTTCGGTGGTGCTGAGTTCTTTGGATAAAAGCAAAGACGGGGATGTGACAGGTAAATTACCGGTCAGTGAAAAGGCGCTGGGGTTTATGCCAACGGCTCAACAGGCCTATCGACATGTACTGTTGCTGGCACTGGCAGATCAACCGCAAGCAGCCACTACTTTACTGCAGCAGGCTTTAAAAGCCTATCCTTCGGGTGCGGCGGAGTTTGTTAAGGATTTAAAGGACTCCTCCCCTGAGGTGCAACAAAAGACCGAGTATCTGGTGAAGATGGTTAACGGTTAATATTAGGCAAGTTATAAATGTTTAAATATCAGTTTGTTGCGCTTTATTTATAAAAAAGTGCGGCATATCACGCATGAGTGTGTCATATCACTTATTCTTTTAGCCAGGATTGTTCGGTGTTATTACCTAACTTACTGAAGTTATAGTAATTATCAGTTCTGGCTTGTTTTTTGCTTTTATAAATTCGGTCGTCTTACCTTTCTATACCTCTTATAACGTGAAGCTGCAAGGTTTCACGTTATTTTTTTGTTTACCGGTATTGTTAAGGGGGCGTTAGTTGTTGCTACGGTTGAGTTTGTTGAGGATTTTTTTTGTCGTTGATTAATAGGCTTTGGAGTCGTGTTCCTTTTGTAACCAAGCGACCAACGAATACGCTGTTATTGATTACTGAAGCAAAGGCTTTTCGGCTTGATTTTGATAGGTCAGGACGCTTAGTGGGCAATGCCGAGATGATTGCGGTGACTTGCGCGAGTTCAGACAAGTTGCCGGAGTGCGTGACGGCAATTGCGTTAAGAAGCAAACCCTTCGGTCATAAAGTCTGGCTGTTGTATTCGGGTTTGTTTATGACGCTGTTGAGCATGCCTTCTGTGCAGGTCGAAGGGGTTGATGAGGCGCTTTTGGGGCAGTTGCTGCAGTATGAGCTTGAGGGCTTAACGGGTCAGTCTACGATGGATATGCAACTGGCTTATCAACTGTTAAGTAATAAGGACGAAATGAGTAATTATTGGGTCAGTCAGATTAAGCGATTGACCTTAACCGAGCTGACTAAAGCCGTTAAAAAAGGCGGTGGTCGATTGCGGGGCTTGATGCATCCTGCGGGTTTGCCTGTGTTTGTACAAGACCCGACTCAAGAGGACTGGTTGCGTATGGAATGCTGGTCTCAACTGTGTGTTGGACTTAAAAAGACGTCCGACTCGGCACTTGAGATGCAGGTGTTTGCCTTAAGTGATCGGCAATGGCGCGGGCAATTAGAAAAATGGTTTGCCCTGCAAGGTCTGGTAGAGCAGTCTGAAACCCTGTTAAATAATACTTACGAGTTTTTGCCAGAAACCCATTACAACCGGCATTTATCAACGGTAGACGGGATTACGCCCTGGCTGTTGTTGTGGGCGGGATTGCTGGTTAAGCGGGATTTACCAGCGCTACCACTACTTAAATATCAATCAAAATTGAATGCCGATTTGATATTGATGGCGTCTGGCGGGGTTACGGCACTGATAGTGTGTTTGGGTCACTTTGGCTATTTTCAATATCAGATGGTTGAGTTCGATGCAAAGTCTAAAGACTTGCAACGAATTGAAACGGTGCTGAATGGCATGAAAAAGACCTTGGCGACAGATCAGGAAAATAGTGCCAGATTAAAGATTACCATTGATAAGTTAAAAAGTGATTCCGAGGTATTGCCGCGTTTGATTCAGGGTTTGCAGGACCGACCGGTTAAGTTGTTGGAAGCGATTGCAAAGGGTCGTCCAAAAAATCTGTTGGTAGAGCGTATTGAGACCAGCAAGGACGAAATTAAAATTACCGGGATTAGTCTGGACTCAACTTCACCCAATGAATTAGGCACTTATCTGGAGCAGCATCTGGCGTTACTGGGGTGGTCTTTTGTTGCACCAACCAAGAAAAACATGGAATTAATGCCCGGTGGCGGGCCTTGGGAGTACGAAATCAAGTTGCGGGATTTAGGGGTTGACGGGTTTTTAAGAAAACCTGCCTGAGTAATGATGGTTTATTTTAGATGCAATTATGACCGCTGAACAACGACGTGAACAATGGCTTAAACGTGTTTTGCCTGCACTGGTGGTGTTAGTGGGATACTTTTCGGTGATCAGTCCGAATTATGTAATGCCTAAAGCCAAGAAGGCTGAGGAGCAGTATCAGGGGCTGGTTAAAAAAGGGATTAGTGAGGCGGCGTTTCCAGGCATACAGCAGCAGCAAACGGTCGTGCGTGATTCGATTGCCAAGCTGGAAGCAGAGGGTAAAACACTTAAGGGGGCTTTACAGACTAAAGATGGTTTTTTATCACGATCGGAAACGATTAATGCGCGGGTAGAATTGATTTCAACGATTTTGGCGGACAATCATTTACAGGTATTAAATGAAGACCGTAATGATAAGCCCACCAATGATATGTTGCCGGGCTCTTTACGGGAGACTCAAACCTGGTTAAAGGATTTATTGTCCTTGCAGCCTGAAGCGGGGGCGGTCGCAAAAACACCGGTTCCCGCTAAGCCCGGTGGCCAGGATTCCGGTTTAAATCTGTGGACCATTCGGTATGTCGGGACCTATCTGGATAATTACCATGCCTTGGCCACCTTGGCTGCGAGTGACATTAAGGCGTTACGGGTGTCATTATCCATGCATCCCTATAAAGGTGCGTTACAGGAGTGGACCTTGACCCTATGGCTGTAACTTTTGA